>NZ_BAAATR010000035.1:0-100360 GCF_039533515.1 Kitasatospora cystarginea | reverse complement strand
TTCGCTACGACTCGGGTGGAAGGCCCGGTGCGTCGTGGCGACTGAAGCCATTGTTAGCGGGCCCGGTGGCGGGCTCCAAGGGGTCGGAAACGGCCGGCCTACGACGCGGTGTCGTAGGAGCGTCGCCCGTCGGGGTTCCCGGGGCGCGGCTTTGTACCCGCCGCGGTGGGGCTGAAACCTGGCCTTCGGGCCCGTTTTCGAGTTCCGTGATCACGACTCTGAACTGGGCTGATGCCGGACCGGCCGGTCGGTGGCGGCCCGGGCGGCCCCGGGGTGGCCGCGATGGTGGCCGGATGGCCGCGGGCCCGGTGGGGGTGGTCCACTATGCGGGGTAGTGGAGTGTCTGCCGCATGTGGCCACCGTCACGGGCGACTTAAAACTATTTGCCCGATTTTCTCCTTTTAGGGCGGCTTTAGGGCTCCGAATGCCCCCGCCGGAATGTGGCCCGGGCCACAGGAAAAGGAGCGGCCCGAGTCACGGAATGCGCCGGATCGCCGAACGCAATGCGTCCCGGGCCACAGGCGGAGGGATGGAACGGGGAGACGGGTCAGGAGCGCCGGTCGCGCCCGGCGGCCTCGATGGCGAGGCACTCCTCGTAGTGCGGCAGCAGACCGGCGGCCAGCGCCTCCTGGAGCGTCGGGGCCTTGCGGTCGCGGTCTGAGAGCAGCGGGTCGATGCCGGTCGGGATCGGCAGGCCGAGCTCGGGGTCCAGGACGGACAGCGCGAGTTCGTGCTCCGCGACATACGGGCTGGAGAGCAGATAGGAGGCGACGGAGTGGTCCTCGAGTGCGACGAAGGCGTGCCCGACGCCCACGGGGAAGTAGACCGAGCGGAAGTCCTCCGGGTCGAGGCGGACGGAGTCCCACTTGCCGAAGGTGGGGGAGCCGACCCGGATGTCCACGACGATGTCGATGATCGCGCCGCGGGCGCAGTGGACGTACTTGGCTGTGCCGGGTGGTGTGGTGGTGAAGTGCACGCCGCGCACCACGCCGCGCCGGGAGCGGCTGTGGTTGGTCTGGGCGACCGGGAACAGCGGCCGGCCGGTGGCTTCGACGAAGGCAGCCTCCTGGAAGGGGGAGACGAACAGTCCGCGGTCGTCGGGGAACACCCGGGGGATGAACTCGAATGCGCCGTCGACGGCGAGTGGGCGTGCCTGCACTGGGTCCTCCTGGGCCGGGTCGGGTCGTGCGGCCGGGTTGGGTACTGACGCCGGGTTCGGTGCTGACGGGGGGCTCAGACCTTCAGCAGGGCGTCACGGAGCGCCTCGATCACCCGGTCCTGCTGGTCGGCCGGCAGTGAGGGGTACACGGGCAGTGAGAAGATCTCCTCGGCCAGCGCCTCGGTGACCGGCAGCGAGCCCCGGGCGACGCCCAGGTGGGCGAAGCCGCTCATGGTGTGGACCGGCCAGGGGTAGCTGATGTTGAGCGCGATGTCCTGTTCCCTGAGCGCTTCGAGGATCGCGTCCCGCTGGGGGTGGCGGACCACGTAGACGTAGTGGACGTGGGTGTTGCCCTCGGCCGTGACCGGCAGTACCAGTTCGGTGTCGGCCAGTGCCTCGACGTAGCGCCGGGCGACGGCCTGGCGGGCGGCCACGTAGCCGTCCAGGCGGCGGAGCTTGCGCCGCAGGATCTCGGCGTGCACCTCGTCCAGGCGGGAGTTGTGCCCCGGCGTCTGGACCACGTAGTAGCGGTCCGCCATGCCGTAGTAGCGCAGCCTGCGCAGTCGGGCGGCGACCTCGTCGTCACGGGTGAGTACGGCGCCGCCGTCGCCGTATGCTCCGAGCACCTTGGTCGGGTAGAAGGAGAACGCCGCGGCGTCTCCGGTGGAACCCGCCACCCGGCCGTGGTGGCGGGCGCCGTGGGCCTGGGCGCAGTCCTCGAGCAGGGCAAGCCCGTGCCGGGCGGCGATCGGCTCCAGTGCGGTCAGGTCGGCGCACTGGCCGTAGAGGTGGACCGGGAGCAGCGCCCTGGTGCGGTCGGTGACGGCGGCGGCGACCTGCTCGGTGTCCATCAGGTAGGTGTCGGGGTGGACGTCGACGAAGACCGCAGTGGCGCCCACCGCGTCGATGGCGACCACGGTCGGCGCCGCCGTGTTGGACACGGTGATCACCTCGTCGCCGGGGCCGATCCCGAGGGCCTGCAGCGCGAGCTTGATCGCGTTGGTGCCGTTGTCGACGCCGATGCCGTGGCGGACGCCGTGGTAGGCGGCGAACTCCTCCTCGAAGGCGCGCATGCTGGCGCCGAACACCAGTTGCCCGGAGCGGAAGACGGAGTCGACGGCGTCGAGGATGTCGTCCCGCTCGTTCTCGTACTCCAGCAGGTAGTCCCACACTCGGATGGTCATGGCTCTCCGTTCGGTCGGGGCGGGCTCCGGGCGTGGATCGGGCCCGGGGCCGGGGAGTTCAGGAGCGCGCGGCTCGGTCGGCCAGGGCGGCGACGGTGTGCCGCAGCGCCTCCTCCAGCGGCACCTCGGGCGCCCAGCCGGTGGCGGCGCGGAACGCGGACGAGTCGATGGTCACGCCGGCGAAGTCGGTGAGCGGTGCGTGCGCGGGCGGTTCGACCGAGCAGACCGGCACCGGAGGTCGGCCGGTGTGTTCGGCAGCGAGCCGGGCGAGCGTGCGGAAGACCTCCCCGAGCGGGGTGCCCTGGCCGGAGCCGAGCAGCCAGTGGCCGCCGACCAGGCGGCCGGGGTGGTCGTAGGCCGCCAGGAAGGCCCGCGCGATGTCGTGGACGTGCACCAGGTCGCGGCGGACCGTCCCGTCGTGCCAGAGCGTCAGCGGTTCGCCGGCCAGCGCGCGCCGGGCCATGAAGGAGACCACGCCCCGGTCTTCGGCCCCCGGCGCGGTGGCGGGGCCGAAGACGGTGGGCAGGCGCAGGCTGACGCCCTGGAGCAGGCCGGCCGCGGTGGCGTCCAGCAGGAGGCTCTCGGCGGCGAGCTTCTGCCGGTCGTACTCGGTCGCGGGGTGGTCCGGCTCGCTGCCGTCGATCGGCTCCGCGGGCGGGACGCCGACCTGGGAGGCCGCGCCCGAGTACAGCACCAGGGGCGGGCGTTCGGCACTCCGCAGCACCTGGACCAGCTCGCGCATCACACCGACGTTGACCGCCTCGGGCCCGTCGTCCACAGCCGCGCGCCAGCCGCCGGAGTGCATCACCAGACAGAGCACCGCGTCCGAGCCGTCCACTGCCTCTGCGAGGTCCTGATGGTTCGTCAGATCGGCGGTGACCGACTCGACTTGCGCCGATCCGGCCGGCACCGTGCTGGGTCGGCGGGCCACCGCGCGCAGCCGTACCGGGCGGTCGGCGAAGGCGGCGGTGACCGCGGAGCCGACGAAGCCGGAGGCGCCGAGCACCGTCACCAGGGGCGGTGCGGCGGCGCCGGGCCGCCGGGTCATGTCAGCGCTCCGGCGGGCCGGAGGCGGCGGCCCACCCGGGCGGTCACCGGGCGCTCGACAGCCTCGTACAGCACCCAGGCGAGAGCGAGCGATACGGCCAGCGCGAGCAGCGCCACCAGTAGTTCGACCGGTACCGGAGCCGTCCACTGCTCGCCCAGTGCCCGGCGCAGCTCGGTCAGGACCAGGTAGTGCACCATGTAGAAGGCGAAGGACAGTTCACCGAGCCTGCGCCAGACCCGCCCGCGCAGGGCGGATGGGCTGCCGAGCCGGTCGGCCGTCGCCGCCTCGGCGATCAGCGGTGCGACCCAGAGCGTGGCCAGGCCGCCCACGCCCAGCAGGTAGGCGGACTCGGAGGAGACCGCGTACCCCACGAGGGCGAGGGCGGCGGCGGGCAGCATGCCGATCCGGACCCACCGGCCGGTCAGCACCAGCCGGGCGAGAAGGATGCCGAGCACGAACTCCAGCAGCCGGCTGGGCGGGAAGTAGTAGACCACCCATACCTGATCGAACGACATGGACTCGAAACCCGGGTAGGGCAGCGGGGGTTGGTCGGTGACGAGGTAGCGGGCGGCGAGCGCGAGGACCGCGCAGAGCCCGGCCACCACGGCGGTCGCGGTCCACAGCAGGCGCGGCGGAATCCGGTTGATCAGCGGCAGCAGCAGCGGGAAGCAGAGGTAGAAGAAGAGTTCGCAGGAGAGCGACCAGCTCACCGGGTTGCCTGCGGAGGTCACCACCGGGTCCGCCCACCAGGACTGGAGCAGTCCCAGGCTGGGCAACCAGTCGGTGGTGGTCAGCGCCGCCGAGCCGGTGGCGGCGAGCGCCAGTGCGGCGATGAGGGTGACCAGGTGGTTGGGGAAGATCTTGCCGAGCCGTCGGCGCAGGAACAGTCCGCTCGGTGTGCCGGGCCGGAAGCTCCAGGTCAGCACGTAGCCGCTGAGCACGAAGAAGAAGCCCACCCCGTAGCTGCCGCCCCGGTCCACCATCGAGGCCAGCCAGCTGCCGGTGCCGCCCGTGACGAGGTGCTGCTCGCGGAAGGAGTGGTAGAGGAAGACCAGCAGCGCGGCGACGAACCGGAGGCCGGTGAGGGTGTCGAGTCTGTCCGGTCGGGTGTTCTCGATCGGGAGGGAAGCCCGACGCTCTCTCATGTTCCGGTCCGTTTCCATGACGCCGTCACCAGACGGAGGGGGCGCAGGCGAGCAGCGTGCGCGCCTGGATGTTGACGTGCTGTCCGAGCCGGGTCATCCGGGCCAGTTGATCGAGCGTCATCCAGCGGTACTCCTCCGGCTGGTCCACCGGGAAGCCGTCCTCGGCCTCCACGATCAGGTTGCGGGTCCGCGCGAGGTGGAAGCGGCCGCCCTCCTCGGACTGCGCCACGTCGAAATGCACCCGGTCGGGCGGCGCCTGGAGCACCTGGTCGAGGTAGCGGGCCGTCCCGCCGGGCGGGCACTGGACGGTGGGCGCCAGCTCGGGGCCGTTCAGTGAGCCGCGCTCCGCGCTCGCCCGCACCAGGACGTGCAGCATCCCGTCGAGGCGCCTGGCGATGAAGGCGTGCACCGCGGGGCCGGTCAGTTCCACCAACGGCTGTGTCCAGGACGGGACTTCGCGGTTGTCCGCCTCGGCCCGCACCGCGATCACGGCGAAGTCGGCGCCGCCCCGGCGGGTGATCGAGCCGGGCCCGCGGATCCATCCGTCCGCCTCGGTGGCGGTCAGCGGGACCCGGCGCACCGAACCGTCCGCCCCGGCCCGGGCCGAGGTGAGCCAGCCGGTCAGTTCGGCGTCCGAGTGCCGGGGGGCGGCCTGCGGGCCGAGCGAGTGCAGCACCGCGTCCGGGAAGCCGGCGCCGTCCGGTCCGGCGGCCGGCTCCAGCGGTATGCACGACAGGACGGTTCGGGCGTCCATGTTGACCACGTGCTCCTGCCGGAGCAGCCGGCTGATCTGGCCGAGCGTCAGCCAGTGGAAGTCCTCGTGCTCGGGTACGTCGGCGGTGGTCTCGACCACCATGTGCCGGTTGCGCTTGTGCAGGAAGTACGAGCCGTGCTCCGACTGGAGCAGGTCCACCAGGACCTCGGGGTGCCCCGGGCGGGTGAAGTGCTCCAGGTAGCGCACCCGCGAACCGCCGTGCGCCCGCCGGTAGTTGCTGCGGGTGGCCTGGACGGTGGGGGACAGTTGGACGGAGCCGATGTTGCCGGGTTCCATCTTTGCCTGCATCAGGCAGTGCAGGATGCCGTCGAACTCCTTGACCAGGATGCCCAGGGTGCCGATCTCCGGCTGGACGATGATCGGCCTGGCCGGGTCGGGGCCACTGCGGTCGCCGTCCTCCAGTCGCAGTCCCTCGATCGAGAAGAACCGCCCGGTACGGTGGCGCAGGTTGCCGCCGTCCGCCTCGAAGTACCACTGGTCCAGCTCGGCGAAGGGGATGCGGGAGACCGTGAAGGCGCGCTTTCGCCGCTCGGCGAACCAGCGCCGGAAGCCACTGGTGGGGAACCTCGGGCTGTCCGCGGCCTGGAGCGAGAGCATGAAGCGCCGGCCGATCGACGGCTGGGTGGTGTCGGGCAGCGCGCGGGCGCCCACCAGGGCCGGTTGGCGATGGTCCATCAATTCTCCGCAGAATCGGGGTCGTTGCACGGCGACAGGGCGAGGTCAGTGGCTCCGGGCCGCGCCGGCGGGCTCGGCCGTCGCCTCGGACGGGTCGTCCGGGGCGGCGCCCGGCGCGCGGCCGGCGTGGCCGAGCAGTCTGAGGACCGGCACCGGGAGCACCGTGGTGACCAGGGTGACCAGGGTGAGGATCGTGAACATCCGCGCGTCGATGATGCCCGCCTGGCGGCCGATCCCCAGGACCACCAGCTCGGTCAGGCCGCGGGCGTTCAGCAGGACGCCGAGGCCGATCGAGTCCCGCCAGGACATGCCGGTCAGCCGGGCGCACAGGCCGGGCCCGAGCAGCTTGGTGGCCACCGCGACCAGCAGCAGGACGGCGCCGGTCCACAGCGTTCCCGCGGTGAGCGGCAGCGCGCCGAGGTCGACCGAGAGACCGAAGCCCAGGAAGAAGAACGGCAGCAGCAGGCCGGCCGACAGGCCGGTCAGCCGGTCGGCAGCCGCCCCGAGCCGCTCAGAGCCGCCCGGGAACACCACCCCCGCCAGGAACGCGCCGATCGCGGCGTGCAGGCCGATCGCCGCGGTGAGCGCGGCGGAGATGCCGGTGAGGCAGACCGGCAGGACAACGGGCAGGGCGGCGCCGCCACTCGCGGGCCGGGCCGCCCAGCGGGCCGCGAGCAGGGCGAGGAGGCGGCGCAGCGGCCCGAGGTAGAGCACTGCCGTCACCAGGCCCGCCGACAGCGTGAAGCCGGTGCCGACCGCACCCGGGCCCTGGACCAGTGCGACCGCCGCGGCCAGTGCCAGCCACGCCCCGGCGTCGCCGACGGCGGCCGCCAGCAGGCTCAGCCGCCCGACCCGGCTGCGGGTCAGCCCCAGCTCGTCGAGGATCCGGGCGAGCACCGGGAAGGCCGTGATGCTCAGCGCGCAGCCCAGGAAGACGCCGAAGGCGAGCCGGTTGCCGGCCGGGCCGAGATACCCGGTGCCCAGGCCCAGCGCGACCACCGTGCCCGCCGCGAACGGGACGGCCAGCGAGGACTGGGTGACCAGCAGGGCGCGGCTGCCGGCCTCCCGCAGCCGGACCGTGGAAAGCTCCCGGCCGACCCCGAACATGAAGAGTGCCAGGCCGAGTTGGGCCAGCGCGTTGAGCATCGGCAGGACGGCCGGCGGGAACAGCCGCTCGGCCAGCTCCGGGGAGAGCCGGCCGAGCAGTGAGGGCCCGAGCGCGATGCCGACGCAGATCTCGCCGACCACCGGAGGCTGGCCGACCAGCACCACGAGCCGGCCGGCCAGCCGTGCCGTGCCGAGCACCACGACGACGGCGACCAGGAACCGCGCGGTCAGGTCCGGCTGGTGCGCGGCGGCCGTCCAGTCCGCGCCCGGACCGGTCGCTCGGAGCCTGCCGAGCGCGAAGGCACTGATCGCGAGCGGTACCACGAGCAGCCCGACGGACACCCAGAGCAAGGGATGTCGGCGGCGATCCGTAGGGGGTTCGGGGGAGGGTGCGGGCATCTGTTCGTCTCTTCGTCACGGGGCCGGGTACGTGAGTTCGATCGAGAACCTAGGAGCGGCCGGGCGGGCGGCGATAGGCACAATTGCGCATTCCGGCACGGGGATTCGGACGTTGTCGGCGCGGCCGGGTCGGCTACGCTGCGGCGGTGGGCCGTCGCGAGGACAGGGGTGGGCCGTGCACAAGGAGAAGCTGACCGACCGCGCGCTCAACCGGGCACTGCTGGCCCGGCAGGGACTGCTGGAACGGATGGCGTCACCGCTGCCGGAGGCCGTCGAGGCGATCGGGGCCGTCCAGGCCCAGTACGGCCCGGCCCTGCCGGTGGCGCTGTGGTCCCGGGTCGAGGGCGTCGGCGCGCGCACGGTGCACGAGGCGCTGGACCGCGGCGAACTGGTGGTCGGCACACTGCTGCGCCGTACGCTCCACCTGGTCACCGCGCGCGAGCACGCGGCCTACGCCGCCGCGGTGGTGGCCGTCGGGGACGACACCTGGCGGCGGACCGGCGGCGAGCCGACCGCCGAGGCCGAGCGCCGGCGGGCCGAGCTGGCGGAGTTCGCCGCTCAGGTCGCCCGGTCGCCCGAGGAGATCGCCGACTGGTTGGAGGAGTGGGTGGCGGCGCGGCCGGACGCCGTCGACCCGGCCGAGCTGGAGTTCCAACGCCGTTACAAGTGGCGCCCGTTCCGCTCGACCACGGCCCTGGTCCGGACCCCGGCGCAGGGCGGCTGGAGCACCAAGGTCCCCGAGGCGCTGCGGGCCGCGCCGCGCCCGGCCGGCGGCCCGCCCGAGCCCGCCCAGGCGCTGCGCGAGGTGGTCCGGCGGCATCTGCGGGCGTTCGGCCCGGCCGGTGCCGACGACGTCGCCCAGTGGATCGGCGGGAAGGTCACCCAGGTCAAGGCGGTCCTGAAGGAACTGGCGCCGGAACTGGCGGAGTTCACCGACGAGGGCGGCCGGGTGCTGTACGACCTGCCGCAGGCGCCTCGCCCCCACGAGGGCCAGCCGGCTCCGGTCCGGCTGCTGCCCTGGTTCGACAGCACCCTGCTGGCGTACGCGCCCAAGCGCCGCGCGCGCATCCTCCCGGAGGAGTACAAGGACGCGGTGTACGCCAAGGCCAATCTGCAGCTCCGCCCCACCTTCCTGGTGGACGGGCTGGTGGCCGGGGTGTGGTCGCTGGACGTCAAACGCCGTCAGGCGGTGCTCACCCTCACCCCGCTGGCCAAGCTGTCCGCCCCCGTCCGCCGGCAACTCGTCGCGGAGGCCGAGCGGTTGCTGCCGGTCTGCGCGCCGGAGGCGGCCGGCCACCAGGTCGCCTTCGTCGACTGACCGCCCGGTACTGGCCACAACTGAGCAGCGGCGGGCGGTTCGTGGGCGTTAGACAACTCCCAACCGACTGTTGAGGAGCCCATCGATGCGTGTGCTGTTCACCGCGACACCGGCCCCAGGACACTTCCACCCGCTGGTACCGCTCGCCGCCGCCGCACGTACGGCCGGCCACGAGGTGGCCTTCGCCAGCGGGGCCTCGCTGCTGCCCGCGATCGAGGCCATGGGCTTCCGTGGCTTCGCCGCCGGCCTCGGCCGCTCCGGCGACGGCGACGAGGAGTTCCTGAAGATCAAGGAGCAGGCCCGCGGCCTGCCGCCGCACGGCGTGGAGATGGACCGGATCGCCATCGCCCGTATCATGTACGGCGTACGCGCCCGCCGGATGGCACCCGACCTGGTACGGCTGGCGGACGGCTGGCGGCCGGACGTGATCGTGCGCGACAGCTACGAGGTGGGCGGCGCGCTCGCCGCCGAGGTGCTCGGGGTGCCGCACGCGGCGCTGGACACCACCCCGCTGTACGACCTGGGCCCGCTCGCGGAGGACATCCGGGCAGAGCTCGAACAGGCCCGGCGGGAGGCCGGGTTGGCGCCCGACCCGGAGCAGCTGATGCTGCACCGCCACCTCTACCTGTGCTGCGCCCCGCCCGGTTACCTGGATCCCGCCGGCACCAGGCCGGCCACCCTGCGGGCGCTGCGGCCGATGCCGTTCGACCGTTTCGAGGGGGAGGAACTGCCCGAGTGGTTCGCCGGGCTGCCGGACCGGCCGATCGTCTACGTCACCTTCGGCACCATCACCAACCGCTGGGTGCCCGGTGCCTTCCCGCAGCTGTTCCGGAAGGTGCTGGCCGCCTTCGAGGACGAGCCGGTCAACGTCGTCGCCACCGTGGACCGGGACAGCGACCCGGCCGAACTCGGGCCGCTGCCACCGCACATCCGGGTGGAACGCTACATCCCGCAGAGTCTGCTGCTGCCGCACTGCGCCGTTGCGGTCACCCACGGCGGCTTCAACACCGTGGTGGGCGCGCTGGACGCCGGGATCCCGCACGTGGTGGTGCCGTTCCTCGGCGACCACCCGGACAACGCGCGCCGCTGCGCCGAACTGCGGATCGGCCGGACGGTCGACCCGTGGACGCTCACCCCGGAGGCGGTGCGGGAGGCGGTGTCCGAGGTGCTGACCGATCCTGACTACCGGGCCAACGTCCAGCGGCTGCGGGCCGAGCTGCACGCCCTGCCGGGACCCGCCGAGGCGGTCGGGCTGCTGGAACGCCTGGCGGCGGGCCGGTCCGTGGCCGACTGACCGCGGCGGCCGGTCGGCAGCCGGTCGACGGCCCCGGGGCCCGCGCACCGCGCCGAGCGGTCGCGGGCCCCCGGCCCTGGTGTCGTCGAGTGGCGCCGGCTCCGCTCAGCCGGTGGCGTCGGCCGGGGCCGGTGCCGCCGTCTGCTGGAGCACGGGCTCGACATGACGCTTGCGCAGCAGCGCGACGAACAGCACCGCGCCGAGCGCCAGGATCACCGCACCTCCGGCGAACGCCGAGCGGAACCCGGCGACCTGGGCCGCCGCGGCCGCGCCGCCATGCCCGAGATCATCGGCGGCCCTGCGCGCCGCCAGGGTGGAGAGCACCGCGAGACCGAGCGCGCCGCCGATCTGCTGAACGGTCTGATACAGGCCGGACGCCAGCCCGGCGTCCCGCTGGGGCACTCCCGAGGTGGCCAGCAGGGTGATCGGCACGAACGCGACACCCAGGCCGACCGAGAGCGTCAGCAGGCCGGGCAGCAGGTCGCCGGCGTAGCTGCCGGCGCTGGGCAGCCGGGAGAGCAGCACCATGCCCACCGCGCCCAGGCCGAGGCCGGTCGTGCCGACCGGGACCGGACCCAGCTTGCCCATCACCGGCTGCGCCAGGCCCGCGCCGGCCATCACGCCGACCGCGGCCGGGAGGAAGGCCAGGCCGGCCCGCAGCGGGCTGTAGTCGAGGACGTGCTGGAGGTAGAGCGCGGAGAAGAAGAACATCGAGAAGATGCCCGAGGTGAGCATCAGGAGCACCAGGTCGGCGACGGCCAGCGAGCGGATCCGGAAGATGCCGAACGGCACGATGGGCGCGCGGCCGCGCAGCGAGGAGACCGCGAACGCCGCCAGCAGTACCGCGGCCGCGCCGGCGACGCCCAGGGTGCGCGCCGAACTCCAGCCCCAGGAGTCGCCGTTGCTCAGCATGAGGACCAGCAGCAGCAGCCCGCCGGTCACCGTGGTGGCGCCGAACACGTCCACCGACCGGTCGCCCGCCTCGGTCCGGGAGTCAGGGATGAGCCGTGAGCCGAGCAGTACCGCCACGCCGATCGGGATGTTGACGAAGAAGATCCAGTGCCAGGACAGCGTGGTGGTGAGCAGACCGCCGAGCAGCAGGCCGAGCGCGCCGCCGGCGGCGGCGATGCTGCTCCAGGCGGCGAGCGCCTTGGTCCGCATCGAGGTGTCCTGGAAGGAGGTGTTGATGATGGAGAGTCCGGCCGGGGCGATCATCGCACCGCCCAGGCCCTGGAGCCCGCGGCCCACGATCAGCACCCAGGCGTCGGTGGCCAGTCCGTTGAGCACCGACGCGGCGGTGAACACGACCACGCCGGCGAGCAGCAGGCGCTTGCGGCCGAAGACGTCGCCGAGCCGGCCGTTGAGGATGAGGAAGCCGCCGAACAGCAGGGCGTAGACGTTCACCACCCACTGGAGGCTGTTCTGGGACATCCCGAGCCCGCTCTCCATCGAGGGGAGGGCGACGTTGACGATGGTGGCGTCCAGCACCACCATCAGGTCGGCGAGGCAGAGGAACAGGAGAACCAGTGCGGGCCGGCCCGGTCCGGTTCCCGGCTCGGCCGGGGCCGTTGGGCCGGCGTTGGTGGATGAGTGGGTCACAGGCACTCCTGACGGGAGGACGGGCCCGGCGAGCTCGCTCGCGCGGGCGGTGGCGTCCCGGCCGGACTTCCGTCCGGCCGGTGGTGGGCGGGCCTAACCCCCGCTGGCGAGGGACTCGGCGGCCCGCCGGTAGTCGGTGCGGGTCGGGGCCGGGCCGGCGGGCGGTCGGCCCTGGCCGGCGCGCAGCCCGTCGAAGACCAGGTCGAGGTAGCGCTGCCAGAGGTCGGGCCGGGCCGGGTGCAGCGGCGCGGCGGCCTGCCGGACGCCGCCGAGCAGCAGCAGGACGTCCACCGTGGTGACGTCCTCGCGCACCGAACCCTGCCGCTGGGCGCGGTGGACCAGCCGGTCCACCGCGTCGATCAGCCGCTCCTCCGAAGCGCGCACCTCGGGGTGGGCGCGCGGCGGTAGCGAGAGCGCCTCGAAGAAGCCCCGGTCGTCGGCGTAGCGCGCCGCGGCGGCGCGCAGGAAGGCGTACAGGGCGGCGCCGGCGTCCTCCTCCGCGGCCAACTCGACTGCCCGGGTGGTGAGTTCGTCCAAGCGCTCGCGGACGATCTCCGCCACCAGGTGGTCCTTGGACGGGAAGCAGCGGAAGGCGGTGCCCTTGCCGAGTCCGGCGTCCCGGACGATCTGCGAGACCGGGATGCCCAGGCCGCTCTTGGCGAAGGCACGAGCCGCCGCCGCGACCAGCAACTGCTGGTTGCGGACGGCGTCGGCGCGGGAGCGGGGGGCCGGCGGGGTGGTGGTCACGGTGCGGGAATCCTCCGGGAGGGGACGGTGGCCGGCGGACCGGCCGGGGCACTGGCAGTGGCCCGGCATCATGGTGCCGCACCCGGAGTACCGGGCTCCGCCGCTGATGTGACGGCCGACCGGACAGGTCGGCCGGGCCAGGCCCCGGTCGGTCTTAGCCTCGGGCGGCCGGCGCCAGCAGGATCGGCACGCCGTCGACCACGGGGTAGGCGTGGCCGCACTCACCGCAGGTCAGGGTGGCCGCGGCCGGGTCGTTCCGGAGGCCGGCGTCCGGGTGCTCGGGGCAGCCGAGGACGTCGAGCAGGTCGGGTTCGAGGGACATCGGGCTACTCCTTGGCGTGGTTCGGTCGGTGGTCCGCGGATCAGGACCGGGAGGCGTCAACGGCGCCGAACCGCTGGCGCAGTTCGCGTTTGAGCACCTTGCCCAGGAAGCTGCGCGGCAGGGTGTCGGCGACCACGTAGCGGGCCGGCCGCTCGGCGGCGGGCAGCCGTTCCTCGGCGAAGGCCCGCACGTCCGCGAGCCGCTCCGGGGAGGTCAGCACGACCACGGCGGTGACCACCTGACCCGGCGCCCGGTCAGGGGTGCCGATCACGGCCACCTCGCGGACGGCGGGGTGCTCGTAGAGCTCGGCCTCCACCGCGATGCTGGACACCAGGGTGGTGCCGGTGCGGACCGCGTCCGCGGAGCGGTCGAAGAAGGTCAGTTCGCCGTCCTCGCTGAGCCGGCCGAGGTCGGTCATCCTGGTCCACTCGCCGACGTTGAACTTCTTGTCGAGGTCGGTGTCGAGGTAGCGGCGTTTGGGAGCGGCGCTGCGCAGCCAGATCTCGCCGACCTCGCCGGCCGGCAGCGGGCGGTCCAGGTCGTCGGTTATCCGGACCTCGGTCCCGTGGGCGGGCCGGCCGACCGAGAGGGGCCTGGCCGGGTCGAAGACGTTGAGGGTGACGGCCGGGGCGGCCTCCAGGGAGGTGTACGCCATGGCCAGGGTGGCCCCGGGCAGCATGGCGAGCAGGTCCCGGGCGACGGCCGGGGGGAACGCGGAGGACGCGGTGGTGACGGTGTGCAGGCTGCCGAGGTCGTGGCGCTCGTGGACCCTGGCCCGGACCAGGGCGAGCGCGGTGGCCGGGGTGATCATCATCGAGCCGACCTCGTAGCGGACGACCAACTCGGCTATCCGCTCGGCCGCGTCGGGCGGGGCGACCAGCAGCGTGCTGCGCGAGAGCAGCGGGAACGAGGCGGTGCCCTGGCTGGACGAGGTGCCCAGCGGCATCGCGGCGAGCAGGTGGTCGGAGACGCCCAGGGTGTCGATGGTCGGCTTGGCGCGCCCGAACATCATGTTGGCGTGGGTGACGGTGATGGCCTTCGCCCGGCCCGTGGTGCCCGAGGTGTAGAGGATGTCGGCCACCGCGTCCGGCCGAACCGGCCGCACCAGGGGCCGGTGCAGGCCGCCTTCGAGCTCACCGAGCGGGGCCGTCCAGCCGCTGAAGTCGACCGGCGGGGTGAGCCCGTTGCCGTGCACGATGCCGTTGACCCCGCACTCGGCCAGCCGGTACGCGACCTCCTCGGCCGGCATGGTGTCGTTGAGGTGCAGGGTGGTGGCGCCGACCCGCTGGGCGGCGTGGTACGCCACGGCGTAGCCGACCCAGTCGAGCCCGCCGAAGTACAGGGCGATCCGCCGCAGCCGGCCCTCGCCGAAGGCCAGCAGGCCGTGCGCGGCCGCGTCGGCACGGTCGTTCCACTCCTCGAAGGTGAGCGGGGCGAGGCCGTCCACGGTGATCGCGGCGGCGTCCGGTTCGCTCGCCGCGCGTTCGCGCAGCAGCTCGGTCAGCGAGGTCGCCGGCTCGACCGGCCTGGTGTCCGTGGTTGACTCCATGTGATCCCCCTTGTCCGGTAGGTCAGTTCTTGACCAGTACGGTGAGCGGAACCCGCCACACCTGGTGCCGCTCGCGGTCCGGCTCGGGCAGCGCGCGCAGGGCGGCGACGACCGGCACGACCAGCCGCTGCCAGTCCGGGTCGTCGACGTTCTTGAGGTAGGACCAGACCCGGTTCGCGATGCTGTCGGCGTACTGGTTGGGCGTCAGATCGATCTCGTACGGATTGACCGATGCCTCCTCGACCACCCGCAGCCCCGCCTTGGCGGCGGCCGCGGCCAGCCGCTCGGGGGTGTCGGGCACCTCGGGCTTGAGCACCGCCAGCGGGGACTCGGCCGCCACCAGGTCGTCCGGCTCGGCCATCGGGACACCGTGCACGGTGACCAACCGTCCGCCGCTCGCGAGCACCCGGCCGACCTCGTCGAGCACCCCGGCCATGTCGTCCACCACGTGCAGCACGTGCACCATCACCACGTTGGGCAGCGAGCCGCTCGCGAACGGCAGCGCGTGCGCGTCGCCGATCACCACCCGACCGCCGAGCCGGCGGTGGGCGCGGCCGACCATCCCCGGGGCCAGGTCGACCCCGAGCACGCGGTGGCCCAGTTCGGCCAGGCCCACGTCGACCAGGCCGGTGCCCAGGCCGATGTCCAGCACCGCGCCGGGGAGCAGATGGGACGAGAGGTCCGCGGCGGCCTTGCGGCCGCGTTCCAGACCGCCGTGGTACGCGTCGTAGTCGTCCGCCGCCTGGTCGAACCGGAGGGACTCGGGGGTCACGCGGGGCATCGGGAGCTCTCCAATCGTGAGGCGGCCGGGGCGTGTTGGTGCTTCCCCGGCCACAAGTGGACCATGTGGTCCGCTTCCCTGTCGAGGGTAGTCCCCGGCCCCTCGGGGGGCGTTGCCCAACATTGAGCAGAGGCCGCTTTCCGCCCCCGGTTAGCGTGGCCGCACCGCGGACCGGCGTGCACCGCCGCCGATGGAATCCGCGGAACGTGGCAGGAAGGGAATTCCCGACATGGCGTGGTCGTTCATTCCGCCGGCGGGGGAACAGGTCGACGTGTCCCCCGACGAGTTGATGCACTCCGCGAATTCCGGTCTCATCATCCACCGGGTCGGACAGCTCGCATACGAACTCCGTGCCGAGGGCCGGTCGTTCGCCAGGGATCTGCAGTTCTTCACCAACAAGGGACTCCATCCCTACGCCACCACCCTGGTGTACGAGGAGCTGTTCGGCGTCCAGGACCGGATGCACTGGCTGATCCACATGCGGGCGCCCAACGACTACGCCCGGTTGCTGGAGATGGTGGACCACGACGAGGAGTTCCAGGAGGTCTCCACCTCTGACCGGCTCACCGAGAAGGGCGGCGGCAACTGGGAGAAGATGTTCGTCCAGGGCTCCTTCCAGGAGCGGGTGATCGTCCCCCAGCACGGGCTCACCCACGCCGACGAGGAGGACCTGGGCGACCTGTTCGCAGCGCCGGCCCGCTGCCAGACCAGGCAGTCGCCCGAGCAGATGCTGCACAGTGCCAACGCCGGCGTGATCATCCATCGGTCGGGCCAGGTGAGGTTCGAATTCCGCAAGGAAGCGCGCAAGTTCGCGCTCGCCTGGCTCAGCCGGATCAACGAGGCGCTGGCCGGGTACGCCACCGTCCTCCTCTACGAGGAGCAGTGGGGCGTCCAGGACCGGGTGCACTGGCTGATCCACCTGAAGACCCTCGACGACTACCGCCGGATCGTCGAACTGGAGGCGGGGGACGCCGAGTTGCGCGAACTGCTGACCGGCGAGCGCGTCCCGGCACACCGCGGCGGCGGCACCTGGGGGCGGATGTTCCTGGACGGCAGCCTGCGCGAGACCGTACTGGTGCCGCACCACCCCGGCGCGGGCGGCAGCTGAATGGACGTCGGCATCGAGGCGGTCAACGCCTATGTCGGCAGAGCCTCGCTGGACGTCCGGACCCTCTTCGAGGCGCGCGGTCTGGACGTCCGCAGGTTCGACAACCTGATGATGCGCCACAAGTCCGTCAACCTGCCCTGCGAGGACGCCGTCACCAACGCCGTCAACGCCGCCAGGCCGCTCGTCGAGGCGCTCACCCCCGCCGAGCGCGAGCGGATCGAACTGGTCGTCGTCGGCAGCGAGTCCGGCGTGGACTTCGGCAAGCCGCTGAGCACCTACGTGCACGAGGCGCTCGGACTGGGCCGGCGCTGCCGGTCCTTCGAGACCAAGCACGCCTGCTACGGCGGCACCGCGGCGCTGCGCAGTGCCGCCGGCATCCTCGCGGCCGGGGCCGACCCGGACGCCAAGGCACTGGTGATCGCAGCCGACGCGTCCGGCGCCGCGGCGCGGGGCACCTACTGGGAACCGTCCCAGGGGGCCGGGGCGGTCGCGATGATCGTCGGAGCGCAGCCGCGCATCCTGGCGCTGGACGCCGGGGCCAGCGGCTTCCACAGCTACCAGGTGATGGACACCCTGCGGCCCCGGCCCGATCTGGAGGCGGGTGACTCGGACCTGTCCCTGCTCTCCTACCTGGCCTGCCTGGAGAACAGCTACCAGCACTACGCGCAGCGGGTCCTCGGCGCCGACATCGTCTCCACCTTCGACCGCCTGGTGCTGCACACCCCCTTCGCCGGCATGGTCAAGGGCGCCCACCGCACCCTGCTGCGCAAGCTCAAGGGCCTCGGTACGGCCGAGATCGAGGCGGACTTCCACCGGCGCACCGCCGCCTCGCTCGCCTACTGCACCCAGGTCGGCAACGTCTACTCGGCCGCGCTCTACCTCGCCCTGTGCTCGCTGATCGACCAGGACGGGCCCGACGCCGGGGCCCGGCGGATCGGCCTGTTCTCCTACGGATCGGGCTGCGCCTCGGAGTTCTACAGCGGGATCGTCCCGGAGGGCGCCGCCGAGCAGCTGGCGGAGCTGGACATCGCCGGTGCCATCGCCACCCGCCACCCGCTGACCATGCCCGAGTACGAGGCCCTGGCCGACGGCGCCGCCCAGCGGATGGCGGGCGTACGCGACCAGCGCTTCGACCCGGCGGAGTACGGGGACGCGTACCGGAGCCGGTTCGAGGGCCGCGGCCTGCTCGTCCTGGACGAGATCCGGGGCTTCGAGCGGAGGTACCGGTGGAGCTGACCGGATGCCGCACCCTCCGGGTGGCGGCCGAACGCGCCCTGCTCACCATCACCCTGAACCGGCCAGCCGAGCGCAACAGCATCACCGCGGACCTGCTGGCCGAGCTCGGCGCCGCCCTCGACCTGGCCGAACACTCGCCCCAGTGCCGGATGGTGGTGCTGCGCGCGGAGGGCGACACCTTCTGCAGCGGCATGGACCTGGCAGGCGTGGCAGCGGCGGACGGCACTCCCGCGGAACAGGCCGAACGTGGCGGGGCGGAGTACTTCGCGCTGCTCAGGCGGCTCACCACGATCGGCCGGATCGTGGTGAGCGAGGTCGACGGCGAGGTGGTCGGCGGGGGAGTGGGCCTGGTGGCCGCCAGTGACCTCGTGCACGCCACCGCACGCAGCCGGTTCAGCCTCCCCGAGGCGCTGTGGGGCCTGCTGCCGTGCTCGGTGCTGCCGTTCCTGATCCGCCGGGTCGGCTTCCAGCAGGCGTACGCGATGGCCCTCAGCACCCTGCCGGTCGACGCCGAGCGGGCGGAGCGCTGCCGGCTGGTGGACGAGCTCGCCGACGACCCGGGGCCGGCCCGGCGGCGGCTGCTGTTCCGCGCCTCCAAGCTCGACCCGGCCACCGTGGCGGACCTGAAGAGCTATCTGCGACGGCTGTGGATCCTCGACGAGGGCACCGAGCGGTCGGCCGTCGACGAGTTCGTCCGGCTGATGGGCTCGGACCAGGTCCGCCGGCGGATCGCCGGCTTCGCAGCCGGACAGGGCCTCACGGGCCCCAGACCCTAAGGAGCACACCCGTGCAGGGCTGGATCTTCCCCGGGCAGGGGGCGCAGCGGCGGGGCATGGGCGGCGAGGTGCTCGCCCGCTTCCCCGAACTGGTCGCGGCCGCCGACAGGCTGCTCGGACTCTCCGTCGTCGAACTCTGCTCGACCGATCCCGGCAACCGGCTGCGGGACACCCGCTACGCCCAGCCCGCACTGTTCGTGGTCGAGGCGCTGTCGGTACTGGCCGCCCGCGCCGACGGCGCTCCGCCGCCCGCCTTGCTGGCCGGGCACAGCCTCGGCGAGTACACGGCGCTGTTCGCGGCCGGGTGTTTCGACTTCGAGACCGGGGTGCGGCTGCTGCGGCGCCGGGGTGAGCTGATGGCCCGCAGCGGCCCGGGCGGCATGTGCGCCGTCATCGGCCCGACGGCCGAGCGACTCGCCGGGATCCTGGCGCGGTACGGGGCGCACTCGCTGGACATCGCCAACCACAACTCCGCCACCCAGACCGTCCTCGCCGGGCCGGCCGACGAACTGGCCGAGGTGGCCCGGCGGCTGCGCGCCGACGGCCTGGCGCGGACGGTTCCGCTGGCGGTCAGCGCACCGTTCCACTCGCGCTACATGCGGTTCGCCGCAGCGGAGTTCCGGGAGTTCCTCGCCGGTGTGCCGCTGCGGCCGCCGGCGGTGCCGGTGATAGCCAACACCACCGCGGAACCCTACGGCGCGGACGGCGCGGCGGTGGCCGAGCTGCTAACCCGGCAGATCGCCGAGCCCGTCCGGTGGGCCGAGTGCATGGCGAGGCTGCGCGAGCTGGGTGTGACCGAGGTGACCGAGCTGGGGCCGGGCGGCACGCTGACCGGCCTGTGGCGGGAGGCCGCGAGCGGGCACCGGGCAGGTTCCGGGGCGGTGCCGGACGCTGTCGCCGCGTCGACGGGAACTTCCCTTTTGAAGACGGGACCTGACATCGAGTCGGAGTCGACTGCTCAGCCGTCCGCCGGGCCCTCCGTACCCGCCGCCGGGCCGTCCGTGTCAGCCGCGCCGCCTCGGGTGCGGGCCGAGAACCTGGGCTGCCCCGAGTTCCGCCGCGACTACCGGGTCCGGGCCGCCTATCTGGCCGGGTCGATGTACCGGGGCATCTCCTCGACCGACCTGGTACTGCGGATGGGCCGGGCGGGACTGCTGGGTTTCTTCGGCACCGGCGGGCTGCCCCTCGAGCGGATCGAGCAGGCCGTGGCCCTGCTCGCCCGCGAGTCGGGTGACGAACGTCCTTACGGCGTCAACCTGTTGCACACGCCCGGCGACCCGGCCCGGGAGGACGCGCTGGTGTCGCTGCTCCTGCGGTACGGCGTGCGCTGTGTCGAGGCGGCCGGATTCACCCGGATCACCCCGGCCCTGGTGCGGCTGCGGTACCACGGGGCGAGCCGCGATGCGCGCGGCCGTCCGGTGGCCGGGCGGCACGTGGTGGCCAAAGTGTCCAGGCCCGAGGTCGCCGAGGCGTTCCTCGCCCCGGCGCCGGCCCCGCTGCTGGAGCGGCTGGTGGCGGCCGGCGCGCTCACCGCGGAGGAGGCCGCCATCGCAGGTGAACTCCCGGTCAGCGGCGACCTGTGCGTGGAGTCGGACTCCGGCGGGCACACCGACGGCGGCGTGGCGCTCGCACTGCTGCCCAGCATCGCGCGGCTGCGGGACGCGGCCGGAGCCGGCCGCCGCTACCCGCAGCGGATCCGGGTGGGCGCGGCAGGAGGGCTCGGCACCCCTGAGGCGGTGGCGGCGGCCTTCCTGCTCGGGGCGGACTTCGTGCTCACCGGGTCGGTCAACCAGTGCTCGCGGGAGGCCGGGACCGCCCCCGAGGTGAAGGAGATGCTGGCCGGGCTGGACGTCCAGGACACCACCTACGCGCCGGCCGGCGACATGTTCGAACTGGGCGCCCGGGTGCAGGTGGTGCGCAAGGGCACGATGTTCCCGGCCCGGGCGAACCGGCTCTACCAGCTGTACCGCAGCCACGAATCGCTGGAGGGGCTGGACGGGGCCACCCGGCGGTCGCTGGAGGAGCAGTGCTTCGGCCGGCCGATCGACGAGGTCTGGCAGGAGACCGCGGAGCGCCTGCGGCGGAGTGACCCCGAGGAGCTGGCCAGGGCGGAGCGCTCGCCCCGGCACCGGATGGCGCTGGTCTTCCGCTGGTACTTCGCGCACTCCACGCGCCTGGCCATGCGCGGCGAGCCGGAGGGCCGGATCAACTACCAGATCCACTGCGGCCCGGCGATGGGCGCGTTCAACCGCTTCGTGGCCGGCACCGAGCTGGCCGACTGGCGCCGCCGCCACGTGGACGTCATCGCCGACCGGCTGATGGCCGGCGCGGCCGAGGTCCTGACGGATCGTCTGCTGGCGATGACCCGTGCGCAAAACTGAGCAGGATTCCACAGGCGGCCCAAATAGGGTTTGCCGAGGATTTCCGGAACACGTCCGGCGTACGCCGGAATTCGATGAGGAGGTCTCGTGGGAACACCAGAACCGGGTATTCCGTCGGCCGATCGCCAGACGGTGCTAGCGCCGGAGGAGATCCTGCACTCCGGGAACTCCGGAATGATCGTCGAACGCGTCGCCCAGGCCCGCAGCGAATTCCACTCCGAGTCGCGGGAGTTCGCCCGGGAGCTCGCCGAGCACATCAACACCACCCAGCAGGGCGTCGCCAGCGTCTTCGTCTACGAGGAGACGTTCGGCACCAAGGACCTGGTGCACTGGCTGATCCACCTCAAGTCCATGGAGCACTACGAGACGATGGTCGCCATGGGCCGCGAGGACGAGGGCTACCGCTCGCTCTTCGGCAAGGCCCGGATCCCCGACGCCAAGGGTGGCGGCGGCTGGGCCCGGATGTTCGTCGACGGCTCGTTGCAGGAGAGCGTGCTGCTGCCGCAGTTCTGGGGCATGTACGGCACCGCCGTGGACGGCAGGCTGGAACGCGAGAGCCGGGTCTACCGCGAGCGGACCGACACCGTGGTGCTCCCGCCCGCCCGCCACCAGACCCGCCAGCCGGACGGGCAACTGCTGCACTCCGCCAACGCGGGCATCATGATCCACCGCACCGCCCAGATCATCTACGACTTCCGCTCCGAGGCCCGGCAGTTCGCCCGCGAGGCCGCCGACGCGATCAACGACAACCTGGCCGGCGAGGCCACGGTGCTTCTGTACGAGGACGCCTTCGGCCAGGCGGACCGGATCCACTGGCTGATCCACATGCGCTCGCTCGGCACCTACCAGCGGCTGCTCCAACTGCACGTCCAGAACGAGAGCGTGCGGGAGATCTTCTTCCGCGAGCGCGCTCCGGAGAAGGGCCCCGGCACCTGGGCCCGGATGTTCGTCCAGGGCAGCTTCCAGGACGTCGCCCTCACCCCGCACCACTGGGGCCTGTACGCCACGGACGTCCCGCCGGCGGGCTGACCCTTGCGCCACGACCAGGAGGTGCCGGCCATGAACGGCCGCAGTCTGCACGAGATCTTCGAGGAGCGGGCCCGGGAAGCACCCGACCGGATCGCCGTCACCGCGCCGGACAGCCGGCTGACCTACCGCGAACTCGACCGAAGAGCCGATGAGTTGGCCGCCAGACTGACCGCGCTCGGGGTGCGCCCCGGCGCCCTGGTCGGGCTCTGCGCGCACCGCGGCGCCGAACTCGTCATCGGGATGCTGGGCATACTCAAGTCCGGTGGGGCGTACGTCCCGCTGGACCCCGACTACCCGGCGGCCCGGCTCGGCGAGCTGCTGGCGGACACCGGAGTCCGCCTGGTGGCCGCGACGGCCGAGGCCGCGGCCGCGCTGCCGCCCGGTGCGCCGGTCCAGGTGGTGCCGGTCACCGTGGACGGCCCGGAGCCCACCGACGACCCGCCGTCCGCCGCCGAGCGGGTGGCGGTGCCCGACGACAGCCCCGCCTACGTCATCCACACCTCCGGCTCCACCGGCCGGCCCAAGGGCGTCCTGGTCGAACACCGGCAGGTGGTCCGGCTGTTCACCGCCACCCGGGACCGGTTCGGCTTCGGCGCGGACGACGTCTGGACGCTGTTCCACTCGGTCTCCTTCGACTTCTCGGTCTGGGAGATCTGGGGCGCGCTGCTGCACGGCGGCCGGCTGGTCGTGGTGCCCAAGCGGATGCTGCGCCTTCCGGCCGAACTGCACGCGCTGCTGCGCGCCGAACGCGTCACCGTGCTCAACCAGACCCCCTCCGCCTTCCGCCAGCTGGCGGCGGCCGACGCCGAGCCGGGCGGCGCGGACGAACTCGCCCTGCGGCTGGTGGTGTTCGGCGGCGAGCGACTGGAACTCCGGGACCTGACCGGCTGGTTGGAGCGGCACGGCGACCAGCACCCCCGGCTCGTCAACATGTACGGCATCACCGAGACCTGCGTGCACGTCACCTACCGGCCGATCCTCCGGGCCGACCTGGCGCGGCCCGGGGAGAGCCCGATCGGCGTCCCGCTGTCCGACCTCGCGGTACGGCTGGTCGGCGAGGACGGGAAGCCCGTCCCGGACGGCACACCCGGTGAGATCTGGGTGTCCGGCGCCGGCCTGGCCCGGGGCTACCTGGACCGCCCGGAGCTGACCGAGGAGCGCTTCGTGACCCGGGACCTCGACGGCGCCGGGCCCGTCCGCCACTACCGCTCCGGCGACCTTGCGGTCCGGGAGGCCGACGGCGGGTTGCGCTACCTCGGCCGCATCGACGACCAGTTGAAGGTCCGGGGCTTCAGGATCGAGCCGCGGGAGATCGAGGAGTGCCTGCTCGGCCACCCGGAGGTGGCGGCCGCCGTGGTGGTCGCGCACGACCACGAGGGCGACCGGCGCCTCGCGGCGTTCACCGTGCCCACGGCCGGCGCCGAGCGGGACGGCCTGCCGGCCCGGCTGGCCGGGCACGCCGCCGCCGCGCTCCCCGACCACCTGAGGCCCGCGGTGCACCGGTTGCTGGACCGGCTGCCGCTGACCCCGCAGGGCAAGACCGACCGCGCGGCGCTGCGCCGGATGCTGGACGAGGAACCGGCCCCCACACCGCAGGCCGTGCCGCCCGGCGACACCCGGGCGCAGCTGACGGCGATCGTCCACGAGGTGCTGCGCGGTACCGAGCCGCCGCCCGCTGAGGCGGACCTGTTCGACCTCGGCGCCACCTCACTGGCGTTCGTCCGGATCATCGCCCAGGTCAACCGCCACTTCGGGCTCCGGCTCACCGGCAGCGAGCTGATGGGCGAGGCCACCATCGCCCGGCTGGCCGACTGCGTGGCCCAGCAGTCCGCCTGACGTGCCGTCAGCAAACCGGCGCCCACGACACCCGCGTGAAGGAGCACAGACATGACCGCGACCGGAGCGGGACGTGCGTTCGCACTGTCCCCCGAGGAGCTGGAGAGCTTCCGCACCAACGGCTTCTTCGGCCCCTTCAAGGTCTACGAGCCGGAGGAGATGACCGGCGCCTGGCGGCGCGAGCGGCTCGGCCTGATGGACCGCTCGATGGCCGTGTACGGCGACGAAGCCGCCGCCTCCGGCAACACCAACATCTCCAACTACGACCGCCACCTCGACTCCGGCTTCCTGGCCGACCACATCTGCCAGGAGCGGATCGTCGACCGGGTCACCAGCGTCCTCGGCCCGGACGTGCTCTGCTGGCGGACCGAGTTCTTCCCCAAGTACCCGGGCGACGAGGGCACCGACTGGCACCAGGCCGACACCTTCGCGAACGCCTCCGGCACCCCGCAGATCCTCTGGCCGGACGAGTTCAAGGAGTTCGGCGGGACCATCACCGTCTGGACCGCGTTCACCGAGGCGACCGTCGACAACGGCTGCCTCCAGTTCATCCCCGGCTCGCACGAGCAGATGAACTACGACGAGACCAAGAAGATGCACTACGACCCGGACCGGATCAACCGTCAGGACAAGCAGGGCACCCGGCGGGGCTTCTTCGGCTACGACTACCGGGAGCTCCAGAAGGACCCGGACTTCGAGCCCGACGAGTCCCGGGCCGTCTCGATGGTGATGCGCCCCGGAGAGGCCATCATGTTCTGGTCCACCCTGATGCACGCCTCGCACCCGCACGGCGGCGCCGGCCCGATGCGGCTCGGCTTCGCCTCCCGCTACGTGCCGACCTCCGTGCGCGTCTACCCGGACACCGAGGCCATCGAGGAGTACGGCGGCACGGTCTCGCTGGAACGCTACGGCACCGTGCTGGTCTCCGGCCGGGACACCCACGGACACAACCGGCTGACGGACCGCACCACGCGGGGCCATGTCTTCCCGGTCCGCTGAGCCGGCCGCCGGGGCGGTCACCGTGCCCGCCCCGGCCGCCCCGTGGCCAGACCGCCTCGCCCGGGCGGTGCTGTCGCTGCGGCCGCTGCTCGACGTGCTGCCCGGCCCGGTGTCGGTGGACGGCGGGACGCGGGCCGAGGCCGCGCAGCGGGTGCTGCACCGGACGACCGACCTGCTGGGGCTGCCCCGGATCGAGGTACGGCCCGGCGGGGCGACGGACCCCTTCGACCGGGTGGTCGGCGGGTGCCTCGGCCTGGCGGAGCTGCCCATCGACGACCCGGATCCGGTGGAGCGGATCGACGCCGCCGCGAAGGCGGCGCTCGCCGCCGACTTCGACCGCTTCACCACCCGGCTGGAGGCCGTCTCACCGGACGGCGTCCCGCTGCGCGTGCACACCGCGGGCGACCCCGCCGACCGGGCCGTCGTCCTGGTCCTCGCCCCCGGAATGCCGGCCCGGCTCGCCGGGCACTGGATCCGTGAACTCGCCCGCGAGCACCACGTGGTGACCTGGGAGAGCCGCGGCCTGTTCGGCGACCTCGCCGCGCCGCCGCCCGCGGACTTCGGGGTGCCGGCCCAGGCCGGCGACCTGGTGGCGGCGATGGACCGGGCGGGAGTGCGGCGGGCCCATGTGGCCGGACTCTGCGGCGGGGCCGTTCTCGCGGTCGCCGCCGCGGCCCGGCACCCGGACCGGATCGCTTCGCTCAGCCTCTGGCACGGCGACTTCGACCTCGGCCCGGGCAGCCCCAAGACCGACCACCAGCGCAACCTCCAGGCGCTGATGGAGCTGGCCGCCCTCGACCGGTCCTCGGCCGAGGCGATCCACGCGACACTGCTCGAGGCGATCGGCGGCGATGTGCCGGCCGAGCTCGCGCCGCTGGTGCTCTACCCGTATGCGACGGTCGAACTGTTCGCCCGTTACTGCGAGTTGAACAGCGCGGTGATGGGGACGGACCTGCGCCCCGAACTCGCCAGGGTCACCGCCCCGGCGCTGGTGGTCACCAGCGAGGACGACGGCACCGCGCACCCGGAGGGGTCCGCGCGGGTCGCCGGAGTACTCGCCGGGGCGAGGTTGCTGATCCGTCCGCACGGGGACCACCTCTCGCTGTTCCGGGGTGGTCCGGACCTGCTCGGGGCGCTGGCCCGGTTCCTCGCCGACCAGCACGCCCAGGCCCGGTCCGGCGGATCCGGCCAGCCGTGACACCGGCGACGGGCGGGGGCGGGGCGCGCGATCCGATGCGACGCGCGTTCCGGTGCCCGCCCGGTCGGTCCGTCCGCCCCGGCCTTCGGAGCCGTGACGCCGGGTCGTGACACCACCCCGCTCCTCCACCCCTCCGCTTCCGTCCCGCTCGTGAAGGCCGCCCGCCTGCCCCGGCCCGGCCCGCCGTACCGGCGCCGTGAAGGAGAAGACATGGACCAGCATCAGGCCGCCGAGACGGTCGTGCGGATCGTCGGCGGCGTCCTGCCCGCCGGATCGGACCTGTCCCTGGACACCCCGCTGCGCGACTACGGGCTGGCCTCGCTCGCGGTGACCCGGCTCACGGTGGAGCTCCAGGCCGAGCTGGGCGTCAGGGTGGGCACCGACTGGCTGGCGGGCGGTGCGGACACCCGGTGGCTGATCGAGCGGGTGACCGGTCTGCTGGCCGAGGCGGACACCCCGGCGGTGCGGCCGACTCCGGCCCCGTCACAGCCGGATCAGGCAAACCGGCACGAGCCGTTCCCGCTGACCCCGGTCCAGCAGGCCTACCTGGTCGGCCGTGACCCGGACCTGGCCGCCGACCCGGTCGGCTGCCGGCACTACCGGGAGTTCGCGGTGCCCGCGCTCGACGGCGAGCGGATGGCCGCGGCCTGGCGGCGGACGGTCGCCCACCACGACATGCTGCGAATGGAGCTCGACGAGCTCGGCCGCCAGCTGATCGCACCCCGCCCGGCCGACGACGCCGTACCCGTGCACCGGCTCACCGACGTCGACCCGGCCGAGTTCGAGCAGCACCTGCTGGCCGTCCGGCGCCGGCTGACCGCCCCGGAGTCGGACGGCCCGCCGCACCGGGTGGAGGTCTCGCTCGGCCCGGGCGACAGTGGCGTCGTCCACCTGGACATCGACGGCATGCTCACCGACGGCCACGGCCTGGCGGTGCTGCTGGAGGACTGGTGGCAGTGCTACCGGGACCCGAGGTACGAACCGGCCGAGGCCGCGGTCACCGTGCGCGAGGCCGTCCTGGCGCTGCACGCCCGGCGGCGCGGCCCGGAGCACCGCGCCGACCTCGAGTACTGGCTGGAGCGGCTGGCCGGGCGGACCGATGCCCCACCGGCAGCTGCTGCAGGAAGCCCGGCCGAGTGCCCCGGCGGCCACCCGCGCCGCTCGCTCGCCGCGGCGCTCACCCCCGCCCAGTGGTCGGCACTGCGGACCCGGGCGGCCGCGCTCGGCGTGTCGCCGACGGCTCTGGTGCTGGCCGCCTTCGTCGAGGTGATGACCGCCCCGGCGCCCGGCCGGCCGTTCGCGCTGGTGCTCACCACCAGCGACCGGGTCCGGCTGCCCCACGGGACGGACCGCCTGGTCGGCCCGTTCACCTCCACCGCCGTCCTGCCGGTCGTACCGGAACCGGAGTACTCCTTCGACGAGTGGGCCCAGGCCCTGCACCGGGAGCTGTGGCGGGACCTCGAACACGGCGGAGCCTGTGGCGTGGAGGTGCTGCGGGAGCTGCGGGCCCGGGAGCACGGCGCCGAACCGCCCGCCCTGCCGGTGGTCTTCACCAGCCTGCTCGACACCGGCACCGGCGGCACCGACGGACTCACCCGCCACCTTCTGCACGCCACCAGCCGCACCTCCGGGATCGGTCTCGACCACCAGATGTGGGAGGCCGACGGCGCCCTGCACTACCGCTGGGACGTCGCCGACGGCCTGCTCGCCCCCGGAGCCGCCGACACCCTGTTCACCGGCCTCGGCAACACACTGCGCGAACTGGCCGCGCCCGGGACCGACGACCACGAGCTGCGCCCGCTCAACCAGCTCCAGCAGGCGTACTACGTCGCCCGCGCGCAGGGCCGCACGCCGTGGGACGGCTGCCAGGTCTACCACGCCTTCGAGGTGGACGAGCTGGACACCGGCCGTCTGGAGGACGCCTGGCACGCCCTGACCGAGCGGTACGAGTGCCTGCGCAGCCACGTCACCCGGGGCGGTGAGCTGCAGGTGCGTCGAACGGCCGGCCCGCGCCGCCGGATCCCCGTCATCGACCTGTCCACGGCCACCCCGCAGGAGGAGTCGGCCGCCCTGGACGCGTTGCGCGACGCCATGGCCGGCACCGCCTTCCCGCTCGGCCACTGGCCCCAGTCCGACCTCAGGGTCACCAGACACGAACACGGCGGCGCCACCGTGCACTGCGCGATCGACCTGACCATCGCGGACGGCCGCAGCCTCCACCTGATGCTGCGCGAACTCATGCGCGAGTACGCGGCACCCACCGCGCCGGCACACCCGGCACCGGCCGGCGACCCCCCGCCGGTGCCGACCCCCGAGGAGCGCGCGGCCTGCGCCGCGTACTGGCGCGAGCGGTTCACCGGCATGCCCGCGGGGCCGGTGCTGCGAGCCGGCGCCGACCGGCGGCGCAGTCGCCGCTCCGGGGTGCTCACCGGCTGGCGGGAGGTCCGGGCCACCGCCGAGCGGCGCGGGCTGAGCCCGGACGCCGTCCTGCTGGCCGTCCTCACCGAGGCCGTCGCCACCCGCACCGAGGGTGACTTCACGGTGCCCGCCGTCCGCTGGCTGCCGGGTGACGAGCAGCGGCGGCCGGGGGAGTACACCGGACTCAGCTGGATCACCCACGGGCCGGCCGGACTCCCGCTCGCCGAACGGGCAGCGGCCCACCAGACCCAGTTCGACCGGGACGACGCGTCCGGAGCCGCCGCGGACGGACTCGCCGCCCTGCGCCGGGTGGTCATGAAGGAACGGGCCGGCCGCGCCTTCGCCCTCCCGGTAGTCCACACCGGGCTGCTCGAACTCACCGAGCACGCCCCGCCGCCCGGCGTCCGGCTCGGCCGGTGGATGACGTACACCCCCGACGTATCGCTGGACGCCATCTGCGTCGAGCAGGGCGACGAACTGCACTACCACTGGGACGCGGTGCCCGCCGACTTCGCCGACGGGGACCTGGAGGCGATGTTCGCCGCGTACCGGCGGCTGCTGGGCGGCCTCGGTGCCGCACTGGCCGGGGGGCCGGCGCGGGGTACCGGCCCGGTGATCCGGGGTGCCGGCCAGGCCGAGCGCGACCTGGTGCTGTACCGGTGGAACGACACCGCAGTACCGCTCCCCGACGAGCGGCCGGTCCACCTGTTCTTCGAGGACCGGGCACGGGAGAACCCGGACGCCGTAGCACTGGTCCACTCCGGTGGCACGGTCCGCTACCGGGACCTCGACCGCACCGCCAACGGCATCGCCCGCCGGCTGCGCGCCCTCGGCGCCGGCCCGGACCAGGTGGTGGCCGTCTCCGTCCGGCGCGGGCCCGCCATGATCGCCGCCGTGCTCGGCGTGCTCAAGGCCGGCGCCGCCTATCTGCCGATCGAGCCCTCGGCGCCGGTGGACCGTGCCGCCGCGATGCTGGCGGACGCCGGCGCCCGGCTGCTGCTCACCACCTCCGACACCGAACGCGGGCCCGCGCCGGCCGGGATCACCGTGGCCGAGATCGACCGGGGCATCGTGCCCTGCGACACTCCGCCGCCGCCGACCGCCGATGCGGACTCCATCGCCTACGTGATCTTCACCTCCGGCAGCACCGGCCGGCCCAAGGGCGTCACCGTCGCCCACCGCTCGGTGCGCAACCTGCTGCACTGGTGCTGGCGGACCTTCTCCTTCGGGCCGGGCGACCTGGGACTGATGGTCACCTCGCTCGGCTTCGACCTGTCCGTCTTCGACATCTTCGGCCTGCTCGGCAGCGGCGCCGCGCTGTACCTGGCCGACGAACGCCAGCAGAAGGACCCCGAACTCCTGCTCGACCTCCTGCTGGAACAGCCGATCACCTTCTGGAACTCGGCCCCGACCACGCTCGCCCAGCTGATGCCGCTGCTGACCGACCGGGCCGCCGGCCGGCCCGGCGCCGACGACCTGCGACTGGTCTTCCTCAGCGGCGACTACACACCGCTGTCGCTGCCGGACGAGCTGCGCGCCGTCTTCCGCCGCGCCGAGCTGGTCAGCCTCGGCGGCGCCACCGAGGCAACCGTCTGGTCCAACTACCACCGGGTGGACGCCGTCGACCCGGCCTGGCGGAGCATCCCGTACGGCCGGCCGATCGACAACTCGCGCTACTACATCCTCGACGAGTCCCTGGAGCCCTGCCCGGTCGGGGTGGAGGGCGAGCTGTTCATCGCCGGCAACTGCCTGGCCGTCGGCTACCACAACCGGCCCGAGCTCACCGCCGAACGCTTCCTGGCCGATCCGTTCGTGGCCGAATCAAGCCAGCGGATGTACCGGACCGGGGACCGGGCCGCCTTCGGACCGGACGGTGTGATCACCTTCCTCGGCCGGGCCGACACCCAGGTCAAGATCCGCGGACACCGGGTCGAGCTGGGTGAGATCGAACACCGGCTGCGCAGCCACCCCGGGGTCAAGGAGGCGGTGATCCAGGTCCGCACCGACTCCGCGGGCGACCAGAAGGTGGTCGGCTACCTCATCCCCGACGGCGCCGCCCCGTCCGTACCGGAGCTGCGCGGGTACGCCGCACGGGCCCTGCCCGACTACATGGTCCCCAACCACCTGATCTTCCTGACCGCGCTGCCGGCCACCGCCAACGGCAAGCTGGACCGGGCCGCGCTGCCCTGGCCCCCGCCCGCCCAGGCCGAGCAGGGTGCCACTCCCGCCGGCGCCGGGCAGGGCACGACGCCCGCCGATGCCGCTGCGCCCGCCGATGCCGCCGTGCGGGCCGACGCCGCCCGGCTGACCGAGGAGATCACCGCGATCGTCACCGGCCTGCTCGACGGTCAGCCGATCGACCCCGACCAGGACCTCTGGGACCAGGGCGCCACCTCCTTCACCGTGGTGCGGATCTCGCAGGCGCTCCAGAAGCGCCACAGGGTGCGCATCCCGGTCAGCGTGCTGCTGGACTCGCCCACCGTCGCCGGGATCGCCCGCGCCCTCGCCGGGCAGCCGACCGGGCAGCCGACCGGGCAACTGGCAGTCCCCGCCCAGCCGTTGGCCGTCCCGGCCACCGACGCCCCTTCGGCAACCGATGCCGATTCGGCCGTGGAAGCGTCCTCGGCTGCCGATGCCCGCCCGGCCGCCCCCGAGCCGGTCGACCTGCTCTCTCCCGAGCAGCAGGCCGCGTTCAAGGCCGCCCGCTGGAACCTACGAGCCGACACGCCCGCCGAGCCGGCCCTGCCGCTGCCGATCCCGGAGGACTCGCCCGGCTGGTTCACCGCCCGCGCGACCCGGCGGACCTTCACCCGGGGGCCGCTCCCGGTTGCCGCGCTCGCCGCGCTGCTGGCCCGGCTGCGGGTCAGCACCGTCGACGGCCGGGAGCGGCGGGCCTACCCGTCCGCCGGGGACACCTACGCCGTCCAGACCTACCTGCACGTGCGCCCCGGCGGTGTCGAGCAACTGGCCGCCGGAATCCACTACTACGACCCGTACGGGCACCGGCTGCGACTGGTCAATCCGGAGCCCGCCGTCGACCGCTCGGCGCACTTCTTCTACAACCGGCCGGTGTTCGACCACGCCGCCTTCGAGATCTACCTGATCGGCCAGACCCGGGGCATCGAGCCGCTGTACGGTCCGGACGCCGAACGCTTCCTGCTGCTGGAGGCCGGCTACCTGGGGCAGAACCTGATGGCCGCCCAGCAGGAGACCGGGGTCGGGTTGTGCCCGATCGGCAGCCTCGCCTTCGACGCGGTCCGCGCCGAGCTGCGCCTCGACGAGGGCCACCGCTTCCTGCACGCCTTCCTCGGTGGCGGTCTCGCCGACCGCATGCCGGACCCGGAGGGCCGGCCGGCGCGGCTCCCGGCGCACCTGCAGAAGTCGGACCAGCACCAGACGGACTCGGACCGGGTGGACCCGCACCGGGCGGATCCGCGCAGCGGAGCGGCCGTCATCGGTCTGGCCGGCAGCTACCCCGACGCGGCCACCCCTGACGAACTGTGGCGCAACCTCGTCGCCGGCCGGCGCTCGATCGGCGTTCCGCCGGCCGCCCGCGCGGCCGAGACCGGAGCGATCCCGGGCGGGTACCTCGCCGACATCGACGGGTTCGACCGCGCGTTCTTCCGGCTCTCCCCGGCCGAGGCCCGCTCGCTCGACCCGCAGCTGCGCCTGCTGCTGCAGAGCGTCCTGCAGTGCCTGGAGGACGCCGGACACACCCCGGAGTCGCTGCGCCGCGCCGCTCCCCGTACCGGCGTGTTCATCGCCACCATGTGGAACGACCACCAGCACGTCGGCGCCCGGGAGTGGGAGCGCACCGGCCGGGCCGAGGTGTCCGGCGTCGCCTCGGACCTCCCGAACCGGATCTCGCACGCCTTCGGGTTCCGCGGTCCGAGCCTCGCGGTCAACACCTCCTGCTCGTCCTCGCTCACCGCACTCCACCTGGCGGTGGAGTCGCTGGAACGGGGGGAGTGCGACGCCGCCGTCGTCGGCGCGGCCAACCTGATCGCCCACCCGTACCACACGGCCGTCCTGGACGGCTTCGGACTGGTCGTCCAGCACGGCGTGCGGGGCGCGTTCGACGCCGCCGCGAGCGGCTGGTCGCCCGGCGAGGGCGTCGGCGCGCTGCTGCTTCGCCGGGCCGACGACGCCCGGCGCGACGGCGACCACGTGCACGGCGTGGTCGAGGGCACCTGGGTGGACTTCGCCGGCAACTCCGACCAGTTCGGCGCACCCGACGTGTCCGCCATGTACGACTCGATGGCCCGGGTGCTCCGGCGTGCCGGCGTCGCCGCCGACGACATCTCCTACGTCGAGTGCGCGGCCACCGGCGCCGCCCTGGCCGACGCCGCCGAGATCGAGGCGCTGGGCCGGCTGTTCCAGGACCGCGCCGAGGACCCGGTGCCCGTCGGCACCCTCAAGGCCGGCATCGGCCACCTGGAGGCCGCCTCCGGCCTCGCCCAGCTCACCAAGGCCCTGCTCCAGCTGCGCCACCGCCGGATCGCCCCGACCCCGGTGGCCGACCGACTCAGCCCGCTGATCGACTGGGACGGGATACCGTTGCTCCTCGCCGACCGGGCCCGGGACTGGCGGGAGTCGTCCGGCGCGCCGCTGCGGACCCTGGTCAACGCGGTCGGGGCGACCGGCTCGCTCGCCCACGCGGTGCTGCGCTCGGCCACCGCGGACGACTTGCGTCCGGCCGGCCAAGCGGCGTCCGACGGGCCGCTGCTGGCCGTACTCTCCGGCCGGTCGAAGGATGAACTGCGGTCCGCCGCGGAACAGTTGGCCGAGTACCTGGTCGCCGCCGACCCCGACCCGGCGGATCTCGCCTTCACCCTGCAGACCGGTCGGACACCGCACACCCACCGCCTCGCGGCGGCCTGCGCGGACCTGGCCTCGCTACGGGCCGAGCTGGCCGCCTACCTGACCGGCCGGCCGCCGGTGCCGCCGGCCGACGAGGCGGCCGTCCGCTGGCTCGCCGGGGAGGACGTCGACTGGGCCGCCCGCTGGTCCCGGCCCGCCCGCCGGATTCCACTGCCCGCCCGCCGCTTCCCGGCGGCCCGCCTCCAGCCCGGCCGGGAGCAGCCGGCCCCGGACGCCGTCGCCGCCCAGGACCACCCGGCCGACGAGGAGACGGCGCGGCGGCTCGTCGAGGTCTTCGCCGAGGTGTCCGGCCTGCCGGCCGACCGACTGGATCCGCGCACCCCGCTGGAGGAACTCGGTCTGACCTCCTACCTGGTCGCCCGGCTGACCGCCCGGCTGCGGGACGACTTCGGCACCGTCCCGACCACGCTGTTCTTCGAACACCGCGACCTGGCGGGCATCGCCCGGGCGGTGGCCCGCCGGTCCGCCGTACAACCGGCCGTGGCCGCCCCGCCGGACCCGAGGCCCGAGGCGCCGCGCGACACCGGCGTCGCCGTGATCGGCCTCGCCGGGCGCTACCCCGGCTCGCCCACGCCGGACGCGCTGTGGGAGCACCTGACGGCGGGCCGCGACCTGGTCACCGCACTGCCCGCGGACCGGCGGCGCGGACGGGCCGGTGAGGAGCTGATGTGGGGCGGATTCCTCGACCACGTGGACCGCTTCGACCCGCTGCTGTTCGGCATCGCCCCCAAGGACGCCGATCTGATGGACCCCCAGGAGCGGCTGCTCCTGGAGGTGGTGTGGGAGACCCTGGAGGACGCGGGCTACCCGCGTGAGCGGCTGCGCCGCGCCCATGACCGCATGGTCGGCGTCTTCGTCGGGTCGATGCACAACGAGTACCCGTACTTCGGCGTGGAACGCTCGCTGGCCGGCCGCCCGGTGGCCACCGGCGGCACCCCGGCCGGTATCGCCAACCGGGTCTCCTACGCGCTGGACGCGCACGGGCCGAGCCTCACGGTCGACACCATGTGCTCCTCCTCGCTGACCGCCGTCCACCTGGCCGTCCGGAGCCTGCAGGCCGGAGAGTGCCGGCTCGCACTGGCCGCCGGGGTGAACCTCTCGCTGCACCCCAACAAGTACCTGCAGCAGCGGGATCTGGGGATGACCTCGACCGACCACCGCTGCCGGGGATTCGGCGCGGGCGGGGACGGCTTCGTACCCGGGGAGGGCGTCGGGGCGGTGTTGCTCAAGCCGCTGGCGGCGGCGCGGGCCGACGGCGACCGGATCCTCGGGGTGATCAAGGGGACGGCGGTCAACCACGGCGGCCGGACCAACGGCTACACGGTGCCCGACCCGGCGGCACAGGGGCGGGTGGTGGCCGAGGCGCTGCGTGTGGCCGGTGTGGCGGCCCAGACGGTGGGCTACCTCGAGGCGCACGGCACCGGTACCGCGCTCGGCGATCCGGTGGAGATCGCCGGCCTGTGCGCGGGCTACGGCGAACTACCGGCAGGATCGGTAGCGTTGGGAACGGTCAAGTCCAACATCGGGCACCTGGAGGCGGCCGCCGGGATCGCCGGGCTGACCAAGGTGCTGCTCCAGCTCCGGCACCGCCGGCTCGTACCTTCGCTGCACACCGAGGAGTTGAACCCGGGGATCGACTGGGCCGCGTCGCCGTTCCGGGTGCAGCGCTCGGTGGCCGACTGGCCCAGCCCCGGTGCCGGACTGCCCAGGCGGGCCGGCCTCAGCTCGTTCGGGGCCGGTGGCGCCAACGCGCACCTGGTGGTGGAGGAGTACCTGCCGGCGGCACACCAGGAGCAGTCGTCGGAGGGGGCCGCCGGGGCGGACGACGGGCGGCCCCGGCTGGTGGCGCTGTCCGCCCGCACCGACCAGGCGCTGCGCACGCTCGCCGGGCGGCTCGCCGCCTACCTGCACGCCGGCGGGCCCGCTGCCGGAACCCTCGCGGACCTCGCGTACACCACCCAGATCGGGCGGGAGGCGCTGCCCGAGCGACTGGCTCTGGTCGTCCGCAGCCTGCCCGAACTCGCCGACCGACTCGACGAGTTCGCGGGCGGCGGCACCGAGGAGTTGCGCGGACGGGCCACCGGACCGGCCTGGTTCACCGGGGCACCGGACCCGGCCGACCCGGGCGGGTCCGAGCCCGAGGAGATCGGCCGCCGCTGGGTGACGGGCACGGCCTGGGACTGGGCGGCCTGGCACCGGGGCGAGGCGCGCCGGATGGTTCCGCTGCCCTGGTATCCGTTCGACCGCCGCCGCTGCTGGCTGCCTCAGGACGGACCGGACCGCGTCGGCGCGACCCCGGACGCGGCGCAGGGCGCGGGGACGTCTTCCGTGCTGCCCGAGGCGTCCGTCGTAGCACCCGAGCCGCTCGGCGTCCCGATGCGTGAGCGGCTCTGGACGCCGGCCGTCCGGCCGGACGCGGTGGGCGTCCCGGGCACGGGACTCGTCCTGGTCCTGGCCGGGCCGGGCAGCGGTGAGCTCGCCGCGCAGGTAGCCGCCGCGCTCGAAGGCGAGCGGACCCGGGTGGTGCACGAGACGGCGGACGGCTTCGAGCGGGTGGACCTCGCCGGGGTCGGCGGGATGCTGGACCTGACCGACCTGTGGCGGCCGGATGACGGCCAGGGGCCCTGGCAGGCCCGGGTCGCGCTCCTGCAGGACCTGATCCGGGCCGGGCACGGGCCGCTCCGCCTGCTCCAGGTCACCTCGGGCCTCCAGGACGCGCCGGGGGTCCGGCCCTCACTGGCCGGCGCCCGAGTGGCCGGATTCGTCCGCATGCTCGGCGCGGAGTACCCGCGCATCCGGGCGACCCATCTGGACACCGACCGCCCCTCGGAGGCTGACCTCGTGGCCGAGTGGGCGGCCGCCGACGCCCCCGCCGAGGTCTGCCACCGGGACGGCCGGCGGCTGGTGCCGGGCTGGACGACGATCGCCGCTCCGGCCGCCCCCGCGCTGCAGGCCGATCCCCGACGCGTCTACCTGGTGACCGGGGGAACCCGTGGCCTGGGCGCGCTGGCGGCCCGTCACCTGGCCGAGCGCGGTGCCCGCCGGGTCGTGCTGACCGGGCTGCGCGGCCTGCCGCCGCGCGAGCGGTGGGACGGTACGGCGCTCGGCCCGGAGAGCGCCGAGGCGATCCGGACGGTCCGGGAGCTGGAGCGCGACGGCGTGCGCGTCATGCTGTTCGCCGGCAGGCTGTCCGAGCGGTCCCGGCTGGCGGCCTTCCTCGCCGAGGTGCGCGGCGACCTCGGGCCGATCGGCGGCGTGGTCCACTGCGCCGGGGTCGGCACGCGCGGACCGGCCGCGTTCGCGCTCAAGAGCCTTGAGGGCGTGCGCGAGGTGCTGGAGCCGAAGGCCGAGGGCCTGGAGACACTGGCCGAACTGGTCGCAGGGGACCGTCCCGACTTCTTCGTGGTCTTCTCCTCGGTCTCCGCGGCGCTGCCGCACCTCGCCGCCGGCGTCAGCGAGTACGCGGCAGCCAACGCCAACGCGGACTTCCTCGCGCGCCATTGGTCCCGGCTGGGGCACGGCCGCTTCCGTGCCGTGCAGTGGCCGGCCTGGTCGCAGAGCGGCTCGGCCGGGCCGGCGGCCCTGGACGCCTGCGTCCGCGCCGGTGTCGGCACTCTGACCGACGCACAGGGGCTGGCGGTCCTCGACTGGGCCGCGACCGCCGACGGGCCGGCCGTCGTACTGCCCGCTCCGGGAGCACTCCCGGCCAGCCGTACGGAGGTTCCCCGGACGGTACCCGTCGCGACGGAGTCGGAGCCCGCGCCGGTGGTCGCGGGGCCGTCGCAGGTACCCGCTGTCCCCGGCGGAGCCGGGCGTGCGGACGCCCCGGCCGTCACCGTGGAAGAGGTGCCCGGCTGGCTGGCCGAGGTCTTCGAGGAGGTCGTCGGCATCCCGTCGGCCGACCTGGAGCCCGCCGCCTCCTTCGCGGAACTCGGCGTGGAGTCCGTGATGCTGGCCGAGCTGGTGGTACGGATCGAGCAGCGCACCGGGCGGCCGCTGGAGCCCACGGTGCTGCTGGAGCACCCCACCCCGGGGGAGCTGGCCCGGCGGCTGGCGGCCGACGGTGCGGTGGCCACCGGGGCCCAGGTTGCCGGGGCCCGCGTCGTCGCCGCCCCGCTCGGGGACGCCGTGGTCGGTGGTACGGCGAGCGGGAGTCCCGCCGTCGGCACGGCGCCCGGCGACGGCGGGACGGTCGAGCGGCCGGGGCAGCCGCAACCGCTGACCGCAGCCGGTACGGGCGCGATCGCCGTCATCGGGATGGCCTGCCGGTTCCCCGGCGCACCCGACGTGGCCGCGTTCTGGGAGCAGCTGACAGCCGGCCGCGACGCGGTCACCGAGGTCCCGCCCGGTCGCTGGGACACCGCCCGGCTCTACCGGGCCGAGCCGGTGCCCGGCCACAGCGTCGGCAGGTGGGGCGGATTCCTCGACGGCATCGAGGAGTTCGACCCGGACTACTTCGGCATGACCGAGCAGGAGGCCACCGCGCTGGACCCCGCCCTACGGCTCTTCCTGGAGGGGACGGAGACCGCGCTGCGCGACGCCGGCTACCTGGACGCGGAGCTGGCGGGCCGACCGGTCGGCGTCTTCGCCGGCGCGCGGATGTCGGGCTACCGGCGCCGCGTCGGGGTGCACGCCCGCTCGCTGGGACTCGGCGGCGCCCAGAACTTCATCGCCGCCCAGGTGTCGCACCACTACGACCTGCACGGCCCGGCGATGGTGGTCGACAGCGCCTGCTCCTCGGCCCTGGTGGCGGTACAGCTGGCCTGCCGCAGCCTGTTGGCGGGCGAGTCCGAACTCGCCGTGGCCGGCGCGGTGGAGGTGCTCCTGGACGAGGAGCCGTACCTGGAGTTCAGTGCCGCGCGGGCGCTCTCCCCGTCCGGTCGCTGCCGGACCTTCGACGAACGGGCCGACGGGTTCGTCCCGGGCGAGGGCTGCGGGGTGCTGCTGCTCAAGCGGCTCGACGCGGCCGTGCGCGACGGGGACGTGGTGCACGCCGTGATCGACGCCGTCGCCGTCAACAACGACGGGCGGACGATGGGCCTGACCACCCCCAACCCCAAGGCGCAGTCCGCGCTGGTGCGCCGGGCCCTGGCCGAGGCCGGGCTGCGGGCGTCGGAGATCGGGATGGTCGAGGCGCACGGCACCGGTACGGTGATCGGCGATCCGATCGAACTCCGGGCGCTGACCGAGGCGTTCCGCGACCAGACCGACGGCAGCGGCGGCTGTGTGATCGGCAGCGTGAAGTCCAACATCGGGCACTTGCTCAGTGCGGCGGGGATAGCCGGCCTGATCAAGGCGGTGCTCGCGGTACGGCACGGGACGATCCCGCCCACGGTCGGCTGCGAGCGGCCCAACCCCCGGTTCGACCTGGGGAGTTCACCGTTCCGCGTGACCGCGGAACCGGTCGGCTGGCCGGATCGGGGACGCCGGGTCGCGGGCGTCAGCGCCTTCGGCCTGGGCGGCACCAACGCTCATGCGATCGTCGGCGAGTTCCGGCCGGAGTGGCACGACCGCTACCGCCCGGTGCGGAAGGCGCTGCCCGCCCCGGAGTTCAAACGCCGCCGCCACTGGCTGGACCGTCCGGACGCGCCGCCTACGGGACCGGAGACACCCCCGGCACCCGTACCCGAACCGCCCGCACCCCGGGTCGTCTCGATCCTCGACCTCCGCTTCGCCGATGACACCGCATCGACCGCCCGCAGGCATGGCTGAAGGGAAGTACCGTGACAGAGCAACGGATCGAGTGTCGCGTGGTGCTGGCCGACAGCGACTTCATCATGCGCAACCACCGCGTGCACGGCGTGTCGGTGATGCCCGGGGTGACCTTCCTCGACATCCTCTTCCGCATCCTGCGCAGCCGGGGCCTGGACCACCAGCGGGCCGTACTCCGCAAGATCCTCTTCACCGAGGCGATCGCCACCACCGACGGAGCGGACCGCGAGATCCGGATCACCATCGCGCAGGCCGGACCGGACGGCACCCGGGCGGTGACGGCCGAGAGCCGCTGGGCAGGGGTCCCCGGCTCGCCCTGGCGGGAGAACATGCGGGCCGTACTCGGCTTCGACGGCGACCCCGCCGCCGACACCACGATCGACCCGGCCGCACTCAGGGCCGGCGCGGTGCGCCGCTACGAGCTGGCCGAACTGTACGCCCGCGCCCGGGACGAGAACATCCGGCACGGGGCCGCCATGGCCTGCCACGGCCCGCTGCACGTCGGCGACGGATACCTGCTCGCCGAGCTGAACCTCGACGCCACCGCCCCCGAGGCCGACGCCTTCCATCTGCACCCTGCGCTGCTGGACGCCTCCACCATCGCCGCCTACGGGCAGACGGAGGCCGTCTCCCGGGAGCCCTTCATCCCGGTCTACATCGACCGGTTCCGCGCGCCCGGGGCCCTCGGCCGGCGGGTGCACCTCTACGCCCCGGCCCCGGAGCGGCTCGCCGACACCCGGGACGTGATCACCAGCGACTACGGCCTCTACGACGAACAGGGCCTTCTGCTCGCCGAGTTCGGCGCGCTGATCTGCAAACGGATCCGCCGGGCCGGGCTGATCACCCGGCTGCTCGACGGCCTGGAGTCCACGGCGGCGGACGAGCCCGCCGCGACCGGGGCGCCCGATGGCTGGGAGACCTCCTTTGCCAACGCGCCCACCGTGACCGGGAGTTCGGCGGACGCCTCGGTCGTGGAGCAGGGGGCGGGCGCGCTGGAGGCGTTCACCGCCCGGCTGCGCGAGCTGGTCGGCGAGGCGCTCGGGCAGCGGCCGGCCGAGGTCAGCGGCACCACCGGATTCTACGAACTCGGCCTGGACTCCGGCGACATGGTGCGGATCAGTGAGCGGTTGGAGGAGGCGGTGGCCGGGACGCTCTACCCGACCCTGCTCTTCGAGTACACCGACATCGACAGCCTGGCCGCCCACCTGGCCGAGCACCACGAGTACCGCCGGCCCGCCGGTGCCGTGACCACCCCTCCGGCACCGGAAGGCGCGTCGCCGGCGGCCGCCACCGCCCTGCTGCGCCCCGTCTGGTACCCGGCCCCGGCCGAGGCCGGAGCACTGCCCGAGGGCGACCTGGTCGTGCTGGCCCCCGGCAGTGAACCTCCCGGCCTGACGGCGAAGTTGGGCGAACTCCTGCCCGGCCGCCGGGTGCTGCTGGCGGCACCCGGGGCCGTCGGCGACGGTGAGCACCGGATCGGTCTCGACCCGGCCGATCCCGCGCGGTTCGACCGGCTCTGGCCGGACCTCGCGGCCCGCGGGGTGCGGCCGGGCGCCCTGGTCCTCCTCGCCGCCGAGCAGCCGGCCGAACCCGCGGCTCCGGCCGCCGAGTTGCTGAGCGTCGCGCGGTCGCTGGTCCGCCACCGCCCGGGTGAGGCCTGCCGGCTGCTCGCCGTCCACCCGGGCCGGCTCGGACGATCGGTCCCCGAGCTGCCGGCGCTGGGCGCCCTGGCCCGCTGCGTGACCGCCGAGGCGCCCGCGATCGGCTGCCGGGCCGTCGAAGTGGACCGTTGGACGGTCGAGGAGGTGGCGACGGCGATCCTCACCGAGCTGCGCGACGGTGGCCGCGCCCCCGCGGCCCGGTACCGGAGCGGCACCCGTGAACTGCGGGCCTTCCGGCCGGAGCCGCCCCATGCCCCGGACGCGCGCGGACCGTTGCGGGAACACGGCGTCTACGTGGTCACCGGCGGTTCGGGCGGACTGGCCGGAGTACTCGCCGATCATCTCGCGGAGCGCTACCGGGCCCGGATCGCGCTGATCGGCCGCCGTCCGGCGGGCGGTACGGCAGCGGAGGAGGACGCCAGGCGCAGTGCGGCGGGGGCCCGGGTGCTGCGGCTCACGGCGGACGTGACCAGCAGGCCGGAGACGGAGGTGGCCCTGGCCCACGTCCGCCGGGAGTTCGGGCCGATCAACGGGGTCTTCCACCTCGCCGGCAGCACCGCCGACTCGCTGTTCCAGAACAAACCGGACGACGCTCCGGCGGTGGTGGCCGCCCCCAAGGCGATCGGCGCACTGCACCTGGACGAGGCGACGACGCACGACCCGCTCGACCTCTTCGTGCTGTACTCCTCGCTGTCGGCCTCCCGGGCCGTACCGGGCCAGAGCGACTACGCCTTCGCCAACGCCTATCTGGAGCACTTCGCCGAGGCCAGGTCGGGGCGCGCCGACCGGTTTGGTCGGACCTACGCCATCGGCTGGCCGATGTGGGCCGACGGCGGCATGCGGCTCACTCCGGAGGCCGTCGCGAACTCGCGGCGCGTCGAGGGGACTTGGCCGATGCCAGCCCCGGACGGTATCGCGCTACTGGAGCAGGTGCTGCGCGGCGCCGAGGGCACGGTGGTGGCCGTCCACGGCGCACCGGAGCGGGTAGTGGAACTGCTGCCGAAGGCGCCGCTCCCGATGCCCGCGACGCCGATCGGCACCGAGGCCGACTCGGGCCGACCGGCGGTCGGACCGGACGGCTCGACCGGATCAGACCGATCGGACGGACCGGACGGACCGGACGGGCTGATCGCGGTGGTCGGACTGGCCGGCCGCTACCCGGACGCCCCCGACCCCGATGCCTTCTGGCGCAACCTCGCGGCCGGCCGGGACAGCATCACCGAGATCCCGGCGGACCGCTGGGACCACACCCGCTACTTCGCCCCGGAGAAGGGCCGGCCTGGTTCGACCTACAGCAGGTGGGGCGGCTTCCTCGACGGCGCGGACCGCTTCGACCACGCGTTCTTCGGCATCTCCCGCCGGGACGCGGAGCGGATGGACCCGCAGGAGCGGCTCTTCCTCACCACCTGCTGGCAGACCCTGGAGAACGCCGGCTACCCAGCACCGGCCCTGGCCGGCGAGACGGTCGGCGTGTTCGTCGGCGTGATGTGGAACCACTACCAGCTGTTCCAGGACCAGGGCGTGGCCCCCACCGCCATGCACGCGGCCGTCGCCAACCGGGTCTCCTACACCTTCGACCTGACCGGGCCGAGCATGGCCGTGGACACCGCCTGCTCCTCCTCGCTGACCGCCGTCCACCTCGCGGTGGAGAGCATCCGCCGGGGCGAGTGCACCCTCGCGCTGGCCGGCGGCGTCAACCTCACCCTGCACCCGCAGAAGTACCTCCAGCTCGCCCAGGGCCAGTTCCTCGCCGAGGACGGCCGCTGCCGCAGCTTCGGCGCGGACGCCACCGGCTACGTGCCGGGCGAGGGCGTCGGAGCCGTCCTGCTGAAGCCACTGCGCCGGGCGGTGGCCGACGGTGACCACATCCACGGCGTCATCCGCGCCACCTCCGCCAACCACACCGGACGGACCAGCGGTTTCACCGTGCCGAGCCCCGACTCGCAGGCGGCGCTCATCCGTAGTGCCCTGGACCGCGCCGGAGTCGACCCCCGCACGGTCGGCTACGTCGAAGCGCACGGCACCGGCACCGCGCTCGGTGACCCGATCGAGATCGAGGGGCTGCGGCGCGCCTTCGCCGACGCCGACCCGGCCGGCAGCGGCTGTGCCGTCGGCTCGGTCAAGTCCAATATCGGCCACCTGGAGAGCGCCGCCGGGATCGCCGGACTCACCAAGGTGCTGCTGCAACTGCGCCACGGCCGACTCGTCCCCTCCCTGCACACCGAGCGGCTCAATCCGCACCTGGACCTCGCGGACTCCCGGCTGCGCGTGCAGCGCGGGCAGGGCGAGTGGGCCAGACCCGCCGACGGCTCGGTGCGCCGCGCCGGTGTGAGCGCGTTCGGCGCGGGCGGTGCCAATGTGCACGTGCTGGTGGAGGAGTACGACCACGGCCGGCCGGCCCCGGCGCCCGAGCCGGACACCGGGCTGCTCTTCGTCCTCTCCGCACCCGACGAGAACTCCCTGCGCGGCTACGCCGGCGCACTGCGGGCCACCCTGGATCCGGCCTTCCAGGCCACGTCCTCCCAGGACACGGTCTTTGACGACGGCACCGAGCTCGCCCGGCTGGCCGCCGGAATCCTCGGTGTGCGGCCCGACCAGATCGACCAGGACGCACCGCTCGGCGAACTGGGTCTGGACGGCTCCACCCTGCTCGAACTGGCCCGCCAGACAGGTGAGTTGCTCGGACGGGAAGTCCCGCCGGATGCGCTCACCCTGGACGGAACCCTGCGGGCGATCGGCCGATCCGCTCCGGGGAGCGGGCGCTTCGCCGCCGACGTGGCGCACACCCTGCAGGTCGGGCGCACCGACCGGGCCCACCGGCTGGCCGTGGTCGCCGACGACCCGGCCAACGGGATCGCCCGCCTGATGGCCGGTCTGGACGCGTACCTGCGCGGCGAACCGGCGGACGGTGCGAACTACCTCTCCGGCTGGGCCGATTCCGGTCCGACGAGTCCGACGAGTCCGACCAGTCCGGCCGGTCCGACAGCCGCCGACTGCGCCGAGCTGTTCCGGGCGGGCCGGCTGCGCGAACTGGCCGCCGCCTGGGTCCGGGGTGCCGAGGTGCGCTGGCCGGCGGTGCGAGAGGTGGCCGGGCGACCCGCCGGACGGCGGATCCCGCTGCCCGTCCATCCGTTGAGCGAGGAACCCTGCTGGATCGGCCGCTGGCGCAGCGCGGCGACCCCCGACGCCGGCGAGCCGGACCGCTCCGAGCCGGACCGCTCCGAGCCGGACCGCTCCGTGCCGGACCGCTCCGTGCTGGACCGCTTCGAGCCGGACCGGGCCGGTCACCCGTTGGATCAGCGACCGTGGGAGGTAGCAGCGGCCGATATGCGGCCGGTGGCGCGCGGGGCGGAACCGGAGCGCTCCGCCGAACGGCCCGGCGCGGACGACGCTCCCGCCGTCGAACTGCGGGTGCTCGACCCGGGTATCGCCCTGGTCACCATGCGGGGCGAGAGCAACATGTTCACCGAGGAGACGGTACGCGGGCTGGAGGCGGCGTTCGCCGAGCTGTCGGCCGACGACGCGGTGAAGGTCGTGGTGCTGACCAGCGCGGGTCCAGCCTTCAGCATGGGCGGCACCCCCGAGGCGCTGGAGCGGCTGGCCGGCGGCCGGGGCAGCTTCACCGACGTCCCGTTCCTCTACGAGGGCCTGCTGAGCTGCGACCGTCCCGTGATCGCCGCGATCTCCGGGCACGCCTCCGGCGGTGGCCTGACCTTCGGCCTGCACGCGGATGTCGTGCTGCTGGCCCGCGAGGCGATGTACTCGGCCAGCTTCCTGCGCTACGGGTTCACTCCCGGGCTCGGGGCCACGTACATCCTCCAGCGGCGGCTCGGCCGCTCGCTGGCCGCCGAGATGTTCTACACCGGCAGACCGCTGAGCGGTGCCGAACTGGCCCGCCGGGGAGCTCAGTTGACCGTGCTGCCGCGTGCCGAGGTGCTGCCCGCCGCGCTCGACCTCGCCCGGTCCGTCGCCGCCCGCCCGGCCGGGGCCGTCCGCGAGCTCAAGCGCGAACTGGCCGGACGGACACTGGCCGAGCTTTCCGGCGTGGTGGCCCGCGAGGCCGAACTGCACGGACGGGTGCTCGGCCGCGACGCGGTGGACCGGGTACACGCCCACACCGCCCGGCTGGCCGGCTACCGAACCCCCGGCCCGCACGCGGCGGCACCGTTCGAGGAGACACCGTTCGAGGAGACACCGCAGCCGGCGCTCGCGGCCCCCGCCGATGCACCGGACACCATGACCGCTCCGGACACCGTGACCGCTCCGGTCGGTGGCCCCGTCGCCGAACCGTCCGCTGAGCCTGTCGGGACTTCCGTACCTGCCGGGCCCGACCGCGACGCCGTGGTCTCCGTGGTCATCGAGACCCTCTGCGACCACCTCTACCTGGGCCGGGGCGAGATCGACCCGCGACTTACCTTCAGTGAGATGGGCGTCGACTCGCTGGGCGTGGTCGAGATCGTCCGGGACCTGAACGAGCGCTTCGGCCTGACCCTGGACTCGGTCGCGGTGTACGACCACCCGACGCTGGGCCGCCTCGCCGACTTCACCGTCGCCGAGGCGGGCCGGGCACACGCCCTGCACGCCGCCGCCCTGGCGGTCGAGGCCGGCGCCGTCCCCAGCGCACCGGTCCCGTCCCCGGCCGGGACCGCGTCCTCCGCGCCCGCCCCCTCCCCTCCGGTCCCGGTGGAACCCCCGACAGCAGCCCCGCAGCGCCCGCTGCCCCCCGCCCTGACGCTGGTCAATCCCGCTGCCGGGCAGGCCCCTTCGGCACCGGCCCCTTCGGCACCGGCCCGTCCGGGACCGGTCGTCCTGGCCCCGGTGCCCGGGCGCACCGTGCCCGCCGATTCCGTACCGGCAGGGGCTGGAACGCCAGCGACTGAACCGCCAGTGACTGAACCGCTTGTGGCTGCGTCGTCTGCGGTGGGGCCCGCCGATTCCGTGCCGCCTGTCGTTGATCCGGGGCCGGTGTCCACGGCGACGGGCGGCGGCGTCATCGGGCCGGTGGACATCGCGGTGATCGGGCTGTCCGCGCGCTTCCCCGACGCCCCGACGGTGGAGGGCTTCTGGGACAACCTGATGGCCGGCCGCAGCAGCATCCGCGAGGTGCCCGCCGAACGCTGGGACGTAGACCGGTACTTCGACCCCGACCCGCGTGCGCCGGGCCGCACCTACAGCCGGTGGGCCGCGCTGCTCACCGACGTGGACCGGTTCGACGCCGGGTTCTTCCATCTCTCGCCGATGGAGGCCGAGTTGATGGATCCTCAGCAGCGACTGTTCCTCCAGGAGGCGTGGTCGGCGCTGGAGCACGCCGGGTACGCCGTTCCGGGCCCGGAACGGGCTCGCTGCGGAGTGTTCGTCGGGACCGGCCAGGGCGACTACCTCCGGCTGCTGGAGGAGGTCGGCCAGGACGGCTCCGGGCAGGCCTTCCTCGGCAACTCCCCGTCGATCCTGGCCGCCAGGATCGCCTACCACCTCAACCTCGGCGGGCCCACCGTCGCCGTCGACACCGCCTGCTCGTCCTCGCTGGTCGCCGTCCACCAGGCGGTGACCGCCATCCGCGCGGGCGAGTGCGACCTGGCCGTCGCGGGCGGGGTCGCGGTGATGCTCACGCCGCGCATGCACGTCTGGACCAGCCGCACGGGCATGCTCTCCCCCTCGGGCCGCTGCGCGCCGTTCGACGCCTCGGCCGACGGGATGGTCCTCGGCGAGGGGGTCGGAGCGGTGGTGCTCAAGCCGCTCGACCGGGCACTCGCCGACGGCGACACGGTGTACGCCGTGGTCAAGGCCACCGGCACCAACGGCGACGGGCGGACCAACGGCATCACCGCGCCCAGCGCCGACTCCCAGGCCGCCCTGCTGGCCGAGGTCCACCGCCGGGCCGGAGTCAGCGCCCGGGACATCGGTTACATCGAAGCGCACGGAACCGGGACCCAGCTCGGCGACCCGATCGAGGCCAAGGCACTCGGCCGGATCCTGCGCGGCCGGTCCGCCGCGGACCCCTGTCCGGTCGGCTCGGTGAAGTCCAACATCGGCCACACCACACTGGCGGCGGGCATCGCCGGGTTCATCAAGGTGGTGCTCGGCCTCCACCACGGCGAGATACCCCCGTCGCTGAACTACCGCGAGACCAACCCGGAGATCGACCCGGCGGTGCCGATCCGCGTCGTCACCGAGCCCACACCCTGGCGACCGGGACCTTCGGGTGTCCGGATCGGCACCGTGAGCAGCTTCGGCTTCAGCGGGACCAACGCGCACGCCGTACTGGCCGAGGCGCCCGCCCGCCCCGCCCCGGCGGAGCGGCCCGGAAGCACGGAGGCCGTACTGCTGCCGCTCTCGGCGCGGACGCCGGACGCGCTGCACACGCTGGTCCGGGAGCTGGCCGGGCAGCTGACCGAGGAGCACGATCTGGGCGACGTCGCCCGGACGCTGAGCCTTCGCCGGGCGCACTTCCCGGTGCGGGCCGCGTTCGTGGTGCGTGACCTCGCGGAGTTGCGGGAGCAGGCCGGACTGCTGTCGGCGGGTGGCCGGCCCACGCTCGACCGGTACGGTTCCCGGCTGCACCGGCTCGCCGAGGACTTCCTGGCCGGACGGGAGGTCGACTGGCAGGCGCTGCATCGGGACCGGCCCGCCCGGCACGTCCCGCTGCCCGGCCACCCCTTCGCCCGTACCTCGCACTGGATCACCGGCTCCGGCCGTACCATCACGGTGCCGGCCGCCCGGGCCGAGATGACGCTCGGGCCCCGACCGGACGCGGGTGGTACCGGGGCACACCGGTTGCTGGTCTGCCGGCCGGAGTGGCAGGCCGCAGACCCGCCCGCCCCGCGCCCGCTCGCCCCGCGCCCGGCCGCAGTCGGCGGCCGCCGGGTGGCGCTCGCCCACACGGCCACCGCCGGTCCGCTGGCCGACGCGCTGGCGGCCAGGCACTCCGCCGACGAGGTGGTCCGCATCCCGCTGGACGGCGCCGAGCGCGCGCCCGGGCCGTTCGACGTGCTCTACGTCCTGGCCGGTCCGCCGGCCGGTCCGGCGGTCACCGGGCCGGCCGGCGATCCGGTCACCACGGCCGCCTTCCGCCTGCTCAAGCAGCTGATCCGGGCCGGGCAGTCGGACCGCGAGCTGACGATCCGTCAAGTCGTCTACGGGGTACTGCCGGTGAGGGAGGCGGACGAGGTCGAAACGTGCGGCGCTGGCCTGCCGGGCCTGATCCGGAGCCTGGCCGCGGAGTACCCGCACTGGGAGGTCGGTTGCCTCGACCTCGGCGGCGCCGACCCGGAGGACGTCACGACCCAGGCCGACCGGATCGTGGCCGAGGACGCCACGCACCCGGTGGTGGCCTGGCGGGAGGGGCGGCGCTACCTCCGGCGCTTCCGGCCCGTTCCCGAGCAGGACGGGCCGACCCCCTTCCGGGACGGCGGCAGCTATCTGGTGGTCGGCGGGAGCGGCGGCCTGGGTCGTGCGGTGAGCCGGCGGCTGGCCGCCGACCACCGGGCCGGGCTGGTCTGGCTCGGCCGCCGGCCGGCCGACCACCCCGAGGTGGCCGAGGGGCTGGCGGAGATCGCCCGACTCGGCGGCGAGATCCGGTACGTGTCCGGTGACACCGCCGATCCGGTGGCCGTCCGGGCCGCGGTGGCGCAGGCCAGGGAGTCGTTCGGCGCGCTGAACGGGGTCCTGCACGCGGCGGGCGAGCTGTGCGACGTGCCGTTCGCGCGGATGACCGAGGACGAGTTCGGCCGGGTGATCACGCCGAAGTCGGCCGGTGCGGCGGCGCTGCTCGACGCCCTGGCGGGGGAGCGGCCGGACTTCTGCGTGTTCTTCTCCTCCGCCGCGTCCTTCGTCGCCTCGCCGGGCCAGGCCAACTACGCGGCGGCGGCTACCCTCGAGGACGCCCTCGCCTGGAACGCGCGGCGGCGGTACGACTTCCCGGTGTCGGTGGTGAACTGGGGCTTCTGGGGGAGCGTCGGCGCCGTCGCCCGGGAGCGCTACCACCGGTCCTTCGCCGGACTCGGCGTCGGTTCGATCGAGCCGGAGGACGGCGTGCCCGCCCTGGCCCGCGCGATCTCCTCCGGACTCGGTCAGCTGCTGGTCATCAAGGCGGACCCGGCCCGCCTGGCCGAGCACGGCATGCCGCTCACCGGCGCTCCGCTCACCGCCGGGGCGGTCACCGGCGTTCCGCTCGCCGCCGGGGTCCCGGAGAGCACCCCGGACGTGCGGCCCGGTACCCGCCGCTACCTGCGGCGGATCTTCGCCGAGGTGCTCAAGTGCGCAGAGGACGAGCTGACCGACCGCGAGACGTTCGAGACCTTCGGGGTCGACTCGCTGATCGGTGCGGAGATCGTCGATCGGCTCTCCCGGGACCTGGGCGAACTCCCGGCGACCCTGCTCTTCGAACACCTGACGATCGAACGGCTCGCCGAACACCTGACGGCCGTGCACGGCGACCGGCTCGCCCCGCTCACGGCCGCCGACCAGGAGGAGGCCATCGGCCCGGAGCACGCCACCGCCTCGGCGGTGCCGACCACTTCGACGGCGCCGGCCGCCTCTGCGCAGCCCTCCGCCCCGGCCAGCTCCGCGGAGCCCATGGCTCCGGCCAGCTCCGCCCCGGCCACGTCTGCGGAGCCCACGGCCCCGGCGGTCGAGCCGGTGCCCGCCGGTGCCGGAATCGCCGTCGTGGGGGTCGCCGGCCGCTACCCGGGCTCGCCGGACCTGGCCGCCTTCGCCCGCAACCTGGCGGCCGGGGTCAACTGCGTCACCGAGGTACCGGCCGACCGCTGGGACTGGCGCGAGTACTTCGACGCCCGCCGCGGCCAGCCCAACCGCAGCTACGGCCGATGGGCGGGCTTCCTGACGGACGTCGACGCCTTCGACCCCCAACTCTTCGGCATCCTGCCGCGCGAGGCGGGCTCGATCGACCCGCAGGAACGGCTCTTCCTGGAGACCTGCTGGAACCTGCTCGAGGAGAGCGGCTACCTCGGCGAGCACACCAGGGTGCCGGAGACCGGTGTCTTCGCCGGCCTGATGTACGGGTCGTACGGCCAGCTCGCCGCCGAGGGGTGGAGCCGGGGCGAGTTCACCGGCGCCCACTCGGCGTACTGGTCGGTGGCCAACCGGGTCAGCCATGTGTTCGACCTGACCGGTCCGAGCATGGCCGTCGACTCGGCCTGCTCCTCCTCGCTGATGGCCGTCCACCTGGCCTGCGAGAGCATCCGCCGCGGCGAGTGCCGGATGGCCGTCGCCGGCGGGGTGAACCTGATCCTCCACCCGGCGCACCTGGTGGCGCTGTCCAGCCGGAACATGCTGGCAGGCGGGCCCGGTTGCCGCCCGTTCGACGCCGATGCCGACGGCTACGTGCCGGGTGAGGGCGTCGGCGCGGTGTTGCTGAAACCGCTGGCGGACGCCGAGCGCGACGGTGACCGGATCTGGGCCGTCATCCGGGGCGGCTGGACGAACGCGGGCGGCAGGACCAGCGGATACACGGTGCCCAACCCCAACGCCCAGGCCGAACTGATCGGTGAGTCGCTGCGCCGCGCCGGCGTGGACCCCCGGACCGTCTCCTACGTCGAGGCGCACGGCACCGGAACGGGCCTCGGCGACCCGATCGAGATCGCCGGCCTCACCCGGGCGTTCGGCGGCGCCACGGAGGACGGTGTCGCCGGGCGGACGGTCCCGGTCGGCTCGGTGAAGTCCAACATCGGCCATCTGGAGGGCGCGGCCGGCATCGCCGGGCTGACCAAGGTGCTGCTCCAGCTGAAGGAGGGCCGGCTGTACCCGAGCGTCAACCTCGACCGGGCCAACCCGAGGATCGGCTTCGAGAAGTCGCCGTTCCGGCCGCAGACCGCGCTGGCCCCGTGGCACCGGCCCACGCTGGAGCAGGACGGTGTCCTGGCCGAGTGTCCGCGCCGGGCCGGTGTCAGCTCCTTCGGCGCCGGGGGTGCCAACGTCCACCTGGTGCTGGAGGAGTACCGGGACCGGCGCGAGCCGGAGCCGGCGGGTGAGCCGGCCGGCGGCCGGCAGGTGTTCCTGCTCTCCGCACGGACCCCCGAACGGCTCGCCGTCCTCGCCGGGCGGGTCGCGGACCGGCTGGCGGAGGCCCCGGACGGCGCCATGCTGCGCGAGCTGGCGTGGACCAGCCAGACCGGGCGGCGGGAGATGGCCGAGCGGCTGGCCGTGCCGGCCACCGGAACGGACCAACTCGCCGCGTCCCTACGGGCCTTCGCCGACGGAGGGCAGCCGGACGGGCTGCTGCGCGGTACCGTGCGGCGCGGAGATCCGCCGTCCTGGGAGGGCGACGACCCGACCGAGGCCGCCCGCGCCTGGGTGACGGGCGCCGAGGTGGACTGGCGGCGGCTGTGGCAGGGCCCGCGCCCGCGCCGGGCGGCCTTCCCCACCTACCCGTTCGACCGCACCCGGCACTGGCTCCCGGGCCCCGCGAGGCCGGCCGCAGCGCAGCCGGTGCCGGAGCAGGTGCCGGTGCCGGAGCAGGAGTTGGCCCGGGTCGAGTACTCCCGGCCGGTCTGGGAGGCGGCCCCGCTGCCGATGCCGGAGGGCGCGGTCCCGCGCACCGTCCTCCTGGTCGCGGAGGACACCGCGTCGGCCGCCGAACTGGCCGAGGGGCTGACGGAGCGGCTGGCCGAGCATTCGGTCACGGTTGTTCCGGTGGTCATCCCGGTCGTCCCGGGAACGGTCTTCGGCCGCACCGCCACCGGCGGCTACCGGCTGGCGCTCTCCGACCCCGAACAGTGCGCCCGGCTGGTGGCCGAGCTCGCGGACGGTGCCGGTGCGCCCGATGCCGTGGTCTGGTACGCCTCCGAGGGCGCCGCGGAGTACGGCACGGCCGCGCTCCCGGCCGACCTCGAAGCCGGGTTCCACGCACCGCTCTCCCTGCTGACCGCGCTGCTGGCCCGGGAGACGGGCCCGCGCGACCTCCGGGTGGTGTACGGCTATCCGGCACCCACCCCGGTCTCCCGCCCGGTCGATGCCGCGCTCGGTGCCGCCCTGCGCAGCCTGGCCCTGGAGCACAGCCGGCTCGGCGCGGCCCGGGTCGCCTTCGAGGGCGCCGAGGCCCTGGCCGAACCGCCGCTGCTCGCCGACCGCTTGGCCGGCGAGCTGCTCGCCTGCCGTCCCGGCACGGCCGAGGACGTCCGTTACCGCTCCGGTGAGCGGCAACTCGTCGGGATGGCCGAGTTCACGCCGGACGGGACCGAGCCCCTGCGGCTGCGGCCCGGCGGCACCTACCTGGTCACCGGCGGGCTCGGCGCGCTGGGCCTGCTGGTGGCCCGCCGGCTGGTCCAGGCCGGTCCGGTCACCGTGGTCCTGACCGGCCGTTCGGAACCGGACGGCGGGCAACTCGCGCTGCTGGCCGAGCTGTCCCGGAACGGCAGCACCGTCCGCCATCTGCGCGCCGACGTCTCCCGGCCCCAGGAGGTCCGTGAGCTCGTCGCCGCCGTCACGGACGAGCACGGGCCGCTGAGCGGGGTGGTGCACGCGGCGGGGGTCACCAGGGACGCCCGCGCGGTCACCAAGCGCCGGGCCGGCCTCGACGCGGTGCTCGCGCCCAAGGCGTTCGGATCGATGGCCCTGGACGAGCTGACGGCGGACCAGCCGCTGGACTTCTTCGTGCTGTTCTCCTCGGTGGTGGCCCGCAGTGGCAACCCGGGCCAGGTGGACTACGCCTATGCCAACGCCTTCCTCGACGAGTTCGCCGAGCTGCGGGCGCAGCGGCAGCAAGCCGGCCTCTGCTCCGGCCGTACCGTCTCGATCGGCTGGCCGCTGTGGGAGGAGGGCGGCATCACCGTCGACGGCGCGACGAGGGAACTCCTGGAACGGCGTTGGGGCATGGTTCCGTTGAGCACGGCCGGCGGTCTGCGGGCCTTCGAGCTGCTGGCGGCGGGCCCGCAGACCCGGGTCTCGGTGGTGCAGCGGGCTGCTCGTCCGGCCGGGGGCGATGCGGTCCCGCCCGAGCCGACCGAGGTACTCGAGGAGGCAGCCGCGCCCGGGGGAGTGGGAAGTGCCGCCGGGACGTCCGGGGGCCCAATCGGCTCGGCCACGCCGGACATCGAGGCGGTGGAGCGTGAACTCCGTGCCATGGCAGCCGATTTCCTGCTGGTCGACCCTGCCGAGGTCGACCCCGGTGAGCAGTTGCTCGAGCTGGGGTTCGACTCGATCACACTGACCGAGTTGATCATCAAGGTCAACGAGCACTACGGCCTGGACCTGTTGCCCACCGTCCTGTTCGAGTGCCCGGACCTGGTCTCCTTCGCGGCCTACCTCGGCCGGCACCACGCCGTTGAGGTGGCGGCGCGGCACAGTCCGTCGGCGGAGTCCGAGCCTGCGGCAGACCCCGAGCCCGCACCCGCCGAAGGGCAGAAGCCCGAGCCGACCGTCCACCGGACCGAACGGCCAGGGCGGACGCCCGGCCGCCAGGCGCCGGCGGTGCGCTCCGGGCGGTTCGAGGTCGCCGTGGTGGGGATGGCCGGGGTGCTGCCCGGGTCCGCCGACACCGAGGAGTTCTGGGAGCACCTGGCGGCCGGGCACGACCTGGTGACGGCGGTACCCGAGGACCGGACCGAACTGCGGGCCGCCGCCGGGGCGGAGGGATTCCGCGGCGGCTTCCTGAACGGGATCGACCGCTTCGATGCGGGGTTCTTCGGTATCGCCCCGCGCGAGGCCGCCATGATGGACCCGCAGCAGCGGCTGTTCCTGGAGACCGCGTGGCGGGCGGTCTGGGACGCCGGCTACCGTCCCGCCGACCTGGCGGGCACGGCCACCGCCCTGTTCGCGGGCGTGTCCACCTCCGACTACGCCGACCTGCTCGGCAGGGACGGCGCCCGGGTCGAGGCCCACACCGCGACCGGCGTCGCCCACGCCGTGCTGGCCAACCGGGTCTCGTACCTGATGGATCTGCGCGGGCCCAGCGAGTCGGTGGACACCGCGTGTTCGAGCTCGCTGGTCGCCATCCACCGCGCGGTGCGCGCGTTGGCCGCGGGGGAGTGCGAGCAGGCCCTCGCGGGCGGGGTCAGCGCGCTGCTCAGCCCGGCCCTGTTCACCGCCTTCCAGCAGTCCGGGATGCTCAGTGCCGACGGCCGCTGCCGGACCTTCGACGCGGCCGCCGACGGATACGTCCGCGGCGAGGGCTGCGGGGTGGTCCTGCTGAAGCCGCTCGACCGCGCGCTGGCCGACGGCGACCACGTGTACGGGCTCGTCACCGGAACGGCCGTGGGCCACGGCGGGCGAGCCAACTCCCTCACCGCGCCCAACCCGGAGGCGCAGGCGCGGGTCCTGGTCCAGGCGCACCGCTCGGCGGGCACCGACCCGGACCGGCTGGGCTACCTGGAGGCGCACGGCACCGGTACCAGCCTGGGCGACCCGGTGGAGGTCGAGGGTGTGAAGCGTGCCCTCACCACCCTCTACGCCGACCTGGGGCGGGAGTTGCCGAACCGGCCGTACACCGTGCTCGGCTCGGTGAAGACCAACATCGGCCATCTGGAGGCCGCCGCGGGCATCGCCGGGGTGCTCAAGGTGCTGCTCGGCATGGAACACGGCCAACTTCCCCCGCACCTCCACCTCGAAAATCCGAACCCGCACATCAGGCTGGACGGCACACCGCTGCGGATCGGCACCGAACTCACCGACTGGGACGCCCCGGCCGGGGCCGACGGTGTGAAGTCGCGCTGCGCGGGTGTCAGTTCCTTCGGCTTCGGCGGGACTAACGCGCATGTGGTGCTGGAGTCCTACCGCCCGCGGCCCGCGGTGGAGGGCCACGGTCCGCAGCTGGTGGCCGTGTCGGCACCGACGCGCGAACAGCTGGCCGGCTACGCCGCCAGGCTCGTCCGGCGCCTGGAGCGCGGGGCGCCGGGCCTGGCGGAGGTCGCCCGCACCCTCCAGACCGGCCGCGAGGAGTGGCCGGAGCGGTTCGCGGTGGTGGTCGAGGACCGTGCGGAGCTGGTCCGCGCGCTGACCTCGCTGGCCCGGGGCGAGTCGGTGCCCGGCGGACACCTCGGCGCCGCGCGTGCGGACGGGCCGGCCACGGCCTACGGCGATCTGGACGGACTGGCCCGCGAGTGGGTCGGCGGCCGCTCCGTCGACTGGGCGCGGCTGTGGACCGACCGGCCGCCGCGGCGCACCCCGCTGCCCGGCATCCCGCTCAACGGAACCCGTCACTGGTTCGCCCCCGGCGCACCGGCACCCGACCCGGAGGTCACCATCGAAGCGCCATCAACCGTCCGCGCGGCGCGGACTCCCGCGCCGCAGCAGCAACGGGAGCGGGTGAGGCTGGCCCCCCTCGACGGCCTGCCGACCGTGCCGACTCGTGTGCAGTCCTTGTCTGACGTAACGTCAACCGCGGTGTCCGTGGCTGAGGTACCCGCGATCGTGCACGTGTGGGGGGACGAGGTGGTCACCGAGGTCCGCCGTACCGTGCTCGCCGGCCTCTCCGAGATCCTCGGCACCCCGGAGCGGGAACTGTCGCACGACCGGCCGTTCGGCGACCTCGGGCTGGACTCGATCTTCCGGATGGATCTGGTCCACAGGCTCAACGAGGCCTACGGCCTGGACCTGAAAGCGGCGGAGCTCTACGAACAGGACTCCGTCGACCGTCTGACGGCCCATGTGGCCGCGGCCCTCGGCGCGGTGCTCCCTCAGGCCCCCGCGGTGGCAGCGGCACCGGTGCCGGTACCGTCCCCGGCTCCACCCGTGGCGTCGGTTGCGCCCGCCGGCCCCCTCCCGGCCGGAGGGCCGGGGCCGGAGGCCGAGGCGCTCAGCCGGCTGATCGGGCGGACCGTGGGCCGGTCCGTCGAGCCCGGCTCGGACTTCGCCGACCAGGGCTTCACCTCCTTCGACATGCTGAGGGTGGTCGCGGTGCTGGAACGCCGGTTCGGCGCGCAGCGCAAGACCCTGCTGTTCGACCACCCCACCGTCAGCGCGCTCGCCGGGCACCTGGTCGCACTCCACGGTCCCGGTACCGCCGAGCTGCTGGCGGCCGAGGCGGCGGTCGACCCGGCGGAGGCGGCACCCCCGGCCCCGGACCTCGCCGCCGGCCGGCCCGCGGGCGTCGACCAGCCGGGCCCGCTGGTGGTACGCAAGCGCGAACTCGGCGAGCAGCCCGAAATCGCCGCGGTGCTGGCCGAGCTGGACCTCCGCCACGCCAAGGAGGGCGGCCTGCCGGGGCGGGACATCGCACCCCTGGTCTTCCTGGGTTCGGCCCGCACCGCGTACTTCAACTTCTCCCAGCGAACGGGCTCGGTCCTGGCCTGGAGCTACGTCGGATCCGAGGCGGACCTGCCCGGGCTGACCCGCGAGTACAGCGAGCACGCCGCCCGCCACGGCCTGCGGCCCAACCTGCTGTCCATGGTCCGGCTGACGGAGGTGGACGGCCGCCCCTACTCGGCCACGCCGTTCGGGGCCGTCCAACGGATGGAGAACATCCGGGACTTCACCCTCGCGGGTACCCAGAAGCAGAAACTCCGCTACATGGTGCAGCGGTTCGAGCGGGTGCCCGGAGCGGGAACGGCCGAGTACCGGGTGGGCTCCGAACCGGCCACCGACTCCCGGATCGCGGAGCTGATCGACCGCTGGTGCGCCACCAAGGACATGGTGAACCCGTACGTGTCCACCGTCCGGGAGGAGATCCGGCGCGGGGTGCTCGGCGAGCGGCACCGGATGTTCTTGACCCACACTGGCGAGGAGCTGCGCTGCGCGGTGATCGTGACACGCATCCCCTCCGAGCCCGGGTACCTGCTGGACCTGGAGTTCTACGCCGAGGACCTGCCGATGGGCGGACTCGAGTACACGATCACCCGGATCGTCCGGCTGCTCGCGGACGAGGGTTGCACCATGTTCAGCTTCGGGGCGAGTCTGGGCGTGCGGCTCGGCGCTTCGGCCAACGCCGATCCGGTGGCCGAGCGGGCGCTCGCGGAGCTGCGCTCCACCGGGGTCTTCACCGGGGAGGGGAACTTCCGCTTCAAGAACAAGTTCCGGCCCGTCAACCTGCCGATCTACCTGTGTCGACCGGCCGACGGCGAACCGACGGACATCGGCGAGATCATCCTGATGATCGCCAACCCCGAGGTACCGCAGCCGCAGTCCGTCGAACCCGACGCCCTGGCTACGCCCGCCACTCCCGCAGCCCCCGCCACTCCCGCAGCCCCCGCCACTCCCGCAGCCCTCATCACCCCCGCCAAACCCACCATCCCCGCCACGCCCAACGCCGTCCGCACGCGAGAGCGGCGGCTTGCCGCCACCGGCCACAACCCGCTGCTGCTCCCGTCCGTCGAGGCCGACTTCGACCTGGTCACCGACTCCTGGACGGAGCTCGACACACCGTTCGTCGCCGAGGGCATGGCAGCATTGCGTGCCCGGACCGACGCCGCCTCGGGTACGGAGCCGGACCTCGCGGCCCTGCTGCCGTTCCGGTACGCGGTGGCGACCGTGCGCGGACGGTCGGCCGAGGCGATGCTCTGCCGGGCGTGGCCGCGCCGGCGCGGATTCGTGGTGCAGAACGCGCTGTTCCCCACCTGGGCGATCAACCAGCTCGACCACGGTTTCACCCCGCTGCCGGTACCGGCCGCCGACGCGGTGGACGGCCGGACGCCGTCCTGGGGCGACCTGGACGTCGAGGCGCTGGCGCGGACGCTCGCCGCCAACCCGGGCAAGGTGTCCTTCGTCTGTGTGGAGACCAGCACCAACGCACTCGGCGGCCGCCCGCTCTCGCTCGCCAACCTGCGGCTGATCAGGCGGAGCGCGGACGCCCACGGCGTACCGCTGGTCCTGGACGCCACCCGGGTGCTGGAGAACGCGGCCTTCGTCGCCGAGTACGAGGCCGGTGAGACGGGCCGGAGCCTGTGGGAGGTGGCCGAGGAGATCCTCTCCCTCGCCGACACCGTCACGCTCGGCCTCTCCAAGGACTTCGGCATCGACGTCGGCGGCGTGGTGGCCACCGACGATCCCGAGCTGGCCGAGCGGCTGGCCGAGGACGTCCTCCAGCGGGGCGCAGAACCGGGCCTGACCCAGCGCCGGCTGATCGCCACCGCGCTGGCCGACCGCGAGCGGGCCGCCGCCGAAGTCACCGAGCGGATGGCGGCCGTCCGGGCCCTGCACGCGCCGCTCGCGGCGGCCGGTCTGCCGGTGTCCGCGTCGGGCGGCCACTGCGTCCTGCTCGACACCGCCCGGCTGCCGGGCGAGGCGGGACGACCGCACCGGGTGGCCGGCTGGCTCGCGTGGATCTACCGGCACACCGGTGTCCGCGGTGCGCCCCACCTGGCGGTCGGCCCGGAGAGCCAGGGGCTGATCCGGTTCGCGGTGCCGGTGGGCCTGGGGGTCCGCCGGGCCGAGGAGGCCGGGCGCCGGCTGGCGGCCTGCCTGCGGGACGCCGGTCCGGCCCCCGAGCTGGTCCCGGTCGACGCCCGGGCCGCCGCGCACCACCCGGCGACCGCCACCTACCATCCCGCCGCCGCCATCCCGGCCGACGTCCGGGCCGCGATGGACGAGGGACACCGGCCACTGAGCCAGAACCACGCGGTGCTGACCGAGTACCAGCCGGCCGTCCGGCGGCGCCTGCTCGGGTTCAGCGACGGCGAGGTCGAGGTGTTCGAGGCGGGCGAGGGCACCCCGCTGGTCCTGGTGCACCCGTTCAACATCGGGGCGGGCTTCTTCGGCCCGCAGTTCGCGGGCCTGGCCGACCGGCACCGGGTGATCTCGGTGCACCACTCGGGTGTCGGGGCCACCACGGCCGCCGCCGACCTGTCCGTGGAGGGCATGGCCGAACTGCTGCGCCGCACCCTGGACGCGCTGGACGTGCGGGAGCCGGTGCACCTGGCCGGCGCCTCGTTCGGCACGCTGCCCGCGCTCACGCTGGCGCTGCGGCACCCGCGCGAGGTCGCCTCGGTGACCCTGATCGGCGGCTCGTACAAGGTGGGCAACCGCCGGGGTGAGATGAACCGGCTGGCACTGGTGGCCCGGGAGGACTTCGACCACCTGCTGGCCCGGACCGGAAGCGAGCAACTGGCGACAGCCCGCGGCGAGTTCGAGGAGCTGCTGCTGCGCTGCGAGAGTCTGGACGCCCGGATCGGTCTGCGCTACCTGGACGAGTTCGACGCCTCGCGGGACCTGCTGTCGCAGCTCGCCACCCTGGCCGTGCCGGCCCTGATCGTGCACGGCCGGCACGACACCGTCGTCCCGCTGCGGACCGGCCACCTGCTGCACGGCACGCTCCCCGACGTCCGCTACGCCGAGTTCGAGGACGCCGGCCACTTTCCCAGCCTCACCTCGGCCGAGCGGTTCAACCGGGTCCTCGCCGACTTCCTGGCGGAGATCGACGCGACCGGCCGGCAGGAGAACCGATGACGTACCAGACCGCCCCGGCCGACGGCACCGCCCCGTCCGACGGTACCGGCCCGCAGCCGCCGGACGCGGGCACGCTCCGCCGCCGGGTCACCGTCAGCCCCGCGATGTGCGGACACAACTCGCTCTTCCTCGGCCAGATCGGCGACTGGACCTGGGAGACGGTCGGCACGCTCTGCGGGACCGACGTACTCGGCGCCCGCGGCGCCGACGGCAGCCCCGCCTACCTGGCCTTCTACTACTACCGGGTGCGCGGCAGCAGGGACTTCCACCTGCGCAGCGTCAGCTTCGGCGACGTGCTGGACGTCACCTCGCGCTCGTTCGACTTCGGCAGCGAGTCGGTACTGACGATCCACCGGATCGCGGCCGCGTCGGCCGCCGACCCCGGGCGCCCGCTCACCGCGGCGGAGTTCTACCGGGGCCCGGCGCCCGGGGAACTGCACGTGGAGAACTTCAACCGCTGGGTCAGCCGCCGCCGGGCCGGCTCCAACCAGGGCCTGGTGCCGGCCTCTCCGGCGGACTTCAGGCACCGCCGGCTGCCGGCGTTGCCCGAGGAGTACTCGCCGCGCCGGGCGTACGGCAGGGCCCGGCAGACCCTCAGCTTCTGCGACGAGCCGCCCGAGGAGTACACCCCCGTCGCCGAGGGCTTCACCACCCGCTACCGGATCGACATCACCCGTGACCTCAACGGCGTCGGACTCGTCTACTTCGCCTCCTACTTCTCCTTCGTGGACCAGGCGGTGCTGTGCCAGTGGCGTGCGCTCGGGCGGGACGACGGCGCCTTCCTGCGCCGCCGGGTGGTCGACCAGCAGCTGTGCTACGCCCAGAACGCCGACCCGGACACCGAGTTGGAGCTCGGCGTGACCGTACGGGCCCGGACGGCCGACAGGGCCGAGGAGTTGTTCGACGTCGTGATCCGGGACGCAACGACCGGAAATCTGATCGCCGTCAGCACCCAGCGGGTGTACCGGCAGCCCGAGGAGGAGGGGCAGTGAACGACACCGTGGGCCGCGAGGCCAGGTCAGCGGCCGAACTGGCGCTGCGGGAGGCGATCGGGGAGATCCTGCCGACCCTCCCGGCGGCGGAGATCACCGGCAACCGCCACCTGCGGGACCTGGGCGCCGACTCGGTCGACCGGATCGAGATCATCCTGACCGTCACCCGGCGGCTGGGCATCGACGAGCCGCTGTCGGCCTTCAGCGCCATCCCGGACATCGACCACCTCATCGACCACCTGGCCCGGGCGAGGCGCGCATGATCGGCATCGAGTGGCTCAACGTGTACGCCGGGCTGGCCGGTATCGCGCTCACCGAGCTGTTCGACGGCCGGGGACTCGACCACGACCGCCTCGCCAACCTGATGATGGAGCGTCGCTCCGTCGGCCTGCCGTTCGAGGACCCGGTCACCAACGCCGTCAACGCCGCCAAGCCCCTGGTGGACGCCCTGACCCCGGGGGAGCGCGCCCGGATCGAACTGCTCGTCACCTCCACCGAGTCCGGGGTCGACTACAGCAAGTCGGTCGCCTCCTACGTCCACGAACACCTGGGCCTGTCCCGCAGCTGCCGGGTGCTGGAGGCCAAGCAGGCCTGCTACGCCGCCACCGGCATGGTGCAGCTCGCCGCCGGCTGGCTGGCGTCCGGCCACTCGCCCGGGGCGAGGGCGCTGGTGATCGCCACCGACGTCGCGGTGGTCGACGAGTACGCGCAGTACGCCGAGGCCGCCACCGGCCACGGGGCGGCCGCCGTGCTGCTCGGTGACCAGCCGCGGATCCTGGCCATCGACCCCGGGGCGTACGGCCTGCACAGCTACGAGACCCTGGACTCGGCGCGGCCCGAGCCGACCCTGGACATCGCCGACGCCGACCGCTCGCTCTTCGCCTACCTGGACTGCCTCACCCGGAGCTTCGCCGACTACGCGGACCGGGTGGAGGGCGCCGACTTCGCCACCACCTTCGACCGGCTGGTGCTGCACACCCCGTTCGCCGGCCTGGTGAAGGCCGGGCACCGCAAGATGATGCGCGAGCACACCGCGGTCGGCGCCGAGGCCGTCGAGGCCGACTTCGCCCGGCGGGTCGCGCCGTCGCTGGCCTACCCGCAGGTGGTCGGCAACCTCTGCTCCGGGTCGGTCTACCTGGCGCTGGCCTCCACGATCGACCGGGCACCCGTCCAACGGCCCGAGCGGGTCGGCCTGTTCTCGTACGGTTCCGGCTGCGCGTCCGAGTTCCTGAGCGGGGTGGTGGCTCCCGAGGCCGGGCCGGAGCTCGGCCGGATGCGGATCGCCGAACGGCTTGCGGCCCGCCGGGCGGTCGGCTTCGAGGAGTACACCCGCCTGCTCAAGGAGACCCGGCGCTGCCTCGTCCCCGAGCGCGACCGCCGGGTGGACCCCGAGGACTGGTGGGACTTCGCGGACCGGGCCGCACACCCCGGCGAACTGCTGGTGCTCACCGGGGTGGAGAACCACCACCGGCGCTACGACTGGCGCTGACCGGGCGCCGAGAGGACGAGCGATGGACGAACAGCTGCTCTTCGAGACGGTACGGCGGCACATCGTCGCCGTGGTGCCCGAGATCGACCCGGCCGAGGTCACCCCCGAGGTGTCGATGGCCGATCTCGGCTGCAACAGCATCGACCGGGCCGAGGTGGTCACCCTGGTCCTGGAGGACCTGGGCATCGACGTCCCGGTGCCCGAGTTCCACGGACTCCCGCACATCGGCGCCCTGGTCGAGTTGCTCCGGGCGCACCGCCCGTGAAGCCCGCCGTCATCACCGGCATGGCGGTGCGCACCGCCCTCGCCACTGACCTGGCCGGATTCACCGAGGCGCTGCGGGCCGGGCGCAGCGGCATCACCCGGCTGCCGTCCGCCCAGGCCGGTCAGAGCGCCGTCGCCGCCCGGCTGACGATCCCGGACCTGCCGGCGGAACTCGACGCGCTGCCCGGCCTCGTGCCGGGGCGGCACGCCAGGGCGGTGCGGACGGCGGCCCGGGCACCGATGGGGGTGCGGACGGCGCTGCTCACCGCACTCGCCGCCTGGCAGCAGGCCGGCCTGGACACCGACGGCCCGCCACCGGAGCGGATCGGCCTGGTGGTGGCCGGCCACAACCTCACCGCCGGCTACGCCGAGAGCCTGTACCCGAGACTGCGGCGCGGCCGCTCCCACGTCCCGGCCCGGGCGGCGCTGCACCTGCTGGACAGCGACCACCTGGGCGTGCTGAGCGAGGTGCTGGGCATCACCGGTGAGGGCTGCACCGTCGGCGGCGCCTCGGCCAGCGGCAACGTCGGCATCATCACCGCGGCACGGCTGCTCGCGCTGGACGCGGTCGACGCCTGCCTGGTGGTCGGCGCCTGCGCCGAACTCTCCGAGCTGGAACGGCAGGCGCTGTTCAACCTGGGTGCGATGGCCGACGGCAGGGCCCGCGAGGATCCGGCCGAGGTCTGCCGGCCCTTCGACGCGGAGCGCACCGGCTTCGTGCTCGGACAGGGCTGCGGCGCACTGGTGCTGGAGAGCACGGAGTCGGTCCGGCGGCGCGGTGCCCGGCCGCTCGCCCGGCTGGCCGGGTACGGGATCGGGCTGGACGGCAACAGCCAGGCCGACCCCGACCGGCACGGTGAGAGCGCGGTGATGACCGCCGCCCTGCGGACGGCCGGTCTCGAACCCGAGCAGGTCGGTTACGTCAACGCGCACGGCACCGCCTCCGAGCTGGGCGACCGCACCGAGGCCGAGGCGCTGCGCGCGGTGTTCGGAGAGCGGCCCGACGGGCCGTGGATCAACGCCACCAAGGCGCTGACCGGCCACACCCTGCACGCCGCCGGAGTGATCGAGGCGGTGGCCACCGTGCTCCAGATGCGGGCGGGCTTCGTCCACCCGAACGTCAACCTGTACCGACCCGTCGACGCCGGACTGCGGTTCGCCGGGCGCTCGGCGCAGCACGCCGCCATCCGGTACGCGCTCTCCAACGGCTTCGGCTTCGGGGGCATCGAGACCAGCATCCTGTTGGCCGGCTGCTAGCGGCGGAGGAGAGGAGTGAGGAGCACCGTGACCGGACCGTGGACGGCGGGCGGGCCAGCGGCCCCCGATGCCGGCACCCGACTGTTCTGCTTCGCGCACGCCGGCGGCGGACCCGCCGGATTCCGCTCCTGGCAGCGGAAGCTGGGACCTGACCTGGACGTCGCGCCGATCCTGCTGCCCGGCCGGGAGAGCCGCTCCCGTGAACGGCCGCTGCGCCGGGTGGCCGACGTGGTCGGCCGGCTCTGTGACGGGCTGCTCCCGATGTTGGACCGGCCCTTCGCGCTGTTCGGGCACAGCCTGGGCGCCGTGCTCGCGTACGAGACGGCCCGGGAACTCGGCGCCCGGGGCTGGGGGGAGCCGCGGCAGCTGTTCGTCTCGGCCCGTCGCGCCCCGCATCTGCCAGCCCGACTGGATCCGCTGCACCGGCTGCCGGAGGAGCAGTTCCTCACCGCCGTCGGGCGGATGGGCGGCACCCCGCCCGAGGTGCTGTCCCACCCCGGGCTGCTACGGGCCTTCGCCCCGGTCCTGCGGGCCGACTTCGAGCTGAACGAGACGTACGTCCCGCTGTCCGGGGGCCTGTTGGGCTGTCCGGTGTCCGCCGTGGTGGGCCGCGCCGACCCGCAGGTGGGCGCGGACGAGATGGCCGGCTGGCGGGACACCACCAGAGGACCGTTCGAGCTGCGGGTGCTGGACGGCGACCACTTCTACCTGAGACAGGACCCGCGTGAGCTGCTCGCGCTGGTCCGCGACCGGTTGGGCGTGCCCGCGCGCTCCTAGGCCCGGCCGGCCGACTACGCCGGGCAGGGCGTAGCACCACCCGGTCAACCGCACATCCCTGTCAGCACCACCGACCCACGAAGGAGTCACCATGTCGGAGCTGGACCTGTCGGCCTGTCACCCGATCTTCGTCCGCCAGATCGAGTGCCTGGAGACGAAGGACATCGCCGCGCTGATCGAGACCTACCACCCGGACGCGGTGGTGGTCCGGTTCCAGGGCATCCTGAACGGCATCAAGGAGATCGGCGAGACCTTCGGCCGGTACATGGACATCGACGCCCGCTACGAGCGGCTGCTGGAGTACACCCACAGCGAGGACACCATCTTCGTGCGTGCCGTGATGAGCGTGCGCGGCGAACGCGAGCTCGGCTTCGGCGCATACGTCCTCAAGGACGGCCTGGTGTGGCGTCACGTCGCGGGAATCGAGGGCGGAATGCGCGACTGGTTCGCGGACAACGGCTCTGCGGGGCATGCTGGTTAGGCGGCGCGCCGGAGCGGAGGACATCTCCCAGCCGCCTAGGCTGGGGGAGAGCGCCGACGCCGGGTACGAGCGCCCGGGGGCGAGCCGAGCCGGCACCCGGCACGGGTGCGCCCGCGACATCCGGTCAAGGAGAGGACTACTCATGAGCACGAACGCCACCGGTACGCGCACGCTCAAGAGTTGGGAGGAGCAGGACTTCACCGAGGCCGACGGCCGCAAGCTGACCAGGTCGGCCGTCGAGTACTCCTACAGCGGCGACATCGAGGGCCAGGGGGTGCAGGAGTACGTGATGTTCTACCGGTCCGAGACGTCGACGAGCTTCGTCGGCCTGGAGCAGATCACGGGTCGGCTCGGCGGCCGCTCCGGGAGCTTCGTGCTCCAGCACACCGGAGAGCTGACCGGCACGACCGCCGAGGTCAGCTGGACGGTGGTTCCCGGTTCCGGCACCGGTGAGCTGGCCGGCCTCACCGGCAGCGGCGGCTTCACCGCCACGCACGAGGAGGCCGGCAACGCGACCTACCGGCTCGACTACGACTTCCGGTAGAGCGTGCCTTCCACCAGCACAAAGTTGAGCAGACGCGTCACCGTACGGCGGTGAGGATGGCTGCCGGGCAACCCGCCCGGCAGCCGCCCGTCGGACGAACAGGACGCGACCCTTGGACACCACGAGCCCGTCGTCGTACCCCATCCCGCGAACCTGCCCGATGGATCCGGCGCCCGACTACCACCGGCTGCGCGAGCAGCCGATCACCAAGGCCACCCTGGACTTCGACGGCAACGAGGTGTGGCTGGTCACCCGGCACGCCGACGCCTGCGCGGTACTGGCGGACCCGAGGTTCAGCTCGGACTTCTCCCGTGAGGGGTTCCCGGCCCGGATGACCGTACGGCCGCCCGGCCCGGGAACCTTCATCCGGATGGACCCGCCGGACCACGGGCGGCTCCGGCGCACCATAGTGGGCGAGTTCCGGCTCAAGCGGTTGGAGCGCCTGAGGCCCGCGATCCAGGGGATCGTGGACGGGCTGATCGACGAGATGCTCGCCGCGGGGACCTCGGCCGACCTGGTCCGGGTCCTCGCCCTGCCGCTGCCCACCCTGGTGATCTGCGAACTCCTCGGAGTCCCCTACCAGGACCGGGAGTTCTTCCAGCGCTGCACCCAGGTGATCGGCGACCAGCAGGCGCCGCCGGCCCGCCGCGAGGTGGTCCGCAACGAACTGCGCGGCTATCTGGACCGCCTGGTGACCAGCAAGCGGCAGGAGCCCGCCGACGACCTGCTCAGCCGGGCCGCGGCCCGGATGGCCGAGGACGGCATCGACCACGACGAACTGGTCGGCATCGCCACCCTGTTGATGATCGCCGGCTTCGAGACCATCGCCAACCAGATCGGCATCGGCACGCTCACCCTGCTCCAGCACCCCGAGCAGCTCGCCGCGCTGCGGGCCGACCCGGACCTGGTGCCGGCCGCGGTGGAGGAGCTGCTGCGCCACCAGACGGTCATCGACTACGGCCTGCGCCGCGCGGCGCTGGAGGACGTCGAGGTCGGCGGACGGACCATCAAGGCCGGTGAGGGCGTGGTCGTGGTGCTCTCCTCGGCGAACCGGGACGAGAGCGTTTTCTCCGACCCCGACCGGCTGGACCTCACCCGGGCGGGCAACGAGCACCTGGCCTTCGGCTTCGGACTCCACCAGTGCCTGGGCCAGCTGCTGGCCCGGCTGCAGCTCCAGGTGCTCTGGTCCACCCTGTTCACCAGGGTGCCCACGCTGCGGTTGGCCGTCCCGCTGACCGAAGTGCCGTTCCGCACCGACATGTTCGTCCACGGCGTGCACGCGCTGCCGGCCACCTGGTGACCGCACCCGGCCGCCACGACCACTACCCGCACTCACCGACCGAAGAAGGGAGCCGGAGTGACCCGGCCTGACTCGGACCTGGGCCCTGCCGACCCGTGCCAGGAGACCCCGCAGCAGTTCCCGTTCCCCATCCTGTCGGCCCTCGACCCGTCGCCGGAGTACGCCCGCCTGCGGGCCGAGCAGCCTGCCGTGCGGGTGACCCTGCCCAGTGGCGACCAGGCCTGGATCGTGACCCGCTACGAGGACGTCCGGACGGTCTTCAGCGACCCGCGGTTCAGCCGGCAGGCCGCCACCCGGCCCGGGGCGCCGCGGTTCATGCCCGGCGTCGAGGGCGATCCGGAGTCGATCGTCAGCAAGGACGCGCCCGACCACACCCGGCTGCGCAAACTGGTCGCCCCGGCCTTCACCGCCCGCCGTATCGCGGGGATGCGCCCGGGTGTCCAGCGCACCGTCGACCGGCTGCTGGACGCCATGGCGGAGGGTGGCGCCGAGGCGGACGTGGTACCGGGCCTGGCCGGGCCGCTGCCCATCACCACCATCTGCGACCTGCTCGGCGTGCCGCAGCGCGACCAGGCGCGCTTCCGGGAGTGGTCCGACCTGATGTTCCGGACCTCCCCGGACGCCCTGGAGGCCGCGGTCGCCGCCCGCAACGCGTTGATCGGCTACCTGGCCGGCATGGTCGAGCAGCGCCGGGCCGACCCCACCGACGACCTGCTCGGCGTGCTGATCGCGGCCCGCGACAACGAGGACCGGCTCACCGAGCGCGAGTTGGTCTCCTTCGCCGGCGGGCTGATCGTGGCCGGCTACGAGACCACCGCCAACCGCCTGGCCAACGCCGTCCTGGTGCTGCTGCGTAACCCGGCGCAGCTGGCACTGCTGCGGGCCGAGCCGGAACGGATCGGCGACGCCGTCGAGGAACTGCTGCGCTACATCCCCGGCGGCGCGGCCGGCGGGCTGATCCGGGTCGCCACCGAGGACGTCAAGATCGGTGGGGAGGTGATCCGGACCGGCGAGGGCGTCATCGCAGTCACCAACTCGGCCAACCGCGACGCCGAGGTCTGGGACGCCCCGGACACCTTCGACATCACCCGCAGGCCGGGCGCCCACACCAGCTTCGGACACGGCATCCACCACTGCGTGGGCGCCCAACTCGCCAGGCTGGAGCTGCAGATCGGCCTCGCCTCGCTGATCCGCCGGTTCCCCGGGCTGCGGCTGGCGGTGCCCGAGGCCGAGCTGGTGTGGAAGAAGAACGTGGTCATCCACAGCCTGGAGGCCCTCCCGGTCGCCTGGTGAGGCACCGCACGACGATGAAGCGGGCCGGGGAGTCCCCCCGGCCCGCTCGGTCGTACCGGACCCGGCGCGGTCTCAGCCGGCCGAGTGCCGGGTGAAGAACCACTCGTGGCCCTCGAGGTCCTCCACCTTGCAGACCCGCATGCCCTGCGGGGTGTCGGTCGGCGGGAACACCGGCTTGGCGCCCGCCGCCTCGGCCCGCGCGAACTGCGCGTCGACGTCCGGCACTTCCACCGACACCATCGCGCTGCGGTACCCGGTGCTCGCCGGCGCACGGTAGTCACCGCCCGGTCCGGCCAGGAACACCGGGTCGCCGGCCGGGGTCAGCATCTCCGCGTGGAACACGGACCCGTCGGGGTTGGCGAAGCGCTCCCGCTCGGTGAACCCGAACGCCTCGGTCAGCCACTCCAGGGCCCGTGCCACGTCCTCGTACTTCGTGTATGGGATAGCAGCCATGGGACGACCCTAGGGACCGCGGGCCGCCGTGCCTGGCCAAGATTGCGCATCCGGCCCGCCGTTGCAAAGCCGTACGCCGCCGCCATGCGCATCCGGCCCGCCGTTGCAAAGCCGTACGCCGCCGCCATGCGCATCCGGCCCGCGATCCCGAGGCCGTCTCTCAGCCGACCACCAGCTCGAAGCCGACCGACAGCCGGCCGCCGAACCGTTCGCCGGTGGCCCGGAACAGGCCGGTCAGCGGGGTGCGCACGTCCACCGGCCGTCCGCCGCCCAGCGCGGCCAGATAGCTGCCGTGGGCCTCCAGCGAGGCCACCGCCTTGTCCACCGAGTCCGTGACGTCGACGGCGTGCGTCGGCGCCGGAGAGCTCGCCATCGCCGCGTACCGCACCCCGGCCCAGGGCTCGCCGGCCTCCGGGAAGATCCAGCGGTTGCCCGCGTCGCCGACCGCGTCCAGCAGCGCCAGCCCGCAGTTGCGGTGGTCCGGGGTGTTCCACTTGCCCGTGTACGTGTTCTCCCGGTGGTTGTAGCCCACCACCAGCTCCGGCCGGTGCCGGCGGATCGCCGCCGCGATGTCCCGGCGCAGCGCCGGGCCGTACTCCACCGTGCCGTCCCGGTGGTCGAGGAACTCCACGCTGTCCACCCCGACCACCTCGGCGCTGCGGCGCTGCTCCTCCTCCCGTACCCGGGCCGCCTCGGCCGGGGCCATCGAGTCGATGCCGGCCTCGCCCCGGGTCAGCAGCAGGTAGGCCACCTGCTTGCCGGCCGCCGTCCAGGCGGCGACCGCGCCGGCCGAGCCGAACTCCATGTCGTCCGGGTGCGCGACCACGCACAGCACCCGCTCGAAGTCGCTTGGCAGCTCTGTCAGTTGATTGTCCATGCGCTCAGGCTGGCAGCTGCGGTCCGGACCGTATGCTCACTGCTGAGCGCCAACGGTGCCCGGGATGCTCAAAGCTGCGCAGATCCCACCAGCTTCAGGTGGATACGTTCCTCGCGCCGTCACGGTCCATGAGTCGCGGCCGGGGAACAGAGGAGGATCCATGACTGAGTCAGGGCGCTCGGTGTCGAGAAGGACACTGCTGCGAGCCGCGGCGGGCATCTCGGCGGGTGCCGCGGGAGCCGCGCTGCTCACCGCCTGCGGATCGGACGCGAAGCCCGTCACGGCGAGCAGTGCGAGTGGCACCCCGAGGAAGGGCGGTCGGATGCGGGCCGCGTTCATCGGCGGCAGCAACGAGACCGGCGACGTGACGAAGGCCGCCAACACGCCGATCGACTACGTCCGTGCCCGGGTCGTCTACGACGAGCTGTGCGTCGTCGGCCCCGACGGCCGCACCCAGATGCAGCTCGCCGAGAGCGTCGAGCCCAACGCCGACGGCACCGCCTGGACCCTCCGGGTACGCGACGGAGTCCACTTCACCGACGGCCGCAGACTCACCGCCGCCGACGTGCTGTTCACCCTGCGCACCTACATGGACGCCAAGGCCAACCAGTCCCCGCTGCTCGCCGACATCGACCTCGCAGGAGCCCAGCGCAAGGACGACCGCACCCTCCTGCTGCCGATGAAGCGTCCGAACGGCTGCCTGGACCTGATCCTCACCCAGGGCATCTTCGTCATCCCGGACGGCACCAAGGACTTCACCGCCGTGCCCGGCAGCGGCCCGTACATCCTGACCCAGCACAAGGTCGGCCAGGGCGCGCTGCTCAAGCGCAACCCCGACTACTGGGGGCCGGAGGGCCCCTACCTGGACGAGCTGGAGCTGGTCTCCATCGCCGACGGCACCGCCCGGCTGAACGCGCTCAAGGCAGGCCAGGTCGACTACGCCGCGAGCATCTCGCTGGTGGCCGGCAAGGCCGAACGGGCCAACGGCAAAATTCAGTTGATCACCCCGCCGAAGTGGGAGTGGCCCAACTTCGGCGCGATGCTCAAGCGCAGCCAGGCACCGTTCACCGACCCGCGGGTGGCCCAGGCGCTCAAGTACACGGTCGACCGGCAGCAGATGGTCGACCGGGTCACCCTCGGTTTCGGCGAGGTGGCCAACGACCTGTTCGGCAAGCACCTCCCGTTCTACGCCGACGACCTGCCGCAGACCCGGTACGACCCGGACCGGGCGAAGCAGCTGCTGGCCCAGGCGGGCGCCGGCAACCTCTCGCTGACCATCCGCACCAGCGACTACGAGTACGGTCTGACCGAGGGCGCGGTCGTCCTCGCCGAGCAGGCGAAGAAGGCCGGCATCACCATCAACCTGGACAAGGTGCCGGCCGGCGACTTCTTCGCCGACCCCAAGGTCTTCATCGGCGCCAAGTTCCAGTCCGCGAACCGCAAACCGCGGCCGCTGCCGCTGGACGTGTTGTTCTTCTACGGCAGCGACGCGCTGCTGCCGTTCACCGGGCTGGCCGGCCCGAAGGTGGACGACCTGGTGACCAAGGTCCGCTCCGCAGTCACCGACGAGCAGCGGCGCAGCTCGCTCGCCGACATCCAGCAGCTGCTCCACGAGGAGGGCGGGGACCTGGTGTGGGCGAAGGCGCCGGTGCTCGCCGCGGCCTCGCCGCGGGTACAGGGCGTCAAGTCGCTCGGCTACCCGACCTTCCCCAGCTTCAAGGACGCCTACCTCGCATGACGGCCACCCATCCGACGGCCACCGCCACCGCGACCGCGGGTGCCGGCCGGTGGACGCTGTGGCGATTCGTGCTGCGCCGGCTGCTGTCCGGCGCGCTGGTGCTGCTGGCGGTCTCGGCGATCGTCTTCGCGGCCACCGGGGCCGCCGCCGGCGACGCCGCGTCGGTCTCCCTCGGCGGGGAGGCCGACCCGGCCGCCATCGCCGCCCGCCGGGCCGAACTTGGCCTGGACCGGCCCGCGCTGGTCCGCTACGGCGGGTGGCTGCTCGGCGTGCTGCACGGCGACCTCGGGCGCTCCTACGTCTCCGGCACACCGGTCGCCGACCTGCTCTGCGCACGGGCCGGGAACTCGCTGGTGCTCGCCGGGGTCACGGTCGCCCTGCTGGTACCCGTCTCGCTCGGCCTCGGGGTCTGGGCGGGCCTGCGGGCCGGCGGCCTCGCCGACCGGGTCGTCGCACTGGTCACCCTGAGCCTGGTGTCGCTGCCGGAGTTCGTCACCGGGACGGTCCTGGTGCTGCTGCTCGCGGTCGAGCTGGACTGGCTGCCGGCCGTCTCGGTGCTCGGCCCGGGCCAGCAACTGGCCGACCGGCCGCAGATCCTGGTGCTGCCGGTGGTGACCCTGCTGGTGGCCTGCGTCGCCCACAACGCCAGGCTGGTGCGCGCGGGCGTGGTGGCGGTGAGCGCGGGCGACGCGGTGGCCACGGCGCGGCTCAACGGTGTACCCGAGCACCGGGTGGTGCTGCGGTACGTGCTGCCGGCCGCGATCCCGCCGGTGATCCCGCTGCTGGCGCGGTACCTGTCGCTGCTCGTCGGCGGTGCCCTGGTGGCCGAGACGCTGTTCGGCTACCCCGGGCTGGCCTCGATGCTGGTGCAGGCGTCCGCCGGGCGGGACGTGCCCACCGTACAGGCGGCCGCGCTGACCGTCGCCGCGGTGACCGTCCTGGTGAACCTGCTCGGCGATCTGCTGGGTGTACTGGTCGACCCCCTGAGGAGAATGCCGCAGTGAAGGCCACCGACGCCGTGCAGCCCCCGACCCGGTCCGGCCGCCGCAGGCCGGTGGCCGCGGTGGTCCTAGTCCTGCTGGTGCTGCTGACGCTGTGCGGGCCGTGGCTGGCTCCCGAGAACCCGCTGGTGGGCGTCGGAGTGCCGTTCGCTCCGGCCGACGGCGCCCATCTGCTGGGCACCGACCACCTCGGGGCCGATGTGCTCAGCCGGGTGCTGGCCGGCGGCCGGACGCTGGTCCTGCTCTCCGTGGTGATCCTGCTGGCCGCCTACCTGCTGGGCACCGCGGCCGGGATGCTCGCCGCCTTCCGCGGCGGCTGGGCGGCCACCCTGACGATGCGGATGGCGGACGTGCTGATGGGCCTGCCGCCGCTGGTGCTGATCGCGGTGATCGCGACCGGTACCGGACCCGGCGTGACCGGGGTGGCGATCTCGGTGGTCGCGGTGATGCTGCCGGACATCACCCGGGTCGTCCGGGCCGCCACCGTCCAGATCCTGGCCCACGACTACGTCGAGGTCGCGGTGGCCCGCGGCGAGTCCACCGCCGCCGTGCTCTTCCGCGAGGTGCTGCCGAACCTGGTACTGACGCTGGCCGCCGACGCGTCGGTGCGCTTCGCCGGCGCCGCCTACGCGGTCGCCACCGCAGGCTTCCTGGGACTCGGGGCGCAGCCACCCACGCCCGACTGGGGTCTGATGATCATGGAGAACCAGGGTGGTCTGAGTCTCCAGCCCCTCGCCGTGCTGGCACCCGCGGCGATGCTGCTGGTTCTGCTGCTGGCCGCCGGGCGGCTGGCCGACAGCCTCGGCTTCGCGGAGCGCGCGCGCCGGCGCGGCTTCCGCACCGCGGTGCGGAAGCCGGCACCCGGGCGGGCCGCGCCCACCGGGCCCGGCGCGGCCCCGGACACCGTGGCGGCCGTCCGCGGGCTGCGCCTGCGGGTCGCCGAGTCCGGCCGGGAGACCGTCCGGGGCATCGATCTGACGGTCAGTCAGGGGACGGTGGTGGCCCTGATCGGCGACTCCGGAAGCGGCAAGACCAGCACCGCCCTGGCCCTGCTCGGCCACACCGCCCCCGGCCTGGAGCGCGTCGCCGGTACGGCACACCTCTTCGGGATCGCCCTGGACGGGCTGTCGCGCCGCGAACTGGCCCGCCACCGCGCGCGGACCGTCGGGTACGTCGCCCAGGACCCCAGGACCTCGCTGCCGATGAACCTCCGCGTGGCGGAGCAGATCACCGAGCAGCTGCGCGCGGCCGGCGTGCCCGCGCCCGAACGGCGCCCGCGCGCCGAGGAGGCGCTGCGCCGGGTTGCCCTGCCGTACGATGCGGCCTTCCTCGCCAGGCGCCCGTTCCAGCTATCCGGCGGCCAGCTCCAACGGCTCGCCATGGCGGTCGCGTTGGCTCGCGACCCGCGCCTGCTGGTGCTGGACGAGCCCACCAGCGCGCTTGATCCGGAGAACACCGCCCGGCTGCTGGTCGAGGTGGTCGAACTCTGCCGCAAGGCCGGGACCGCGGTGCTGCTGATCTCGCACGACCTCGCCGCGGTGGCCCGCAGCGCCGACACGGTGGTGATGGTGCGCGAGGGACGGGTGGTGCGGACGGGTCCCGCGGCCGAGGTGCTGGTAGAGACCGGGCCGACCGGCCGGGGCCCCGCCGAGCCGGGGACCACCAGTGTGGACGAGGAGAAGGTCGGACCAGTGGAGCCGGTGCCCGGTCTGCTGGCGGCGGAGCCGGCCGGTGCCGCCCGCCTGTCGGTGGCCGGGCTCACGGTGGAGCGGCCGGGGGCCGGGCAGGTCCTCGCCGGGGTGGAGCTGACCGTTCCGGCCGGCGGCCGACTCTGCGTCGTCGGCCCCTCCGGCAGCGGCAAGAGCACCCTGCTGCGGTCGATGGCCGGTCTTGTGGAGCCGACCGGGGGCCAAGTCGCCCTGGCCGGCGAGGTGTTGGCGGCCAGCGTGGGGGAGCGGACGGCACTCCAGCGCCGGAGGCTCCAGTTGGTCCCCCAGAACCCGTACGACTCGCTCAACCCGCGGCACACCGTGGCCCGGATCGTGGGGCGCCCGATGCGGCAGTTCGCCCTGGTGCCGCCAGACCGGGTCGCCGAGGAGACACTGGATCTGGTCCGCCGGATCGGTCTGACGGAAAGTCATCTATCCTGTAGGCCAGCGGCGTTGTCGGGAGGTGAGCGTCAACGCGTCGCACTGGCACGGGCGTTGGCGGCCCGGCCGGACGTCCTGCTCTGCGACGAGATCACCAGCGCGCTGGACCGCTCCACCGCACTGGCCGTGCTGGAGGTGCTCGACCGGATCAGCCGGGAGCTCGGCGTCGCGCTGGTGGTGGTGACCCATGACCATCTGGTGGTGGAGCAACTCGGCGGCGAACTCGCGGAGGTGGCCCAGGGCCGCCTGGTGCACACCGTGGTGACCGGGCCGGCGTGACCGGCCCGGACGGCCCGGGGGGTGCCACACGGCGGGGAGAGGAGGTCAGAAGGCGGTACTGAGTCCCATGCGCTCGTCGATGTAGTCGGCCAGGCTCGCCTCGTTGCGGATCGTGATCCAGCCCCGGCTGGACTCCAGCAGGCCGGCCTCCCGGAACCGCTTGAGGAAGAAGCCCACCCGGGACCGGGTCGTCCCGACCATTTCGGCGAGTTCCTCCTGGGTGAGCCGGGCGCCGATGGTGGACCCGCTCTGGTGGATCTGGCCGAAACGATGCGACAGCTGGAGTAATCTTGCAGCCAGCCGCAATTCGCTCTCCATCGTTACTAGATTGACGATTATCCGTTGCTGTTCGGAGAGTCGACTGGTGAGGTGCTCGGCGAATCCCTCGAAGAGGTCCTCCTCCTCGAGAATTGTCAGGAGCCGTCGGCGCGGGATTTTCGTGATTTCGGTGTCGGCCATCGCTATGGCGGTTTCGACACGACACGGATCCGTCATGCAGAGTTCGCCGAAGATATCCCCGGTGATGTAGAGGTCGAGCAGACATCGCTTGCCGCTGGACGTTACCATCACCGTCTTGACCTGCCCAGACTTGATCAGATAAACGCTGCGGTCCCGCTCGGTGCAGTTGTAGATGTGGTCCCCCCGCGAGACGGTGACGGTCGGCAGGATGCGGTCGTCGGATCGAATGCGGTCGACGATGCGGTCGGTGAAATTCAGGACGTCCTGCAATTGGTTCATAAGAAACGCTGGGCGTGCGCACCGAAAGGCGGCGGTGGAGGCCGCGGCCAGTGCGCCCCCTCCTCCCCCCTGTGTCTACGAAGGTATAATGTAAAGATTAGGACATGTGAAACATTTGTCAAGGGTCGAATCGTTGATCGATTGTGGCCGCGAGTGGCTGGTTTTATACCCCCTGGATTTGGTTTTGTCGAGGATTGCCGCGACATCGGCCTTCGGTTCGGAGTGGTCGGAGTCGAAGCGCGTCGGCCGGTGTCGGTGCGGGTGGCTGAGGAACGGGCCGGATGCGGCCTCCGGGGCGGCGCGCACGACCCGTGAGGGACGGCCTGGGGACCCCGCTTGATCGTCAACTCCCAGTGTGATCAGAACAAGTTGTCCAGGTCGAGACCGGGTAGGACGATCTCGGCGCCCGCGGCGCCGGGGAGGAGCTGTTCGGCCCAGATGATCTTGCCGTCGGGGGTGTACCGGGTCCCCCAGCGCTCGGCGAGCTGTGCGATGAGAAACAGCCCGCGGCCGCCTTCGTCCTCGGCGGCCGCGTAGCGCAGATGGGGTGCGGTGCTGCTGGTGTCGGAGACTTCGCAGATCAGGGTGCGGTCGTAGAGCATCCGCACGCTGATCGGTGGCGTTCCGTAGCGGATGGCATTGGTGATCAGCTCGCTGAGCACCAGTTCGGTGACGAACGCGGCCTCGTCCAGGTCCCACCGGGTCAGCTGCCGGGTGACCTCGGCCCGTACCCCGGCCACCGCCGACGGGTCGGAGGGTACGTCCCACTCGGCGATCCGCTCGGGGTCCAGCAGCCGCGTGCGGGCGACGAGCACCGCGATGTCGTCGGTCTGACGGGCGGGCAGCAGCGCGTCGAGGACCGCGTCGCAGGTCTCCTGCGGGCTGCGGCCGGGGTGGGCCAGCGTGTCGGTGAGGATCTCGAGGCCGGTGCTGATGTCGCGGGTGCGGTCCTCGACCAGGCCGTCGGTGTAGAGCACCAGGCTGCTGCCCTCGGGCAGGGCCAGCTCGACCGCCTCGAAGGGCAGGCTGCCCAGGCCGAGCGGTGGTCCCGCGGGGAGTTCGAGGAACTCCGTGCTGCCGTCGGGGTGGACCAGGGCGGGCAGTGGGTGGCCCGCCCGGGCCAGACTGCACAGGCCGGTGGTGGGGTCGTAGATGGCGTACACGCAGGTGGCGCCGGTGATCGCGGTCTCCCCCTCCGCGGAGGCGGCCTCCTGGTCGATCCGGGTGACGAGTTCGTCCAGATGGCCGAGGAGTTCGTCCGGCGGCAGGTCGAGGGTGGAGAAGTTCTGCACGGCGGTGCGCAGCCGCCCCATGGTCGCGGCGGCGTGCAGACCGTGCCCCACCACGTCGCCGACCACCAGGGCGACCCGGGTGCCGGGCAGCGGGATGACGTCGAACCAGTCGCCGCCCACGCCGGCCTGGGCGGGCAGGTAGCGGTAGGCGATCTCGAGGGCGTTCTGCTCGGGAAGGCCGCGCGGCAGCAGACTGTGCTGCAGGGTGACGGCCATGCTGTGCTCGCGGGTGAAGCGGCGGGCGTTGTCGATGGAAACGGCGGCGCGGGCCGCCAACTCCTCGGCCAGCGACAGGTCGTCCTCGTCGAAGGGCACGCTCCCCTCGGCGCGCCAGAAGTTGGCGATCCCCATCAGCACCCCCCGGGCCCGCAGCGGGACGGTGATCAGTGAGCGCAGGCCGTAGCCCAGCATCACCTGGGTGCGGTCACCGCCCGGGGTGTGCGTGTCGAGGGACGCCCGCAGGTCCGGCACCAGTACCGGGCGCCCGGTGACGAAGCCGACCGCCATCGGGGTGGCCGGAGGGTAGCGGTGCACCCCGCCCTCCCGGTACAGCGGGTGGTCGTCCCGGACACCGGCGAGGGCCACCCGCCGCAGCTCCGGCGCCTCGTCGTAGACGCCCGTCGACGGCTCCTCGCCGCGCAGGACGGACTCGGCGAGGTCGACGGTGACATGGTCGGCGAACCGGCCGACCGCCACCTGGGCGAGCTCCTCGGCGGTGCGCTGGACGTCGAGGGTGGTGCCGATGGCGACGCTGGCGTCGTACAGCAGTCGCAGCCGGCTCTGGGCCACCTCGGCCTTCCCCGCGAGGGCGCGCAGCTCGGTGGAGTCCCGCAGGGTGGCGACGCTGCTGGGCGGCCCGCCGGCCCGTTCGATGGGCCTGTTGTTCACCGCCAGCAGCCGCTCTCCGAGCGGTACCACCTCGTCGGTGGCGACCCGGCGCGAGCTCAGCAACTCGGCCATCCGGGGGTCGAGGCGGAGGTCGTCGACGAGCCGGCCCTCCGCCTCCGGGGGCAGGCCGAGCAGGCGGCGCGCTTCGTCGTTGACCAGTAGGACCCGGCCGTCGCCGCCGACGATGACCACGCCCTCGCGCACCGAGTGCAGTACCGCGTCGTGGTGTTCGTACATCCGGGTCATCTCGGCCGGGCCGAGGCCGTGCGTCTGCCGCCGCAGCCGGCCGGTCACCAGCGCCGTACCGGCCGTCGCCAGCGCCAGTGCGGCCGCGCCGGCACCCAGGATGACCGGCAGCTGACGGTTGATCGCACCGCTCACCTGGCTGACCGTGAGCCCGGACGACACCAGGCCCACCACCGTGCCGCTCGCGTCGGTCACCGGGACCACCGCCTGCACGTCCTGGCCGCTCACGCCGCTGACGGTCTCCACGGTGATGCCGCCGGCCAGTGAGGGGCCGATGGTGCCGATGAACTTCTTCCCGATCTCCTCCGGCGTGGGGGCGGTGTAGCGGATGCCGTCCCGGTTCATCACCACGACGAAGTCGACTCCGCTCTGCGTCTGGGCGGCCTGGGCGTAGGGCTGGAGCTGCGCGGTGGGGTCGGGGCCCCTCAGGATGTCCGCCAGGGCCGGACCCTGGGCGAAGGTCGCGGCGACGGCGAGCGAACGGCTGCGGGCTGACTGGAACCTGTCGCTCCGTGCCTTGAGCACCAGCGTGGTCACCGCGGACACCACGAGCAGCAGCACGATCAGCACCTGCAGCAGGAACATCTGCCCGGCGACGCTGCGGATGCTCGCCATCGACCGCAGACGCCTCACTGACGGCTCCCTCCGAACTGGGCACGGCTGTCGCCGCCCGCGGCGGCCACCCGGTCGGCGCTGGGGGCAGCCGAAAGCAGCGGCCCAGGACTCGGGCCATATGCCTGTTTTAGCCCGATTCTGCTTCGAGTGCTGACGCGCCACGCCTGCGGGAGTGCGCTGGTCGGGCCTGTCCGGAGCGGTCGGGCCGCCGGGGAGCGGCCGTTCGGCCGCCGATCGCGTGGCGGGCACATCCCACCGGGGACTGGGCCGTTCGAGGGGCTCTCGGCCCGGCGCGGCGCGTTCTCCCGCCTGCCGGGGCCGCCCTGGAGACCGGCTGGACCGGCTCCGCCGCGGCCGGGGGAACCCGGTGCGAACCCGCGGGCCCGATCGCCGCTCCCCGGTGAGGAGGGATCAGGGTCCTGCCGTGATGGTGCAAGTGCCCTGCGTGGGAGGAGGGTTAGCGGCACGGCGGTGCGGTCCGGTCAGCAGGACGAGGGCGTCTCCGGGCTCACCCGCGGCGCGTCGATCAACGGCCAGCCCCGGGAGCGCGCGTACCGGGTGAGTTCCGGATCGGGGGCGATCACCCGGGGGTTGCCCACCACGGCGAGGGTGCCGAGCCCGCTGGAACGGTGGCCGTAGGCGAAGCAGCGTGAGGCGTCCAGCCCGAGCCTGGCCATGGTCTCCACGACGATCTGCAGTTTGGCGCTGTCGAGGCTGCTCGGCTGGTTGATGTCCTCCGGGGTGCGGGCGCTTCTGGCGTAGACCATCAGATCCATCCGCAGTCCGAGCTGGTAGGGGTGCGGCGGGACGCGGTCGTCAGGAAGTACGAGGATCAGCAGGTCTCCGGCACGCCTGTGCGTCTCGATCGCGCTGACCACCGCGCCGGCCACGGATCTGCAGCAGGAACCCAGGTCGAAAAAGGCAGCGCGGCGTAATTCCGTCTCCATGGCCCCCGTCCATCCCTGTTCGCCTAAAGCGCGCGTGTCCGGCGGTTGACTTTACCGACTCATTGACACCAACAGTCACTTCTGTCGGACCGACCGTAGCGCACGAGGTCATTGGCCAGCCATGGGGCCGGATCGTCAGGGAATCCCCGTTCGCGAATTGGCCGAAAGACTTATGTCGTGCTCATGAAAACCGTCGCACCTTGAATGGTAAATAGGTGGAAAGGTTAATAAATCGGACAGTGAAGCCGCAGGCCTCAACTTGAGTGGAGGGGGAGATTGACAGAGGCGTTTGACAAGAATTGACAACCGATGTTGAATCTTGTCGACAGGTTGCCTAGGGGAGGAACGCCATGACCGGGGGAGAGTCCAGCACGGTCGGGATCATCCTGGCCGGAGGGCGCGGGGAACGGGCCAAGCCCCTCACCCTGGAGTCCGCCGACTACATCCGCAGCAAGGCCCTGCTCCCGTTCGCCGGCCGCCGGCTGATCGAGTGGGTGGTCGACGCCTGCCGGGAGCAGGGCATCCGCCGTTTCCACGTGGTCGCGCAGGGCCTGGAGAACCGGAGCCAGATCAAGCTGGTGCTCGGCCACGGCGAGCGCTATGGCGTCGACGTCCGCTACTCCCGGTCGAGCTTCGACCGCTACAACGTCGGCTCCGGTGCGGCCACGCTGCACAACCTGGAGCAGTGGGACCTCACCGAGCGGGCGCTGGTCCTGCCGGTCGACTCCGTCTTCGACTTCTCGCTGGCCGGTCTGGAGGCCGCGCACGACGCGGCCGACGCGGTGGTGACCGTGGCCTCGGTGGCCCGCAGCCCGCGGGAGGTCGCCGGGAAGTACGGCGCCATCCGAACCGGGGCGGACGGTCTGGTTGCCGGGTTCGTCGAGAAGCCCGCGCTCGACCGGTTGCACGGCCTGTTCCCCGACGCGGCCGACGACGAGGACGTGATCCCGACCAACGCCGGGATGTACCTGGTCGACTGCGCCCGGCTGCGCCGGGCCGCCCGGGAGCCGGCGCTGATGCGCCAGGCCCAGCGGCGGCTGGACTGGGGCGGTGAACTGCTGCCCTGGCTGGTGCGCCACGGACACCGGGTGGCCGCGCACCGGATCGGCCGCCTCGGCGACCTGGGCAACGTCGAGGACTACCTGGTGACCCTGCGCGACGTCCTGTCGGGCGACTACCTGGGGATGAACCAGCTGATGCCGCGGCCGCAGAGCGAGGATCCGCGGTACTGGATCCACGAGTCGAGCCTGGCGGCCCGGGACGACCTCACGGGCACCACCCTGGCCGACAAGATCGCCGAAGGCAGTGTGCAGATCGGCCCCGGGGTCCGGATCGGACGGCACGTCAGCATCGGCGCCGACGTCCGCCTGGAGTACACCGACATCGGCGACGGTGCCGAGGTGTGCGAGGGCGCCAGGCTCAGCGGCGCCTCCTGCGGCGACTCGGCGGTGATCGGCCCGTACGCCGAGATCAGCGACAGTTACGTCGGGCCGATGGCGGAGATCCGCTCGGCCCGGGTGCGGCCGGCCCGGCTGGACGGCTACTCGGCGGTCGGCGACGGTGCGCGGGTCTTCGCCGGCGCCCGGCTCTCCGGGGTCAGCGTCTACCCCCGGCTCAACGTCCCGGCGATCGCCGGTCTTCCGGCCGGGACCACTCTCACCAGCTCCGACGACATTCTCCGCTGGGTCTGACCGCCGGCCGGCGGTCAGACCCAGCGGCAAGCAGCAGCAAGGCGACGAGTCCGAGGCAATGGAGGAGGAACGATGGATAACCCCGTAGTGGTGGTGGGCGGCGCCGGCCGGGTCGGTCGGCTCATCGCGCAGCGCCTGCTCGACCGCGGCGAGCGGGTGTGGGCGATCGGCCGTACCGACCGGTCGGACCGTTGGCCGCTGCCGCCCGGTGTCGGATTCAGCCAGGGCGACGTGCGGGTGCCGCACACCCTGGCCGGACCGCTCGGCACTTGCTCGGCGCTGGTGTACTGCGTCGAGCCCGGGACGGACGAGGACGGCCCGAACCGGCCGGAGACCACCATGTACCAAGGTGTCCGGAACGTCCTCGCCGCCGCCACCGCGGACGGCGGGCGGCCGCACGTGGTCCTGGTCAGCCAGCTCCATGTCACCCACCGCGGCCACCCGTTGAACGCCTACGGCCGGCTGCTCGACTGGCGGCGGGCGGGCGAGGAGGCGGTCCGCGGCTCCGGGCTGCCCTACACCGTGGTGCGGCCGGGCTGGCTGGTCGACGACCAGTCCGCGGGTGAGCGGGTGCGCCTGGAGCAGGGCGATCGCGGGATCGGCCTGGTCTCCCGCACGGACGCGGCCGAGGCCTGTGTCCGCGCCCTCTACGCCGAGGCGGCCAGGGGCGTGACCTTCGAGCTGTTCAACGAGCCGGGAGCGCCGCTGGCCGACTGGGGCCGGGCGTTCGCCGAGCTGGAGCCCGACCGGGTGGCCGTCGCCTGACCGGGCACCGCCTGAGAGCCGCGCCGATCACAACGATGAGGGAATGACAGTGAGTCACACAACGCCGTCGCCTGTCGTGCTTGCAGAGGTCACTCCCGGACGCTCGCAGCCACTGGGTGCCACGCTGGACGCCAACGGGGTCAACTTCTCGGTCTTCTCCGAACACGCCACCCACGTCCAGCTGTTGCTGTTCGACAACTACGACGACCTGGCGCCGACCAGGACCATCGACCTGGACCCGGACCACCACCGCAGCTACCACTTCTGGCACTGCCACGTGAGCGGTCTGAAGGCGGGCCAGACCTATGCGTACCGGATGGACGGGCCGAACCACACCCGGGCCACCGGTGCCCGGTTCAACCGCCGCAAGGTACTGCTCGACCCCTACTCGCGGGCGAACATCAACACCCTCTGGGACCGCAGCCGGGCGATCGGCCCCGAGGACAACTGCGCCTACTCGATGCGCAGCATGGTGGTCGACCTGTCCGGTTACGACTGGGAGGACGACGAGCCGCTCCGCACGCCGCTGGCCGACACCGTGATCTACGAGATGCACGTCGGGGGCCTGACCGCCTCGCCGAGCTCGGGCGTCACCCACCCGGGGACCTTCTCGGCTGTGGTGGAGAAGATCCCCTACCTCAAGGAACTCGGCGTCACCGCGGTCGAGTTACTCCCGGTCTTCGACTTCGACGAGCGGCAGCTGCTGCGGATGGGGCCGCACGGCGTCCCGCTCTACAACTACTGGGGGTACGACCCGTTCGGGTTCTTCGCCCCGCACACCGGGTACTGCTCCAACCCCTGCCAGTGCACCCACATCACCGAGTTCCGGAACATGGTCAAGGCGCTGCACCGGGCGGGCATCGAGGTGATCCTGGACGTCGTCTTCAACCACACGTCCGAGGGCAACGAGCACGGCCCCACGATCAGCTTCCGCGGCCAGGCCAACGAGATCTACTACCACCTCTGGCCGCAGGACCGCCGGCACTACATGGACTTCACCGGCTGCGGCAACGCGATCAACGCCAACCACCCGGCGGTGGCCAAGTTCATCATCGAGTGCCTGGAGTACTGGGTCACCGAGCACCACGTCGACGGCTTCCGCTTCGACCTGGCCTCCGAGCTCTCGCGCGGCGCCGAGGGCTACGAGATGGAGGTGCCGCCGGTGCTCTGGGGCATCGAGCTGTCGGGCATCCTGTCCGACAGCAAGATCATCGCTGAGCCCTGGGACGGCGGCGGGCTGTACCAGGTCGGCCGGTTCCCCGGGCGGCGCTGGGCGCAGTGGAACGGGCCGTTCCGCGACGACGTGCGGCGCTTCGTGCGCGGCGACGCGGGCCTGGTCGGCACCATCGCGACCCGCATCGGCGGCTCCCGCGACCTGTTCGGCAAGGACGGCGAACTGCCCACCAACAGCATCAACTTCATCACCTGCCACGACGGCTTCACCCTCAACGACCTGGTCAGCTACGGGCACAAGCGCAACAGCGCCAACGGCGAGTCCAATGCGGACGGGGCGAACGAGAACTTCAGCTGGAACTGCGGTGTGGAGGGTCCGAGCGACTCGCCCGAGATCGAGCAGCTGAGGATCCGTCAGATCAAGAACTTCGCCGCCCTGCTGCTGCTCAGCCGCGGGGTCCCGATGATCCTGGCGGGCGACGAGTTCCGCAACACCCAGGGCGGCAACAACAACGCCTACTGCCAGAACAACCCGATCACCTGGCTGGACTGGGACCAGGCCGAGAAGGAGACCGAGGTCCGCCACTTCTTCCAGGGCATGATCGGGCTGCGCAAGCGCCACCGCTCCCTGCGCGACCCGCACTTCTTCACCGGCCGCCACAACGACCGCGGCCTGCCGGACGTCACCTGGCACGGCACCAAGCTGGAACAGCCCGGCTGGGAGGACACCGGAGCGCGCGTGCTGTCGTTCACGCTGGCCGGCTTCGGTGAGGAACCCGACCTGCACGTGATCCTCAACATGTTCCACCTGGGCCTGGACTTCGAGCTGCCGCACATCCCCGGCCGGCCCTGGCACCGCGTCGCGGACACCGCCCAGGACTCCCCGCTTGACCTCCTCGCACCCGGAAGCGAAGAGCGGGTCCACGGCCGCACCTACCACGCCCACGGCCGCAGCATCGTCATCCTGACGGCGCTGCCCGACCACGGAGGCACCCTGTGATGAGCACTCCCGACACCCGGCGTACCTACTCCGACTGCATCGCCGGCTACGTGACCTCGTACGAGCCGACCCGCGACCGCTTCGGCCTGCGCACGGGTGACGGCCGCGAGTTCACCATCCACCTGGACGGCTTCCTCGGCTCGCAGATCGTCCGCAACCTCGGCGACGACTACCGCGACACCACCGCCGCCACCCGGGACATGCTGGCCGAGGGGCGGTACGTCTTCGTGCACGGGCTGTTCTACCAGTGGGAGGGCGGCGAGCGGATCGAGGCCCGGCAGATCACCTTCCCGGAGGAGAGCCGCGGCGCGTACGTCTTCGAGAAGCCGGGCTGGTGGGTCCAGCAGGCCGCCGAGATCGCCGACTTCTACCTGCGCGGCCACTTCCCGGACGGCGTGTACGACTGGCGCAACTTCCGCACCAAGCTGACCCTGCACGGCACCCACGTCCCGGACACCGGGGAGGACGTGCGCCAGGAGACCGACACCATCTCCCGGCTGGTCTACGGCCTGGCCACCGCCTACCTGCTGACCGGCGAGGAGCGCTTCCTGCAGGCCGCCGAGTCCGGCACCGAGTACCTGCGCGAGCACATGCAGGTCGCCGACGAGCGCGAGGGCATCGTCTACTGGTACCACGGCATCGACATCGCCGAGAGCGGCCAGCGCAAGGTGTTCGCCTCGGAGTTCGGCGACGACTACGACGCCGTCCCGATGTACGAGCAGATCTACGCACTGGCCGGCCCGACCCAGACCTACCGGATCACCGGCGACCCGCGGATCATGTCGGACATCGACCGCACCGTCGAGCTGTTCCACCGGTACTTCAAGGACGAGGACAAGGGCGGGTTCTTCTCCCACCTCGACCCGATCACCATGGACCCGCGCTCGGACGCGCTCGGCCGCAACCGGGCCCGCAAGAACTGGAACTCCATCGGCGACCACGCACCGGCCTACCTGATCAACGCCTATCTGGCCACCGAGCGCCAGGACTTCGCCGACCTGTTGGAGGAGACCGCCGACACCATCGTCCGGTACTTCCCGGACGAGCCCGACAGCCCCTTCGTCCAGGAGCGCTTCCACGAGGACTGGAGCCCGGACCGGACCTGGGGCTGGCAGCAGGACCGCGCGGTGGTCGGACACAACCTGAAGATCGCCTGGAACCTCACCCGGATCCGCGCCCTGCACGACAAGCCCGAGTACGCCGCCCTGGCCGAGCGGATCGCAGAGATCATGCCGCCGGTCGGCAGCGACCAGCAGCGGGGCGGCTGGTACGACGTGGTGGACCGGAAGGCGGACCCCGACAGCGGCACCCACCGCCTGGTCTGGCACGACCGCAAGGCCTGGTGGCAGCAGGAGCAGGCGATCCTCGCCTACCTCATCCTGGCCGGTGTCTCCGGCGACCCGGAGCACCGCCGGCTGGCCCGCGAGGCCGCCTCGTTCTACAACGCGTTCTTCCTCGACTACGACGACGGCGGCGTCTACTTCAACGTGCTCGCCGACGGCATGCCCTACCTGGTGGGCACCGAGCGCCTCAAGGGCAGCCACTCGATGGCCGGCTACCACGCCCTGGAGCTGTGCTACCTGGCCGCCGTCTACACCGGCCTGCTGAACGACTCCGCGCCGCTCACCCTGCACTTCCGGCCGCGGCCCGAGGCGTACCCGGACCGGATCCTGCGGGTCGCCCCCGACCTGCTGCCCACCGGGTCGGTCCAGATCGGCCGGGTGTGGATCGACGACGAGCCGTTCGAGGACTTCGACGCCAAGGCCCTGACGGTCAAACTCCCGGTCACCAGCCGGCCCGTGCGGGTCCGGGTCGAACTGGAACCGGCCGACATGCGGCTGCGGATCTCCAGCGACTTCGACGGCCGCACCGCCCACATCCACTGCGAGGGCGTGATCGATCTGGAGGAGCTGGAGAAGTTCCGCCGGTCCCTCACCGAGGCGCTGTCCTGCGAGCCGCGACGGGTGGAGTTCCACCTGTGCAAGGTCACCGAGCTCGCCCGGCCCGTGATCAACGAACTGCTCTTCCAGCGCACCAAGATCGGGCTGGACGTCGACTTCGTGATCGTCGGCTGCGCCCTGCCCGAGGTCGCCCAGGCGCTGGTGGCCACCGACGCCTTCCTGCTCGACCCCACCGCCCCCTGCGACGACTACTGACCGCCGACGTCACGGCTGACCAGGCGTCACGACTCCCCGAAGGATCGATGTGTCCACGATGCTGCAAGTCCGTCCGGCGAAAGCGGCCGAGGCGCCGGACGGCTTCTCCACCTACTGCAAGGAGCTCTTCGCGCTGCTGGGGCGGGCCGACCAGCGCCGCTGGGGCGAGGTCTACCTGAGTGGGCTGCTGCACGCCAGCGGTCGCAGGACCCCGCGGAACATCGCCGAGCACGTGCTCGGCCGGCCGGCCACCCAGCCCATCCAACAGTTCGTCAACCAGAGCACCTGGGACCCGACGGAACTGCGGCGGTACCTCGCCGAACGGCTCTGCGCGGCCACCCAGCCGCAGGCCTGGGCCTTCGACGAGGTGGTCTTCCGCAAGAACGGCACCCGCTCGGTCGGCGTCGCCCGCCAGTTCGTGCCGGCCGAGGGCCGGATGGTCAACTGCCAGCTGGCGCTGGCCGCCTCGCTGGTGAGCCAGGAGGCCAGCCTGCCGGTCAACTGGCGGCTGCTGATGCCCAGGCACTGGGACGCGGACGAGGACCTGCGCACCCAGGCCCGGGTGCCCGACGAGGAGCGGCACCGGCCGAGATGGCACTACCTGCTGGATTCGGTGGACGAGATGCTCCAGGACTGGGACCTGCCCCCGGCGCCGGTACTCGCGGACTGGAGCTTCGAACCTGAGGTCGAACCGCTGCTGCTCGGACTCGAACAGCGCGGCCTCGGCTACCTGGTCGAGGTCGGCGCCACCACCCAACTGCCCGGCCGGCCGGTCCACTCGTACCCCAGCACCGAGCGCAGCACCTCCGCCAGGCGCTGGACGGCCGCGGCCGTCGCCCGCGACCCCGCCCTGCGCACCGACAGGTCGGTGGCGGTCTGGCGGGACCGGCCCGACAGCCGGTACCAGCACTCGCAGTTCATGCTCGTCCCGCTCACCACCGGCGCCACCGGCCGCTCGCCGGCGCCGCGCCAGCTGGTGGTGGAGTGGCCGTTCGGCCGTCCGCAGCCGCGCACCTACCTGGTGACCAACCTGTGCGGCGACCGGCTGAACGAGCTGGTCGCACTGGCCGAACTCCGCCACCAGTCCAGCCGGTGCTGCGAACAGCTCCATCAGGACTACGGCCTCGGCGACTTCGAGGGCCGGTCGTTCCCCGGCTGGCACCACCACGTGACGCTGGTCTCCGCAGCCAGGGGCTTCCACGCCCTGCAGCAGCTGGCGCGACCCGGCGAGCCGGACCGCCCCGTGAGCCTCGGATAGGCCGCCACCACCCCTCTCCCGAAAGGACCGCACCACCTTGGACGAGGCACGCCGACCCACTGCCGGGTCGGTCACCGAACCCTGTTCACCGCTCCGACCTAGCGAGGGACAACGCCATGACAGCCAACCCGGCCACCACGCCCTCGGCGCCGACCCGTGACCGTGCCACCTGGGCCGAACTCTTCTACGACCTCGTGCTCGTCTTCGGCATCGGCCAGGCCGCGCACATCCTGGCCGAGGCCCCCAGCTGGGGCGGCATGGCCCAGGCCCTGCTGGTCCTGCTACCGCTGTGGTGGGCGTGGGTCAGCATGACGCTCGCGCTGAACGCGGTCAGCGAGACCAACACCCAGCGCCTGCTGCTGTTCGCGGCCGGACTCGCCACCTTCACCATGGGCGTCAGCGCCCCGCTGGCGCTGGAACACCGCGGCGCGGCACTCCTGTTCGCCGGCTCCTACCTGGGCCTGCGGGTGCTGATGGCGCAGTGCGTCCGGTGCACCCGGGCCATCTCACACAGCATCAACCACCACAACGTCGGCTGGGCCTGCGCGACCGTACTCGTCGCGGGCGCCCTGCTGCCCGCCGGAATCCGCGGCCCGGTGTGGGCGACCGGCGTGCTCGCGGAGATCGCCGCGCCGGTCGTCCACCGGGACCGGCTGCACCGGATGACCTTCGGACCCAGCCATCTCCCGGAGCGGTTCGGCCTGTTCATCATCATCGCGCTGGGCGAGTGCGTGCTCTCGGCCGGTCTGCGCGCCGCGACCTCGCACCTCGACCTCGCTGGGATGTGCGCCGTGGTGCTGAGCTTCGTCACCGGTTGCGCCCTGTGGTGGCTCTACTTCCACTACGTGGCCCCGGCGGTGGAGCACGCGCTGCGCACCCACCGGACGCAGGCCGTGGTGGTTCGCGACGTCCTGAGCTACGGCCATTTCATCCTGGTCGTCGGGCTGCTGCTGGTCGCCGTCGGCACCAGCCGGATCGTGTCCGAGCCAACCGCCGCGCCACACACCGGAATCGGCGCACTCGTGCCGATCGGAGCCGGTCTGTTCACCCTCACCTTCGGCTACACCCGCTGGCGGATGTTCGGCGGGGCCTCCTCGACCAGGGTGATCGCGGGCCTGTGCCTGCTGCTGGCCGCGCCGGCCGCACCGCTCGTCCCCGGCCTGGTCACCCTGGCCGTCACCGCCGCCGTGCTGATCGCGGTCAACGGCATCGAGTACTGGATGCTCACCACCGGAAGGACCATCCCGCTGTTCTTCCGCCGGGCCGTGGATCTCCTCTGATTCCTTGCTGAGAACGGAATCTGACGCAATGTCGGGTCCGAGTTCGCGAAGCACCCAATCCCGGAACGCAGAAGTCCCGATCGGAATTCCTCCGGCGGTAGCGTCGGAAGAGTCGAAAAGGGGGATCACGCCATGTCAGCAGAACGATCCGTCGACAATTTCGATTACATCGTGGTCGGCGCCGGATCCTCGGGCTGTGCGGTGGCCAGCCGGCTCAGTGCGGACCCCTCCTGCTCGGTCCTGCTCGTGGAGGCGGGCGACTGGCACACCCGGCCGGAGATCAACCGGGTGGACGTGCCCTCGCTGACGGCGCTCTGGACGGAGCCCTGGGGCCGCGGAATCGACTGGGGCTACACCACCGAGCAGGAGCCGCACCTCGAGGGGCGGAGCATACCGATAGCCCGCGGCAAGGGAGTCGGCGGCTGCAGCTCGGTGAACGCGCTGATGTGGGTGCGCGGCAACCGGCTCGACTACGAGCGGTGGAGCGCCCTCGGGAACACCGGCTGGTCCTTCGAGGAGGTGCTGCCGTACTTCATCCGGGCCGAGTCCTACCCCACCGGCGCCCAGGACCGCGGCAGTTCGGGCCCGATCAGCGTGCAGGACCACCGTGACCCGACCCCGGTGGCGGAGGCATTCGTGGCCGCGGCGGAGCACCTGGGCTACGCCGCACCCGAGGCGGACTACAACGGCCCCCGGCAGGACGGCTTCGGATTCCTCTACCAGACCAACCGGACCGCCGAGGGCGAGCGCTGCTGCTGCGCCACCGGATACCTGCGGCCGGCCGCGGACCGGCCGAACCTGGCCATCCGCACCGGTGCGCACGCCACCCGGATCGTGCTCCGCGACGGCCGCGCGGCCGGCCTGGAGCACCTGCACGAGGGCCGGCTGCGCACGGCGACGGCCGAGGGCGAGATCGTGCTCAGTGCCGGCGCCTTCGAGACCCCCAAGCTGCTGATGCTCTCCGGCATCGGCCCGGCGGCGGACCTGGAGCGGCAGGGCATCCGCTGCGTCCAGAACCTCCCGGGCGTCGGCGGCAACCTGCAGGACCACGTCTTCGTACCGGTCTGCTACCAGTCCCTGCAGACCCATCCGTCGGCCGAACTCATCTCCGAGGCGGGCCTGTTCACCCGCAGCCGGCTCACACCGGCGGACGCGCCACCGGACCTGCAGTTCACCTTCGGCACGGTCAAGTTCCTGCCCGCGAGTGCGCCGGCGCGGGCGGGGGAGGGCCACGGCTTCACCTTCGCCCCGATCCTGCTCACCCCGCGCAGCCGGGGCCGGGTCAGCCTGCGCAGCGCGGACCCGCACGAGCCGGCCGTCGTCCGGGCCGGCTACCTCGGCGAGCAGGCCGACGTGGACGTGCTGGTGGAGGGCGTGGAACTGGCCCGGGAGCTGGCGCACACCCCGGTCTTCGACGCCTTCCGGGGCGAGGAGCTGGCCCCCGGACCGGCCTTCGGGACCGGGAAGGAGCTGCGGGGCTATGTCGCGGCCGAGGCCACCACGCTGTGGCACCCGGTCGGAACCTGCCGGATGGGCACCGGGAGTGACGCGGTGGTGGATCCGCAGCTGCGGGTCCGCGGCGTCCCGGGCCTGAGGATCGCCGACGCCTCGATCATGCCGGTGATCGTGTCCGGCAACACCAACGCACCCACCGTGATGATCGGCGAGAAGGCCGCCGACCTGATCCGCACCACCGACAGCTGAGTACCCTTCGAACCCAAGGAGCCGATCATGGCAACCGCTGCCGAACAGGCCGGTGTCGACCTGTACAACCGCTTCCTCAAGGCACTGAACGACGGTGACTACGACGGGATCGCCCAGGTGATGGCGCCCGACTTCGAGGACCACCACCCGGGCTTCGAGGTGCACGGCGTGGCCCAGTACCAGGAGGCGCTGCGCGGGGTCGCACAGACCCTCCAGATCAGGGCCGAGCTGGAGGAGATCCTGACCACCGGCGACCGGATCATCGCCCGGGTCGCGCTGACCGGCCGTCACGTCGGGCCGGTGCTGGGCTTCGCGCCCACCGGGAAGGCGGTTTCCTGGACCACCACCGAGATCTGGCGGGTCGCCGACGGCATGCTGGTCGAGCGCTGGGCCGAGGACGACCTGCTCGGCCTGCGCAACCAGCTGTCGCCGGACGCGGAGAACGTCGAGCTGATCCGCCGCCTCAACGACGTGGTGAACGAGCGGCGCTACGACGACATGGACGAGCTGTTCGACGAGTCGTTCGTGGACCGCAACCCGGCCTGGAGCGTGACCGGCGTGGCCGAGCTCAAGGAGCTGCTCAAGGTCGCCAAGGCCGCGCTGGAGTTCACCTCCCAGCAGGACCTGATCTACGCCGCGGAGGGCGGGAAGATCGTCATCCACCTCACCTTCACCGGGCGCCACGTCGGGGAGTTCTTCGGCGTGCAGCCGACCGGCAAGGAGGTTCAGTGGACCAGCATCGAGGTGTTCCGGATCGAGAACCGCAAGATCGTCGAGCGCTGGGTGCAGGCCGACACCACCGGCCTGATGAAGCAGCTCGGCGTCACCCTGCCGTGACGGCGGCCGAGGGCCGACCCGGGAACGACCTGACCACCGAGAGAGAGGAGCACCGATGCTCGCCTACGCACTGCACATCACCGTGAGGCCGGGCCACGAGCAGCAGGCGCTGGAGACGCTCGGCGCGATCGAACGCCGCTCGCTGCGGGACGCCGGCTGCCTGCAGTTCACCTGGTTCCAGCATGACGCCGACCCCTACCGGTTCACGCTGGTCGAGCAGTGGGAGAGCCAGGAGCACCTGGACGCCCACCTCGCGCAGGACCAGTCGCTGTGGGAGTCCTTCCTGCCGGCGCTGGCGGACGAGCCCCGCTCCGAACTGCTGCGCCAGGTGGTCCCGTTGGCGACCAAGCCGAGCGCCGACGAGGTGCTGGCCTTCGCCACCTCCTGGTTCGGCGCGATCACCGCGGAGGCGCCGGTCGAGACGCTGCTGGGCTTCCTCAGCCCGGCCGGGCTGCGGATGGACTTCCCCGAGGGGACCCTGACCAGCGTCGAGGACGTGCGCGAGTGGTACGCCACGGTCATGGCGACCTTCCACGAGCACACCCACGACCTGGAGTACCTCAAGGTCACCCCCGGCGACCTCGCGGGCGCGGTGGACGTGGACCTCGCGGTCATCTGGAAGGCCACCACGCGCGCCGACGGATCCCGCTCGGCCTTCCGCGGGCTGCAGTCCTGGCAGGTGCGGCGGTCCTTCCGGACCGGCCGGCTGGAGATCGTCACCTACCGGGTCCGATCACTGGAGAAGGTGGCGTGATGGCGGGAGCCAACGGCGTGCGCTGGGCCCACGTCGGCCTCAACTGCCAGGACCAGCAGCGCACCGAGGAGTTCTACACCCGCTGGTTCGGCTTCCGCCGGGCGCGGGTGGTCGAGACGCCGGACGTCCGGGTGGTCTTCCTGCGCAACGACGCCGCCTGCCTGGAGCTGTTCCCGGCCCAGGCGGAGCCGGCCGCCAGGGCCGGCGGGGACGGCCCGCCGAACCCGGGCTCGGTACGCCACCTGGCGTTCCAGGTGGACGACCTCGACGCCTTCCTGGCGGCGGCCGACGGGAGCTTCGACGTCTCCCTCGGACCGCTGGGCTTCGACGAGCACATCCCCGGCTGGCGCACGGTCTGGGTGACCGACCCCGACGGAGTGGTGGTCGAGGTCAGCCAGGGGTACGTCGACCAGGACCCGGCCGAACTGGCCTGACCCGCGGCCGACGGGAGTGCGCGGGCCGCCGCGCACTCCCGCCCGGCCGGCGACTTGACGTAGTACGAGCGCGAACCTGCTCAGATGCGCACGCAGTGCCCGCATCCGCCGTGGTGAGGCGGCGACGGTGCGGGAGCCTGGCTGCCTGAGGCAGAGGAACTGCCCTGGCGGCTCGCTGTCCACCCATTCCGGAAAGGAAATCCCCATGGGAAAGCAGGAGTTGACCACCGGGCAGATCGAGGAGATCGTCCGAGAGTGGTACGAGGCGCTCGACCGGCACGACGCCGTCGAGCAGGTGACCCCGTTCCTGGCCGAGGACGGCCTGGTCATGGTGTTCCCCGAGGCGACCCTGCGCGGTTCGGCGGACTTCCACGACTGGTACGCCGCCGTCACCAACCGGTTCTTCGACGAGGTCCACGAGGTCAAGTCGGTCGAGGTGCGCACCAACGCCGACGGCCGGGCCGACATCCAGGTCGTGGTCAACTGGCAGGCCAGGGTGTGGAGTCCGCCGGCCGCCAGGAGCGAGTGGCTCGGCTTCGACGCCACCCAGACCTGGACCGTGGTCCTCCGCGACGGCGAACCGAAGATCTCCGAGTACATCGTCGAGGACCTGGCGCCGATGCCGGGCTCCGCGGCGCTGTAGCTGCCCAGCCGACCGTCCGGCCGTCGCCGGGCTCTTTTCCCTCGCACAGCAACGGAGTGATCTCCAATGAGCAATACCGTCTCCGAAACACCCGGAGCACTCGCCCCACCCACGGCCGGGTCGGCCGGACGCCGTTGGCTGGCCCTTCCCGTGATCCTCGTCGGCACGTTCATGACGATCCTGGACTTCTTCATCGTCAACGTCGCCATCCCGTCGGCCCAGTCGGACCTGCACGCCAGCGGCGCGCAGATCCAGCTGGTGGTGGCCGGTTACGGAGTGGCCTACGCGGCCGGGCTGATCACCGGCGGTCGGCTCGGTGACCTGTACGGCAGGCGGCGGCTGTTCGTCATCGGCCTGACCCTGTTCACGCTGGCCTCGGCCGGCTGCGGTCTGGCCACCAGTGCCAACTTACTGATCCTCGCCCGGATGGCGCAGGGCGTGGCCGCGGCCCTGCTCTTCCCGCAGGTGCTGTCGATCATCAACGTCACCTACACCGGCGAGGACCGGCCGAAGGCCTTCATGGGCTTCGGCATGACGATCGGTCTGGCCTCGGTCAGCGGCCAGGTGATCGGCGGCCTGCTGATCCAGGCGGACGTCCTCGGCCTGGGCTGGCGCAGCTGCTTCCTGGTCAACGTCCCGGTGGGACTGGCCGTGCTGGCGCTCGTTCCTTCCCTGGTGCCGGAGAGCCGTTCGGCCACCGCCCGCGGTCTCGACCTGGTCGGGTTCGCCATCGTCACCCCCGGTCTGTTGCTGCTGCTGATCCCGCTGGTCGAGGGCCGGCAGGCCGGCTGGCCGCTGTGGTCGTGGGTGTGCCTGGTGGCCAGCGTGGTGGTGCTCGGCGTCTTCGCCCGGCACCAGCGGCAGCTCTCCCAGCGCGGCGGCACTCCGCTGGTCGAGCCGGCGCTCTTCAAGACCAGGAGCTTCCTGACCGGACTGCTGACGATGTTCACCGTCTACGCCGGGATGGCCTCCTTCTTCCTGGTGTTCGCGCTGTACCTGCAGGAGGGGCTGGGCTTCTCGGCGCTCAAGTCCGGGCTGGTCTGCCTGCCCTGCGGCGTCGGCTTCTTCGCGCTCTCGATGGGCTCGCCGCGGATCGTCCGCGCGCTGGGCCACCGGACTCTGGCCCTCGGTGCGGTGATCCTGGGCATCGGTGAGATCGCCATGGCACTGGTCGCACTGCGGGCCGACAGCCGCCCGAGCACCGCACTGCTGGCCCTGCTCATGCTGGTGATCGGGGCCGGGATGGGTGCGATGGGCCCGCCGCTGATCGCCCAGGTGCTGCTCGGCGTACCCGGTGAGCACACCGGCTCCGCGTCCGGTGTCCTCTCCACCACCCAGCAGATGGCTGGTGCGCTGGGCGTGGCCCTGATCGGGATCATCTTCTACGGCACGCTCGGCAGTGCCGGTTCCCCCGGCCACTACGGCCGGGCCTTCGCCGCGAGCCTCGCCTACACCCTGCTGCTGGCCCTGATCACGGCCGTCATCACGACGCCGCGCCGCTGGTGGGGCACGCACCAGCACTGATCCGGCCGGGCGACCGCGTGGCCCGCAGCCGGACCACGCGGTCGCCCGCACCGCAAACCTTCCGCGCCTCGCACTCCCTTGCACAGTGCACTCTCCGCACCGCACCCCTCGCACCACCAGCACAACTCATGTCGCACAACTGTCGCAGACAAGGAGCTTGTCGCAATGGTCAAATACACGGACATCGTCATCGGCGCCGGATCGTCCGGTGCGGTGGTCGCAGCCCGGCTCACCGAGGAGCCGTCCAACCAGGTGCTGTTGATCGAGGCCGGCCCGGACTACCCAGACCCCGGGACCCTGCCGGAGAACCTGCGCAACGGCCTCTACCCGTCCTTCGCCGGGCACGACTGGGGCTACCAGGCCGAGGCCGTCCCCGGTCGGGAGATCCACCTGGCCCGCGGCAAGGTGGTCGGCGGCACCTCCGCCATCAACACCTGCCTGGCGGTCCGTCCGCACCCGCTGGACTTCGAGGAGTGGGCGCGCCTCGGGAACGACGGCTGGACCTGGGAGGACGTCCTGCCGTACTTCGTCCGGATGGAGGACGACAAGGACTTCGGGCAGCCGCTGCACGGCAAGGGCGGCCCGATCCCGGTCGCCCGCTGGCGGGACGAGCAGCTGACCCCGCTGCAGCGGGCACTGCTCGACACCTGCAAGGGCCTCGGCTTCCCCGACATGCCGGACCACAACTCGCCGGAGGGCACCGGTGTCGGACCGCTGGCGCAGAACCTGGTGGACGGTACTCGGGTCTCGACGGCCACGGCGTACCTGGGACCGGTGCGCAAGCGTGAACAACTGGAGATCCGGGCCAACACGACGGTCGACCGGATCGTCTTCGAGGACGGTCGGGCGGTCGGGGTACGCGTGATCACCGACGGCGTCGCGGAGACGGTGCACGCCGACCGGATCACCCTCTGCGCCGGGGCCATCGGCACCCCGGCCCTGCTGATGCGCTCGGGCATCGGCCCGGCCGCCACCCTGGAGCGGCTCGGGGTCCCGGTGGTGGCCGACCTCCCCGGGGTGGGGGAGAACCTGCTCGACCACCCCACCTGCATGGTCACCCTGAAGCCGCGGCCCGGTGTCTACGACGACTCGCTGCCCGTGACGCAGATCCTGCTGCAGTACACGGCGCCGGAGTCGGCGGAGTTCAACGACATGCAGATCTACCTGTTCAACCACGTCGACCTGAACGGCTACGCCCCCGCCCTGGTCGAGGCGGTCGGCACCGACAAGGTCTTCATGCTCTCCGCCGGCATCGAGCGGCCGCTCTCGCGCGGCCGGGTGACCATCGACAGCACGGACCCGGAGGCGGCTCCGCACATCGAGTTCAACTTCCTGGACCACCCCGAGGACCGGCGCCGGTTGCGGACCGGCATGCGGCTGGCCGCCCAGATCGCCAGCAGCCGGGCCTTCGAGATGTTCGCCACCGGCCGGATGGTGCCCGGTCCCGAGGTGCTGGCCTCCGACGAGGCGCTCGACGAGTTCATGATGTCGGCGGTCGGAACGCACTTCCACCCGGTGGGCACGGCCAAGATGGGCCCGGCCGACGACCCGATGGCCGTCGTCGACTCCCGCTGCCGGGTCCACGGCGTGCCCGGCCTGCGCGTCGCGGACGCCTCGGTCATGCCGATCATGATCCGTGCCAACACCAACCTCACCTGCATCATGATCGGTGACCGCGTCGGCGACTGGCTGCTCGAAGAGCGCTGACCGAACCCTCCGGTACCGTGCCCGGCCCGCGTGCCGCGAGCGCACGGGCGGGGCAGGGGCCGACCCAACAAGCACTGGAGCCCCCAATGCCCAGTTCCACCAGCACCCTTGTCGTGTTCGCCCACCCGAACCCGGACACCTCGCGGATCAACTCCGCCCTGGTGGCCCAGGCCCGTGACACCGAGCACGTGGCCGTCCACGACCTGTACGCCGCCTACCCAGAGGGCCCGATCGACGCCGAGCGGGAGCAGCGGCTGCTGGTCGAGCACGATGTCATCGTGCTTCAGTTCCCGTTCTACTGGTACTCGGTGCCGCCGCGGCTGAAGCAGTGGCTGGACGAGGTCCTGCTGGAGGGCTTCGCCTACGGCGCCGGCGGCGACGCCCTGCACGGCAAGACCCTGCAGCTCGTCACCACGACCGGCGGCCCGGAGAAGTCCTACCGTCCGGACGGCTACAACCGGTTCACCGCCCGCCAGTTGCTCCTCCCGCTGGACGCCACGGCACACCTGTGCGGCATGGTCTACGCCGACCCGCTGATCTTCCAGGGTGTCCGCACCTACACCGACGAGGACGTCGCCGAGGCCGGCCGCCGCTACCGGGGCCTGCTGGAGAGCACGGTCCGCACTCCGGTCAGCTGACGTAGCGTCATATAGCCTCCGCATAGAGGCATCCCCCCGGCTGGTTGCATCGCAACCGGCCGGGGGATCTCTGTTTTCCGCCCCGCGTCGGCCCGGAGCCGCTCGGTGCGCCCAACTGGCCCGGCAGTGGCCCGAAACCGCCCGGACCCACCCCGGTCCACCCCACTCACCCCGGGACATCCCGAACCAGCTCGGCAGAGGCTCGACTTGGAGTAGTGCGCAGACGGACCTGACGTGTGCCCGACGGGTCGCCCCTCGACTCTCGCGGCCCCCTGCAGCCGCTTGCTACACAGGAGTCGGGCACTGCGAGGGCGGCCGGATCCGGTTCCGGACGGCGCGCCCGACGCCACCGAGTGCCGCCAACCCACCTTCCTCCAAGGAGGCCATCACCGATGGCGAAGAAACGCATTCTCGTGGTCCTCTCCGAGTACGGCTACTGGGGCGAGGAACTGATCGGTCCGCTGGAGACCTTCGACGAGGCCGGCTACGAGGTCACCTTCGCGACGCCCACCGGCAAGCGTCCGGTGGCCCTGCCGCCGAGTTACGACCCCGAGTACATCGACCCGCCGCTCGGCCGCTCGGTGACCAGCACCGAGATGGCGGAGAAGGTCAAGGCGATCGACAGCTCGGACCGGCTGGACAACCCGCTGAACCTCTCCTCCTGGCTGCCCGACCGGCCCTACCGCAGCCGCAGCGACTTCCTGCGGGCCTGGGAGGGCTACCAGACCCGCCGGGAGCACGTGCAGCAGCAGGTCGCGGACCGCTACGACGCGCTGCTGATCGTCGGCGGCAGCGGCCCGATCGTCGACCTGGCCAACAACTGGCGCATCCACGACCTGATCCTGGCCTTCTACCACCTGGGTCTGCCGATCGCCGCGGAGTGCTACGGCGTCGCCGCCCTGGCATTCGCCAGGGAGCAGGACGACCGGGCGAGCATCATCCGCAACAAGCACATCACCGGTCACTGCATCGAGTACGACTACAAGGACGGCACCGGCTTCATGGGGACCGACTTCGTGATCGGCCCGCCGCCGTACCCGCTGGAGTACATCCTGCGTGACGCCACCGCACCCGAGGGCGCCTTCCACGGCAACTTCGGCAAGGAGACCTCGGTGATCGTCGACTACCCGTTCATCACCGGGCGTTCCACCCCCGACTCCTACCTCACCGGCCAGAAGCTGGTCGAGGTCCTGGAGCAGGGCCTGCGGCAGTGGGGCTACACCGCCTGACGCAGCCCGGGGACGGGCGGCCGTGGCGATCGTACCGGCCGCCCGTCCCGACCAACTCCCTTACCGCACGGAACGGATGGAGAGGACGACATGGTGAGCAGGCCCGCCCGGGTGGCGATGCTCGAACAGTTCAAGGCCGACGGCATCAGGTACATGTTCGGCAACCCCGGCACCGTGGAACAGGGCTTCCTGGACGAACTGCGCGGCTTCCCGGAGCTGGAGTACGTGCTGGCGCTGCAGGAGGCCGCGGTCGTCGGCCTCGCCGACGGGTACGCGCGGGCCACCCGCAGGCCGGCCCTGCTGCAACTGCACTCCGGGGTCGGCCTCGGCAACGGCATCGGCATGCTGTACCAGGCGATGCGCGGCCACGCTCCGCTAGTGGTACTGGTAGGCGAGGCCGGGCTGGCCTACGACAGCATGGAGGCCCAGATGGCCGCGGACCTGGTCGGCATGGCCGGACCGGTCACCAAGTGGGCGACCAGGGTGGTGGATCCGGACTCCACCCTGCGGGTGCTGCGCCGGGCCTTCAAGGTCGCCGCCACCCCGCCGTACGGGCCGGTCATGGTGGTGCTGCCGGCCGACGTACTGGACAGCCCGACCAGTGAGCCGGTGGTTCCGACCTCGTACCTGCGGACCGCGACCGTGCCCGAGCAGGGCACCCAGGCGGAAGCCGCCGCGCTGCTGGCCGGAGCCGAGCGGCCGCTGATCATCGCGGGCGACGGCATCCACTTCGCCGGGGCGCAGCGGGAACTCGCCCGGCTGGCCGAGGTCTGGGGCGCGGAGGTCTGGGGCGCGGACTGGGCCGAGGTGAACCTGCCGGTCGACCACCCCGCCTACCGTGGCCAGCTCGGCCACATGTTCGGCTCGGTCAGCAGTCGGGTCACCTCGGCGGCCGATGCCGTGCTGATCACCGGTACCTATGCGCTGCCCGAGGTGTTCCCGGCGCTGGAGGGGGTGTTCGCCGAGGGTGCTCCGGTCGTCCATGTCGATCTGGACAGCGGTGCCATCGCCAAGAACTTCCCGGTCGACCTCGGTCTGGTGGCCGACCCGAGGCCGACACTGGCCGGGCTCGCCGACGCGCTGGAGCACCGGCTGAGCCAGGAGCAGCGGCAGGCCGCCCGGCGCCGGCTGCAGGGATGGGCCGAGGAGAAGTCCGCGGCGCTGGCCGAGGCGGTGGAGCGGGACAGCGGGGCGGACGGGCCGCTGACGGCCGGCTTCTTCGGCCACCAGCTGTCGCTGCAACTGCCCCCGGACGCCATCCTCTTCGACGAGGCGCTGACCTGCTCGCCGGGCATCTTCCAGCACAACCCGCCGAACGTGCCCGGGAACTGGTTCCAGACCCGGGGCGGATCGCTCGGCGTGGGCATCCCGGGCGCCATCGGCGCCAAGCTCGCCCACCCGGAGCGCACGGTGGTCGGGTTCACCGGCGACGGCGGCAGCATGTACACCTTCCAGGCCCTGTGGACGGCCGCCCGCTACGAGATCGCTGCCAAGTTCGTGATCTGCAACAACGGCCGCTACCGGCTGCTCGACCACAACATCGAGCAGTACTGGCGGACCCAGGGCATCGAACCCCACGACTTCCCCGGGGCCTTCGACCTCACCCGGCCGGAGATCGACTTCGTGGCGCTCGCCGAGTCGCTGGGCGTGCGGGCCGTCCGGGTGGAGAAGCCGGAGCAGGCCGCCCCGGCGATCACCGAGGCGCTGGCCCACCCGGGGCCGTTCCTCATCGACCTGGTCATCGACCGCACCAGCTGACCGAGAGGGGTGTGAGGACCGTGCGGCTGAACGGTCTCAAGATCGCGGTACTGATGGAGAGCGACTTCTACGAGCCCGAAATCCTCTACTACCAGCGCCGGTTCGCCGAGGAAGGTGCCGAGACGCACTTCCTCACCCGGCTCTGGGGAAACGACCGGCTGGTCTTCCGGGGGCACGAGCACGGGCTGCCGTTCGAGGTCGACGAGTCCTTCGAGGAACTGGACGAGTACGGGCTCAAGGAGTTCGCGGCGGTGATCGTCCCGTCCGGTATCGTCGCCGACCGCCTGCGGTACACCGAGGAGGTCGACCGCCTCCCGCCGGCCGCGGCCTTCCTGCGCCGGGCGTTCGCCGACCCGGCCATCGTCAAGGGCATCATCTGCCACGGCATGTGGCTGGCCGCCCCTATCCCGCAGGTGATCCGGGGCCGCCGGGCGGTGGTGCACAACAACCTGCTCGGCGACCTGCGCAACATGGGCGGGGTCTTCGTGGACCAGGACATCGTGGTGGACCGCGACCTGGTCACCGCCCGCACCGGGAACCACTGCCATCTGTTCGCCCGGACCATCATCGAGCAACTGGCCGCCCGGCGCTCGTCCGCCGATTGAGTCCGGCCGGACATCCCCCTGGCGAGACGTTTCCGCATGCACTGTCCGGCTTCCCCACCCGCGCGCGCCGCGCGCGCCGCACGCTCCGCCCATGCCGCACGCTCCGCTCGGGCCGCGTGCCCCGCCGATCCCGCGCGGCCCGAGCGTACCGCTCGTCCTGTCCGTACCGCTCGTCCTTTCCGTTCGACCGCCTGCCGAGGAGATCCCGGAAATGAGCACGATCACGATCCAGCCGACCCATCCGCAGCAGTCCCCGGCCATCGGCCGGATCCCCGTGCTGGAGGTCCAGCCCCTGGTCGACCTCGGGCGCAGACCCGCGAAGGCGGTACTGGGCGAGACCTTCCCCGTCACCGCCACGATCTTCCGTGAGGGGCACGGTGCCGTCGGAGCCAATGTGGTGCTTCGCGGCCCGCGTGGCCGCCGGGGCCGGTGGACGCCGATGCGCGAGCTGGCGCCCGGTACCGACCGCTGGGGGGCCGAGGTCACCCCCGACGCGGAAGGCCGATGGACCTACACCGTGGAGACCTGGAGCGACCCGGTCGCCGACTGGTTGCACACCGCCGAGATCAAGGTTCCGGCCGGCCAGGACATCGAACTCGTGCTGGAGGAAGGGGCGTTGCTCCTGGAGCGGGCCGCCGGGGGCGTCCCGCGCGGCGCCGGCCGGTCCGCCCTGCTGGGCGCGGCGCGAGTGCTGCGGGACGAGAAGCTGCCCCCGGCGCACCGGCTGGCGGCGGCCGGCGAGGAGCGGATCAGGCAGACCCTCGCCCGTCATCCGCTGCGTGAACTCCTCACCGAGACAGGGCCGTTCGATCTGGTGGTGGACCGGCAGCGGGCGCTGTTCGGGTCCTGGTACGAGTTCTTCCCGCGCTCGGAGGGCGCGGTGGTGGACCCGGACGGCAACCTCCCACCGGTC
>NZ_BAAATR010000034.1:0-108543 GCF_039533515.1 Kitasatospora cystarginea | reverse complement strand
GTGAGTTGCCTACGCGTCACACACAGCGTCCTACCGGATTCCGCCTTCGGGCGGGCACGAAACCGCAATATTGATCACGACATCACACAGGCCCTAGTACCGGTGAGGTCCAGACCGAAGAGCCGGGGGCAGCCGCACCACGTACCGGCAGCGCCAGGGCAGGTGGCGTTGTCGAGGACGTCGGCGGGGTCGGTAAGCGCCGGACCCCGCAGTGCCCGCTGCTGGTCGTAGCGGTCGGGCTTGGCGAGGTCGTGGGCGACGGCGCACAGCAGGAAGCCGATCACCTCCTCCGGCGCGCTGTCCTCGAACCGGGCGCGCCACCGGGCGTGACCGGTGGGGGTGTCGTAGGCGGCGATCGTCACCGAGGGCTCCCAAGCGGTGGCGGCCGGGAAGTGCAGCCGCACGCGCTGGCAGGGGCTGACGAACGCCTCGCCGCCGTCGGGCAGTTGGTGCAGGCTCCACCCGTCGAAGCAGTCGGCCTCGTCCGTGAGGTCGTGCTCGGTGCGGGGCATGGTGGGGCAGTTGCTGGGCAGAGGGGTCTCCTGAGGCGGTGCGAAACGGCGAGGACGTCGGCTATGCCGCGGCCTGGGCGGCCACCTCGGCGGCGGCCTTGGCCTCTGCCAGGCGCTGTTCGGCGATGTCGGCGTAGTGGTCCGTCAGCTCGATGCCGAGGAAGCTGCGGCCTTCGAGGAGCGCGGCGACGCCGGTCGAGCCGGATCCCGCGGTGAAGTCGAGGACCGTGCCGCCGGGCGGGCAGATCTGCACCAGGTCGCGCATCATGCCCACCGGCTTCTGCGTGATGTGCTGGCGCTTGCTGCCCGAGGGCTGGCTGCCCTCCAGCAGGCCGCGCAGGTAGACCGGGTTGCGGTCGCCGTCCATCGCGCCCTTGGAGCCCCACGCGACGAACTCCGCGTTCTGGGTGAAGCGACCCTTCTGCGGACGGGCGGCGGGCTTGTGCCAGGGCACGATGCCGCGCCAGGTCCAGCCGCCGGCCTGCAGCGCGTCCGTGGTGGTGGGCAACTGCCTCCAGTCAGTGAAGACGCAGGCGGTGCCGCCGTCCACGGTCAACCGGTACGCCTCGGTGAGCAGCTGGCTCAGCCAGAAGCCGTAACTGCGCTGGTCCTTGTTCTCGCCGGGGAAGTCCGCCAGGGCCCGCTTGGATCCGGCGGTCGTGTACTTCTCCTTGGCGCTTCGACCGACGCGCTCCTGCGTCGTACGCCCGCCGCTGTTGTAGGGCGGGTCGCAGATGACGCAGTCGACGGTGCCGCTCGGCAGTGCGGCCAGTCGGGTCAGGGCATCGCCCCGGAGAAGGGTGTAGTCGGTCGTCAAATGTCCTCGCAGGAAGTGGGGGCGTTGTTGCGCGAGATGGCCTCGCCGGGCGGCGATTCCGGTCGGGGCGGGCGCACGGAAGGCCCCGCAGCGCAGAGCACCGCCGGGCCTGGAAACGACCCTAGGATTCGCAATATTGCCTATGCAAGGACTTCGGCAATTTTCGCGAATATTCGCGAACTCCTTGCAGAGGCAATATTCCGGCTCCTAGGTTCGTAAACGTCGCCGCAAGCGGTTCGACCTGGCCCGATGGATGCGAGCACTTCCGCCGGAACAACAGCTCACCGCTTTCCCCGCCGCGACTCCCCACTTATCGCCCCAGCGCCGGGCCGCCTTTCGACGGGTCGCCCGCGCCGCCACACGATCGGAGATTTCTTTGACGGGACTTCACCTGCCCATGCCCTTTATCGCCCCGCCGGGGCCGCATCGAAGGGAGTCGCTCCGCCTGCGGCAGGCGGTGTGAAGAAGGTTGCCGCCGGTCTCGGCGCCGCCATTCTTCTGACCCCTTTCGCGCTGATCCTTCCGGTCGCCATGGGCGCGCAGAAGGACGGGAAGTTCGACAGCGGGAGCGGAGCCTGCTCCGGCAGCGGCGGTCCACAGCCTGTGGACACCGCCGCGATCCAGGCGGCGGTCAAGCTGATCCTGTCCGGCGCCGCCGGGCCGACCGCTCCCGTCGCCGGACTGGATCTGCCGAGCGTGCAGATCCCGATGGCCCAGACGATCGTCGCCACCGGCGTCGCCCTCAAGGTGCCGCCGCGCGGCCAGGTGATCGCGCTGGCCACCGCGATGCAGGAGTCGCGGCTGCGGAACCTGTCCAGCGGCGACCGCGACTCGCTCGGGCTGTTCCAGCAGCGCCCTTCCCAAGGGTGGGGCACTGCGGCGCAGTTGCAGGACCCGGTGTACGCGTCCACCGCGTTCTACCAGGCACTGCTCAAGGTGTCAGGTTGGCAGGATCTGCCGCTCACCGTCGCGGCGCAGAAGGTCCAGGCCAGTGGGTACCCGGATGCCTATGCGCAGTGGGAGCCGCTGGCGACCGCTCTGCAGCAGGCGATCGGGACAGCGCTCAAAGCTCCGGTGGCGGGCACCGCCACCCCGGCTCCGAGCGCCTCGCCGAGTTCCTGCACGCCGCCGGGCACCACCACCGACTGGGGCATCATCCCGCCAGGCGTGCTGCCGACTGGCTACCAGATTCCCACCGACGCCCCTGTGGCCGTGCAGTCCGCGATCCGGTGGGCCCTGGGGCAGTTGAACACCCCCTACCAGTGGGGCGGAAGCTGCACCAACAGCCACGGACCCGATCCGATGGGACGCTGCGACTGCTCGGCCCTGATGCAGCAGTCCTACAAGGCAGCTGGGATCACGCTGGAGCGCACCACCTATGCCCAGGTCAAGCAGGGCGTTGCCGTCTCGCCCGACCAACTGCGCGCCGGCGATCTGCTGTTCACCGAGCAGGGCCCCAACGGGCCTGAACACGTGGGCATGTACATCGGCTCCGGCCTGGTGGTGCACGCACCGCACACCGGCGACGTCGTGCGCGTCGCCTCGTACAGCTCGTGGAAATCCGGCGTGATCGCGATCCGCCGAGTAGCCCCCTGAGCCTCTTCCCCTCTTCCCTTCCCGCGCCGGCGTGGCGCCGCTCCGCGCCTCAGCGTACCCAAAACCCCTCTTTGGAGACCCGTTTGTCGTTGATCCTCGCCGCCCAGGCGGCCACCAACCTCGCGTTCGACCCGGGCGTCGCCCCGGCCGAGGGCGGCCTTCCCGGCCTGAGCGTCCTTAAGCAGGTCGTCTCCTCCATCAACCTGTTCGCGGTGATCGCAACCGTCGGCGCGCTCTGCGTCGCCGGCGTCGTCTGGGCCTGGGGCCACCACAGCGGCAGCCATGGCGCCGAACAGAAGGGCAAGCAGGGCGCGATGGTCAGCGCCGGCGTCGCCCTGCTCCTCGGCGCCGCCAACGGCCTGGTCGCCTTCTTCTCGGCCCTGGGGACGCAGGTCAAGTAAGTGCCCAAGCCCAAGTCCCTTGTCTCCGGCGGTGATTCGACGTTCCGCCGTCGGCTTCTGATTGGGCTGGGCGTGCTGCTGGTCGTCGGCCTGCTGGCCGGGCTCCTCGCCCGGCTGGCAGGCGGCGGCCACACCGACCACCCCGCGCCGAGTCCCAGCTCCTCCGTGCTCTCCACCCCTTCGGCCACCGCCTCGGCCCGCCCGAGCGCCACCGCCACCGCCACCGAGGCGGGCACCACCGTGGCCCGCCCCCCGCACACCACCAGCCCGACCGACTTCGCCGCGGCCTTCGTCCAGACGCTGTGGACCTACGACTCGCGCAAGGTCACCCAGCAGGACTTCGTGTCCGGCCTGCGCCTGTGGCTCACCCCGGAGTCCCAGTACGCCGACGGCGACTCCGTCGCCGGCCAGGTGCCCGACCCGGTGCTCTGGTCGCGGCTGCGCGACAGCGGCCAGACCTCCACGGCCAGCAACATCGCCGCCCACGTGCCCGACGCCTACACCAAGGCCATCGAACAGAACCCCGGCACCTTCACCCAGGCCTACATCTACGCCGTCACGGTCACCGCCAAGGTCAACGTCGACTGGGACGGCGGCGGACAGGGCGCCGAGGACCGCGCCATCACCCTCGCCGTCCAGTGCCGACCCGGCAGCGACTGCGCGCTCGCCTCCGTCGCCTCCACCGTGTACCCCTAACCACCCCTGCCCGTCTCTTACTTGAGGAGGAGACCATCGGTTTCTGTGATCTTCCCGGTGCGGGGCTTCTCTGCGACACCGTCGTCGGCGGAGTGTCCGACTCCATCACGGAGAGCATCGGCAACTGGATCGCCAAGTCCTGCGGCGACCTGGCGAAGAGCGCCGTGGACCTGGCCAGCCGCGCCGTCGACAAGACCACCAACGTCGATCTGAACGCCGACTGGTTCCGCAACAACTACGCGCTCATCCTGCCGATCGCGCTGACGATGATCGTGATGACGTTCATCCTGCAGCTCATCAGAGCCGCCTGGCGCCGCGACGGCCAAGCCCTCGGCCAAGCCGTCACCGCCACCGTCAGCAGCATCTTTTTCGCCCTGACCGCGATCACCTTCACCGGCGTCGCCCTGGTGGTGGTCGACGCCCTGTCCCGCGGCCTGTTCACCGTGGCCAACGCCAGCATGGACGACGCGGTGCGCCGCATCGTCAAGGTCTCGATGATCTCGGTCACGTCGCCGCTGGGCTGGGCCATCCCCGCCCTGGTCGCACTCGGCTGCGCCGTCGGCGCGATCCTCTACTGGGGCATGATGATCTTTCGCAAGGTCAGCATCCTGGTGCTCGTGATCCTGGCCCCCTTCGCCGCGGCCGGCGGCCCGTGGGAGCCGACCCGCGACTGGCGGCGGCGCTGGATCGAGGCCACCGCGACCGTGGTCTTCTCCAAGATGGTCATGACGATCATCATGCTCGTCGGCGTCTCCGCGATCGGCAACAGCGAGACCAAGGACGGCATCCAGGCGCTCAGCGACATCATCGCCGGCCTCGTCGTCATGGCCCTGGTCCTGCTGGCCCCCTTCATGATCTACAAGTTCATCCACTGGGCCGGCGACGGCCAGTCGCACGACCTGCACCGCTCCACCGCCGCCGGACTCCAGACCGCCAGCGCCGCAGCCAAGAAGGGCGGGCAGATGGCCATGACCGCGGGCTCCGGCGGAGCAGCGGCCGGAGCGGGCGCGGCCGGCGCCAGCCCCGCCGGGCCTTCCCAGGTCCCCGGCATGCAGTCCGTCGGCACGGGCCAGGGCGGTGGAGGTGGCGGGCCCGAGGGTCCGAGCACCGACACCCTCGCCAAGGCGACGCCCACCTCGTTCAAATACGGCGAGTCCCAGCGTTCCGGCGGCGGCGACGGCGGCGTGCCGCTGGTTAGCCGTCCCGCCACCGACCGGTCCGACGGCGACCAGGGCCGCGCGCTCATCACCCGCGCCGGCACGTCCGGCACCGGATCCGGTGCCCCGTCTGCGTCCGGCGGGTCGAGCCCGGCCGCAGACGCCCACACCGCGGCCGGTTCCCCCGGCCTGTCGACGCCGGGGTCTTCTCCCGCCCCGACCGGCGGCGGCCCGGACTTCGACCCTGTGATCGCCTCGCCCTCCGGACCCGCCGCCTCTGGCGCCAGCACCGGCCAGCGGTTCATCTTTCCGCAGCGCTCGCCGTCCTGACGGCCCGCCGGGCATTGCCCGGCCCCGCGCTTCCCCTCCGCACCCCGCCCGGCAGAAACGTCTCTGCCTTGTCCTCCCTGCGGCCACCTACCGACGTCGGTAGGTGGCCGCCGGCAGGGCCCGGGGTCGCCCTCCCGCCCCCGCACCAAGAGAGCGCCTCCTGAGCACCCCCAGCCAGACCCCCGCCACCATCAAGTTCCCCACCAGAAGCCGCCGGGGCATCCTCCTCGGCCTGACCCTCCCGCAGCTCGTCCTCACCGCGATCGGCGGCGCCGTCCTGCTCGCCGTCCTGATGACGGTCGGCATCGTCGGAGCGCTCGCCCTCACCCCCTTGTGGGTGCTGCTGGCCGCCGTCGTCGTCTTCCGGATCCGCGGCCGGTCGCTGGCCGAGTGGGCGCCGATCGCCCTGCGCTACTGGCTGCGCCGCACCCGCGGCCAGCTGCTGTGGCTGGCCCGCCCCTCGACCCGCCCCCGCATCGAGGGCCTGCTCCACCTGCCCGGCACCGCCGCCTCGCTGCGCGCGGTCACCTCCCCCGACCGCCGTCTCGGCGCGGTCCACGACCAGCAGCAGGCCACCCTCACCGCCGTCACCCGCGTCAGCAGCCGCGCGTTCGCGCTGCTCGATCCCTCCACGCAAGCCGGCAACGTCGCCGGGTGGGGAAGGGCGCTGGCCGCGCTGTCCCGCTCCGGGCAGATCGCCCGCATCCAGGTGATGGAGCGCACCGTCCCGGACTCCGGTGATGCCCTGCAGCGGTACTGGCTGGAGCACGGCCGGCCCAACACGCCGGTCGCAGGCCCGATCTACGAGGACCTGCTCTCCGCCGCCGGCCCATCCGCCGCGCCCCACGAGGCCTACATCGCCATCGCGCTGGACCTGCGCGCCGCCCGCCGCCTGATCAACCAGGCCGGAGGCGGCCTGGCCGGAGCGTTCGCCGTCCTCCAGCAGCTCACCTCCAGCCTCGACGCCTCCGTCCGCAGCGCGGGGCTGACCCCCGGCGGCTGGCTGACCGCCGGCGAGATCGCGGCCACGGTCCGCACCGCCTACGACCCCGCGGTCCTCGGTGCGCTGGAACGCTGGTCCGACTCCGGCCGCCCCGAGGCCGATGTCGCCGCCGCCGGTCCGGTTGTGCTGGTCGAGGAGACGGAAAAAATCCGCACCGACTCCGCGCACCACGCCGTCTTCTGGATCGAGCAGTGGCCCCGTACCGAGACATCGGCCGGCTTCCTCCACCAACTCCTCTACTCCTCCGGCGTCCGGCGCACCCTCTCGCTCCTCTACACCCCCCAGCAGCTCGACGCCGCCCTCAAGGACGTCCAGCGCAAGAAGGCGACGATCATCTCGGACGCCGCCGAGCGCGTGCGCCGCGGCCAGGTCGACTCCGAGGCCGACACCGTCGAGTACGCCGACGTCAAGCAGCGCGAGTTGCAGCTCATCGCCGGCCACGCCGACGTCGCCATGACCGGCCTGCTCGTCGTCTCCGCCGACGACGCCGACCAGCTCAGCGCCGCGTGCGCCCAGGTCGAGACCGCCGCCGTCGCCGCCCTGATCGACCTGCGCCGCCTGACGATGCAGCAGGCCGAGGCTTTCACCGCTGCCGCCCTCCCCCTGGCCCGACTCTGACCGCCGAAGGGCACCCCATGCACCACGACGAGACGAACCTGATCGGGTTCGCCACCGCTTCCCTCGCCTGCCATCGCGCCACAGAGCTGACCAGCGACCAGCCGCTGACCCGCGAGGAACTCGACGCTCTGCACGAGCACGTCGTCGCCCTCCACCTCCTGGTCGACCAGGCGACGGTCCGCACCCGTGCCCACGTCGCCACCGAAGGCGCTCACCTGCACAACGGGCGAATCCGGCTGTGGCAGACCGCCGAGCACCTTCACGCCGCCTACCACGCAGCCCCGCGCGACGACGGCCGGCTGCCCACCCGCGAGGCATGCGGACTGCGGCTACCGGAGGGCGCCCCCGAGCTGACGATCTGCCAGCGCCACCTCAAGACCTCCAAGCGGGTGCGGTACTTCACCACACCCGCAGATCTGCAAGCCGTCACCACCGGCATGATCCGTCACTAGCCGGCCCGGCGAGAAGAGACCCACCCCCTTGCGCATACGCACCAGCACCAGCGCCAGCGCGCTGTTCACCCCCACCCGCCGTGGCCGCGACGAGCGCCGCCAAGCGCGGCGCGACCTCGCCGCCGCCCAGCGCGAGGCCCGCCTCGCCGATCGGCCCGACCATCGCACCGACACCGCCGTCGACGAACTCGACGAGCGCCCCACCTACCCGGCCGCCGGCCGACCCGGTCCCGCCTCCGCCCGCGGCGGCAAGCTCAAGCTCCCGCCGCACCGCATGACCACCGCCGTCGCCGCCGGAGCATTCCCCTTCCTCGCCGAAGGCGGCCTCGGCGCGGGCGGCATCTACATCGGCCGCGACGTGCATGCCGAAGCCGGATTCTCATTCGACCCGTTCAGCTTGTACGGCAAGGTCGAGGGCTTTACCAACCCCAACGTCCTGCTGGCCGGAGTCATCGGCATGGGCAAGAGCGCACTCGCCAAGTCGCTTGCACTGCGCAGCATCGCGCACGGCTACAAGGTCTACATCCCCTGCGACCCCAAGGGGGAATGGAGCGGGGTGGCCGAGGCACTCGGCGGGCGCACCATCGCGCTCGGCCCCGGGATGAGCGGCAGGCTGAACCCCTTGGACGCGCCCGCCGCCCCCGCCGGAGCCAACCCCACCGACTGGGCGGCAGAGGTCCGCAAGCGACGACTCCTGCTGCTCAGCGCACTCGCCCGCACCGTGCTCCACCGCGATCTGGCCCCGATGGAGCACACCGCGCTCGACATCGCGCTCGACGAGGTCGTCGCCGACGCCGAGCACGCCCGCCGGGTGCCGCTACTCGGGGACATCGCCGCGATGCTCGGCAACGCCCGCCGCCTCGACGACGCCCTCGGCGACCCCGCCCGCCGCCTCGGCGCCGCGGCCGAGGACCTCGCCCACGCGCTACGGCGCCTGGTGCAGGGCGACTTGGCCGGCATGTTCGACGCGCCGAGCACCGTGGAATTCGACCCGAAGGCGCCGATGCTGAGCATCGACCTGTCCCAGCTCGGCTCCGCCGGGGACGACACCGGACTGATCCTGGCCATGACCTGCGCCTCGGCGTGGATGGAGGCCGCGCTGTCGGACCCCGGCAGCGGACGGCGCTGGGTCGTCTACGACGAGGCATGGCGGCTCCTGCGCCACCTGCCGCTGCTCGAACGCATGCAGCAGCAGTGGAAGCTCAGCCGCGGCCTCGGCATCGCCAACCTCCTGGTGATCCACCGCCTGTCCGACCTGCTGTCGGCAGGCGACGCCGGCTCCCGCGGCCGGGCCCTGGCCGAGGGTCTGCTCACCGACTGCGCGACACGCATCATCTACCGCCAGGAACCCGACCAACTCGCCGCCACCGCAAGCCTGCTGGGTCTCACCGGCGTCGAAACCCAGGCCATCGCCGCGCTGACCCGAGGACGCGGCCTCTACAAGATCGCCGGGCGGAGCTTCGTGGTGCAGCACCTGCTCCACCCCGCCGAGCGCGGCCTCTACGACACCGACAGTCGTATGAAGGCATGAGCTGATCAGCCTCAGCAGCCCAACCCCAAACAAGCTGCGCGACGCGACCCCTACCCCACCCCCACATCCCGCGCCCCAGTGCCTGGGAGCAGAACCGACAGGAACCACGATGAGCACCGACAACGCTAGCCCGCTTCAGCCCCGCGCAACGGGCTTCTGGCTGACTGACCGCGAACTGCGCGCACGACTGCACATGGCCGTCGAAGAGCTCGTGACCATGATCACGCACGCCCTGCGAGACGACGTCAAGCTCGTCGATGCGCTCGAGTCCTTCGCCGCCGAGGAGTGCGGGAACGCCGGTCTGGACGCTGCCTACGTCCCTCTCATCCAGGCCCACGCCGCACACATCATCGCCAACTGGACGATCGACCAGACCGCCATCGGCCCCCTCGACCTCCAGCTCCTGTTCGGGCTCGACGACTTCGTCAAGCTCCCCGGCAAGGTCCAGTCCGCTCTGCTGGACCAGTACACCGCAGACGAGTCGCAGTGGGAGGACTTCGCGCCCTCGCTGGGCCCCGATCTCTACCTGGACCGGTACGACGAACTCATGGGCGGCTGACCACCAGAGCAGCGCGCCTCCCCACAGTAACGGCTCCCGACGGAGCCATGCCGCCCCCACATCACCCAAGGACACCATCATCGAGTTCCATCCCACCGCCGCCACATTCCCCATGCTCGACGAAGATGAGCTGCTCGCCCTCGCCGAGGACATCAAGGCGAACGGCCAGTACTACCCGATCATGCTGGATAGCCTCGGCCGCGTCCTCGACGGCCGAAACCGCCTTCGGGCATGCGAGATCGCTGGCGTTGAGCCGCAATTCGCCACCTACGGCGGGTCCACCCCGGTCGCTTATGCCCTCCGGGTCAACATTCGGCGCCGCAACCTAACCAAGGGCCAGAGCGCGATGGTCGCGGCTAAGGCCTGTTCAGATTCCGAACTGGAAGGCTGTTCAAAAAGCGAACTGACCGCCCGTTCAATTTCCGAACAGATCGGCGTCTCGCTTGGACTGGTCGGACAGGCCATGACGGTCGTGCGCCACGCCCCCGGCCTGATCGATCAGGTCATTGCTGGCGCGATGGGCCTGGACGAGGCGTACAAGACTGCGCGCGAGGCCAAGGCGCAGAGGGACTCGGTGGAGAACCAGCTTGCCCGACTCCGCGCGGAGGATCCGGAGCTGGCGGACAAGGTCGTCGAGGGCGTGCTGAGCCTGCCGGCGGCGTGGACGGAGCGCAAGGAGCGTGCGGAAGAGGAGGTCCGACAGCGCCGGGTGGCCACCCAGTTCCTGTGCGAAGTGGTGCCGCCGCTCGCACAGGCCCGCGGCACCGACACCGTCAAGCTCTACGATCCGCAGTTCATGCTGACTGGCCGGGCGATCACCAATGAGGTGATCGAGCAGGCGATGGCCGCGCTGGCCGAAATGGCCGAGGCCTGGCGGGAGCGTGAGGCTGCATGAGTGCGACCGCCGAAGTACGACTGTGGGAGATCGTCGAGGAAGCAGCCCGTGCCGTTACTGACGATACCGGCCGCTTCCGCAAGGGCGATCTCGAATCCGAGGTTCGCCAGCGGCTCACCGACACCGACCTCGAAGCGCACGTCCAGGCTGCCGCCCTCGACAAGCTCGCGCACGGCCTGGTGCGCGGCTTCGGCGAACGCCGCAGCCCCAACCCCCGCCGCCGATCCGGCATGTTCCACCCTCACGGGATCCTGAAGCTAGGTTCCGGGATCTGGGCGTGGATGGAGCTCGCCACGCCGACCGACCTCCTGGAGTGGGGCCGGCTCTCCACGCGCAACCTGGCCCAGGTGGCACGCGCCGAAGCTGACCGGCAGGACTACGTCGCCGAGCGCCTCGACGCATTCCGGGTCCATGACGGCCTCCTGCTCGGCCAGCTGGAGCGGATCGTCTTCGGCTACGTCCACAACCTAGACGACGGGCCAGACTTCGGCATCCACGAGGAGTAGCCGCGTTGCCCAGTTCCTCGCCCCCACCCCTCGCTGAACGGAGGACCGTGCCCCCACGCACCATCACCATCGCCGTCGACCCCGCTCTCGACACGGTCGCCGCCCTGGCCGTCGACCGCTCCAGCCGCCAGTGGCTGGAGCAGGCCGGCTTCGTCCGCGACGACGCCACCGGACTGCACCGCCTGCGCCGGGACACCCCCGCATCCATCGGACAGCGGATCTCCGCAGAAGCCACCCGCCTGCTGACAACGTCCGGCTACACCGTGCTGCGGCTGTACTCCGAGGACGAGCGGCAGCAGGCCCTCGCGGTCTCTCCCGAGCAGGGGCCTGCGCTGACCCGCGAGCCGGGAACGATCTGGATGCACCACATCGCCTCGGACGTCGCGGCCGGGCACCTCGTTGTCCATGCCCGGCTCAGCGTGGCGGGCGGCGAGACCAAACTGCTGGCCAGCTACCCCATGACCGGCGGCGCGGCGATCTTCTCCACCGAGGGCGGCGGCTACTTCGGCGTCACCGAGTACGCAGACCTCGAGACCGCGACAGCCGACTTCGGACACCCCCTGGAACCGAGCACCCCACCGTTCCCCTCCCGACGAGCGGCAGCGTCCTCACGCACCGCGCCGCTCTCGGCCCCGTCCACGGCGGTCGCCGCCTCCCGCGCGGACCATTCGCCCGCAGTGGCTGGCGCCAGCCGCGCACGCTGACGGCCCAGCACACCACTCCCCCTTCCTCCCGCCCTTGGAGGGCCTTCCTGTCTACTCGTTCGGTCATCGCCCGTCCCACCGACACCGGCGGCTACACCGGCATCTACTGCCACTTCGACGGCTACCCCAGCCACCAGCTGCCCCTACTGCTCACCGCCTACCAGCACCGCTTCGGTGGAGACGCCGAGGCCCTGGCCGCCTACCTCATCGACTCCCCCGCCATCGGCTGGTCGAGCCTCGGCAACGACCTGCTCGAGGGCGCACCCGAGGACATACGAAGCGCCGTCGACTACGGGCTCAGCAAACAGTTCGACGCCGGCGACATCTTCACCGCGGACGGGTCGCCGCCCGCGAAGGACATCGTCAGCAGCGACAACACCTCGGGGCTGGACTGGGCCTACGTGCTGCATCCGCACGGCGTGGAGGTGATCGGCCTGTACGAGCACGAGCGCGGGCCGCTGGTTCCCTGGACCACCGACCCGGCCTCGCGGTTCAGCGACCACGCCCACCTCTGGGCCCGGGATCGGGGTCTGCCGCTTCAGGCCCCGCCGCCGACCGCCGCTGCGGCGGCGGCCAGGGCGACCTCGGGCACGATCCGCTCCGCTTCGGCCCAGCCCAAAGGCCTGATCGATCCCGGCCAAGCTCCCTCCGCGCCCGTCGCTGCCCAGCCGGTCGCCACCGGCCGGGCGCGCTGAGCACCCACCCCACCCTCGCTCCGGTCTCCCCGCCCGGCCGCCGGACCCCGGACAGCCTTTCCCGTAGATCTGCCCCACGTTTTTGGAGTGCCATTTGCCCGCATCGCTCACCCGTCTCGATTCCCGCGTCGAGGCGGCTCTCGGCACCAGCATCGCCGCCCTCCACGCGGAAGAAGCCCGTCTGTCTGCCCAGGCCGCCCGGGTACTGGACGCCCATCGCGCGCTGTCGAAGGCCGAGGCCACCGTCGCCTTCGAGCGCATCCGGCTGCTGATCTGCGCCGACCGCCAGCGGCGGGTCGACGACCAGTTGCTCGCCGACCTCAGCGACCAGCTGGAGGTACTGGAGGACGCCGCGGCCGAGCGCGACCAGGCCGAGGCCGATCTGCTGGCGCGCATCAAGGAGCTGCAGCACCGCCCGCCGGTCGCCGCCGTGCCGATCGTTGTGTCAGCCGCGCCCGCACGGCACCGGTGACCGTTCCCCGCCACGCCAGGACAACCGACCTGGCTTTCGGCTGGGACTTCGACTGGGGCGAATTCGTCGTCGCACCACGACGCCTGGAACCGGCCGTCGAGGAGATCCTCGACGAGGCCGGCTTCTGGTACCGGGCGGAGTCGCTGGGGGCTTGGTACATGCACCGGTCGGTTCCGATGTTCGAGCAGGCCGATGCTGCGGCGGCTGCGATCGGCCTGCTTGCGGCAGCCGGCAAGCGGGTGCGTAACTGGCACGCGCCGCAGCAGCGCTCGGCCGACGTGGTCCGGCACTACGCCTGGCTGACCTCGCAGGCCCCGTTCCCGCATGCCGAGGCGACCTCGGAGGCGGCCTGCGCCGAGGCAGGCCGCCGGTTGAGCAAGCTCCAGTCGCCCGACTCCCGGACGGTCACCGAGCTAATCGCGCGGGGCGAGCTGCTGGTGGAGGCGCGGCGCACGTTCGACGAGAACGAGTGGATGATCGCTTCGGAGCGCGGCAAGCCCGATCACTACCTGGAGCTGCGCCACCACCTTCCCCGGCATGAGACGTCCGTCACGGGCGACGTTCCCGAAGCGTTCGCCGGCCACGTCCGCAGGAGCTTTCGGCAGCTCATCCTGCGTGAGACCCGGCCGCCGGCATCCACCCGTGCCCGCGCCGCCGCCCTGACCTCCAGGGCCTTCGCCCCCAGACAGGCCCATGACTCCGCGGCCCATACCCCTGCGGCCACGCCCGGTCGGCGGCGCTGACCGAGCCCCCTTCACCTCCCATCAGCAAACCGAGGATCTCCTTGTCCGACATCTCCTTCGCGCCGGGCTCGGACGGTGCCATCACCGCCCGGCTCAAGCCCAACGCACCCGACAGTGCGCACCTGCTCCTTGAGCAGAACGGCGCCACCCGCGACCCCGGCACCGGGGAGTACCTGTTCAGTGGGCCGGACGCCGTCGCCCGCGCCGCCCAGGCCGCGTATCTCCTCACGGCGGCCTCCACCGAACCGGCACCCTCCCGCCTGCCGGTGGACGGTGCCGACGTCGTCTTCGCCCGGCACCACAGCGACGGCATCGTCGCGGCGACCGCGACCGACGCCACCGAGGGCCTGGTGCCCGATGTCCTGCGCCAGTTCGGGTTCCGCTACGACGGCTCGGCGCCTGACCGCGATATCTACCTGCCGCCCGCCGGGGCGAGCGAGCGGCAGGCGCTGGTGGCGGCGGCCCGGGCGAGTCTGGTCCTGCAGGGTCTGGGCCTCCAGGTCGCCACCATCGGGCTCGCCGCGCCTCCGGCGTCCGCCGACCGGCTGGCCGAAGCCGCCGAGGACCTGGCCCTCGAAACGGTCCATCTGCGCAGCCTCACCGACAGCCGCGACGTGGCCGACGTGCTGGACATCGCCCTTGACCCGCGGACGGGAGCGCTGCCCAACCTCGTCGAACTGCTCGACTCCACCCAGGCGTTCATCGACCGGCTTCCCCTGGAGCAGGGCGAGGTCCTCGGCGCCCAGATGGGCATCGCGAAGCACCAGGCGGCCAGCCTCTCCGAGACCCTCACCACCGTCCAGACCGGCCTGGTCGATCTCGGCACCGCCGTCGAGGCGCCGATCGCCACGGCGCGCAGCGTTCGGGCCACTGCGGCGAGCGCCGTGACCGCACGGGGGCTGTCCGCCGGCCCGATCATCCAGGCCGCCCCCGCCGCCCGCACGGTGTCCGCCGCCCCCTCCACCGCCGCCACGCTTTAGGAGATCCGTATCACCGACAGCCCCGCCATCCGTATCGTCCGCCACCCCCAGCACGGCGTCGCCGCCACCGGCCTGGAGCACGCCACCTACCAGCAGCGACGCCTGCTGGCCGACTACGGCTTCAGCCCCATCCCCGGCACCGCCGACTACGGCTTCGCCGGCGAGACCGACAGCCTGATCCTGCACGCCCGCCAGACGGTGGCGGCCCTGCGCGCCACCGGTGCCGATGTCCGCCCGGACCCGGGATTCGAGTACGACGCCCACCCGGGCTACCCCTCCCCTTCATCTGTCGCCGCAGGACTCGGCACGAAGATCGTCACTCCCGGGGCCGCCCCGGTCACCCCGCTGGCACCCGCAGCGGCCGAGCGCGCCGACGTGGCGGTGGGCACCCATCCCGAGCACGGCATCACCGCCACCAACACCAGCAACAGCCCGGAGGCCGCCCGGCTCCTGGCGAAGGCCGGCTTCTACCGGGTGCCCGACCATCCGACGCTCTTCGCCCTGACCAGGCAGGAGGCGGGTGGGGTGGAGCGGGCCACGGACACCGTGGCGCGGCTGCGCGCGGCGGGGCTGAGCGTCGCGGCGGACGCCGCGTACGACCCGGAACACGCCCCCGACAATCCCGGCGACCTGTTCAACACCCGCCTGATCAAGATCGCCGCTACGCCGCCCGCCAAGGCCGAGGTGGTGGAGGATCCCTTCGCCACCCGGATCATCCCGGCGCCCAAGCAGGACACGGATCGCACCAACGCGCCTGCGGCCGAGCTGGATCCCTTCGCCACCCAGCTGCACCCGGCGCCGAAGCAGGACGCGGATCGCACCAACGTGCCTGCGGTCGGGCTGGACCCGTTCGCCACCCAGCTGCACCCGGCTCCCGCGAGGGCAGACACGGACCGTCGGATGGGCGCGCTGCTGAGCAACCGGCAGGCGGCGCTCTCCGCGGTCGAGGAGATCCTCGCCGGGCTCTCCCAGCAGCTGAGCGACGATCCCCAGGCCCTGGATCCCGCCCAGGTGTCTGCCGTGCTGGGGCAGGCCCAGACCACACTCGGCGGCGTCCGCCGCGACCTGGAGACGATCTCCGCAGCGGCCCCCGCCCGCGCGGGACGCCCCATGCAGGCCGCCCGGCCGGCCGTCTCGCCCGCGCTCGGTGCCCGCGCCCAGGCCGCCGCCACCACCAGCCTGCGCCTTGGCCGGGTCACCGCTGCCCAGCCCGTCGAAGCCGCCGCCCAGCCGGTCGACCCGCGCCTGGCCTACAGCATCCACACCCGCTGACCGAAGGAACCCGCACTCTTGGCCGTCAACACGCACTACAACGTCACCCACTCCTGCGGGCACGAGGTCGAACACGACCTCACCTCCCGCCCCGCCGACCGACGCGCCGGCTACGCCCGCTGGCTCGCCGGCAGGGACTGCACCGACTGCTGGCACGCACAGCGCGAAGGCAATCGCGACGAGGAACGCGCGGCATGGATCGCGGCCCGCCGCGCCGAGGAGCAGGAGGCCGCCGCCGCGTGGGCCGAGCAGTACGGCATGCCGCCCCTGTCCGGGCCTGCGACGATCCTCGCCTGGGGCGAACGCTGCCGCCACCAGCTCGTGACCACCGCCTATCAGAAGCTCGTCACCGAGGGCGACCTCACCGAGGAGCAGTGGCAGGAGATCGAGGACCGCGCGCGCACCGTCGACCGGGCGGGCTGGTGGGTGGACCAGCGCGAGGCCGCGCCCGGCGACCTGCCCGAGCTGCTCGACGCCGCCACCGACGCGGACCGCAGCACCGAGAACCCTTTCTAACGCCGAAGGCGCACAGCCGACTTGAGCCTTCCCACGACCCCCCAGTCCTACGCCCAGTGGCTGCGGGACATCGCCGACGGTCTCGAATTTCAGCCGGACAAGCCCAACCGGGCCCTGCTCCAGGCGCTCGTCGGAACCCGCGGTCTGCTCCAGCTCGCATCAGAGGTGGCCTACGACGTCCGCACCGACCTCGACACCTGGGACGAGGCCCTTCGCGCCGACCCCTTCAGCGCCATCCTGCACGACTTCAGCCGCCGCATCGGCATCGTCGAGGAGACCATCCTCGACACCCTGGAAGACGCCGGCCCGAGCATGGTGACCGTCGAGCGGCTGATGGCCGACCACGCAAACCCTGCCGAGGCCGCGGCGGCGAGCCGGGCAGTCGAGCAGGCGATCTGGGACGGGCCCGAGGTCCGCGGCAACGAACGCGTCCACCTCTGGTGGGTTGACGGCTCGAACCACGCACCCCTGCGCGGCCTCGCACCGACCACCCGCGGCTACGTCGATACCTACGGCACGCCGCTGTTCACCCGCGAGGTCGCCGAGCAGGTCGTCGCCGACCTGCTCAGCGACAACGCCGGCTTCGAAGCGGCCTTTCAGCCGGACGGATCACTGCTCCACACCTGGCCCAAGGAGTACGACGGCGAGGGCGGACGCATGCACGTCCTCCCCGACGACCGCGGCCTCTACGCGATCGGTGGCCAGTGGCCCTGGGGCCACTGCCGTCCCGGCAACGCCTACCTCGCCCCACGGGCCGAGGCCGCCCGCCTCGTCTCCCGCACGTCCGCTTCCTCGCCGGTGCCGGCCGAAGCCACCGCCCACCAACCCGCGATGCCGTCCCCAGCGCCCGGCCGGACCCGATGACCATCCCGATGGAGACCATGCCCCCCAAGACCCCGCAAGCTCAGGCCACCGAAGCCCTGCGCGAAGCCGCCGATCAGATCCGCGGGGCATCCGGCCCCGCCGAGGTCGCCGCCCTGGTGGAGGAGGTCATCCGCGACGGCGGCACCCTGGAGGCCCTGTCCGACGTGATCGCCACCGCGAGCCGATGGGTCGCAGACCGGCCCGGCGGCGGACACCTGTGGCAGCCGCTCGGCCTGGCCGCCGATGAGATCTGGCAGGCCGGCGCCGACCTCACCGAAGTACCCGCGCAGTTGCGCGCCCTGGCCAGCCACCCTGCCCTAATCCGCTCGGCCGCAGTCCGCAGCATCGCCGCCGCCTCCGCCGCCCCGTCGCCGGCGCAGCCTCCACCCGTCCCCACCGCGCGCCACACGCGCTGAACCCTCACCCCAGGAGAAGCCCCATCAGCCTGAACCGCGAACACGTCTTCTGGGAGTCGCCCGCTGGCACCTGGTCCGTCGGCCTCTACGACTTCGTCCACACCAAGGACTCCGGGGACCCGGACTTCGATCACGAGTGGGACGTCGAATACCTCGACAGCTTCTGGTGGGTCTCCACCGGCCACCCGAGCGTGGACGCCGCCGACGCGGAATACCTGCGCAGCGAGCCCAACCACGGCGGCGGCGGCGCCGTCCTGCACTGGCGGCCCGAGAACGAGCAGCGCATCGCCGAACTGGGCCGGCTCGCGGCGCAGTACGCCGCCACACGCCAAGCCGCGCCGTCCTCCGCGCAGGCCGCCTGGTCCCTGCCGGGCCACCGCTCCAGCGCGGCGGGACGCACCCGGCTGTGGCCGCCGTCCTTGCGCCCCATCTCCGCTGAGCGGGCGTATGGGAGCGGCGCGGCCAGCCGGGCACGCGGGCGCTGAGGAAACGTTACTGCCCTGATTCCTTCGATCACTCGTTATGCGAGCACCCGCGACCTGCTCGTCTCCGCCCAGCACCACACGCTGCGCCTGCCCGGCCGCCCCCGCGCGAGCATCATCGGTGCCTGGCGCGAGATCTCCGCTCTACCGGCGCCGGGAACCACCGAACTCGATGCCCTGGCCTCCGAGTTGGACGAGTTCCTCCACGTCCACCGTCCGGACCGGGACCGGCGTCCCGGCCGCAGCCGCGACGTCTGGCACTGCACGATCCGCGACCACCCCGATGCGTCGGCTCTGACCGACGCCCAGTGGGCGGCCACCACCCGGCGGGTCCTGGCCGCCACCGGCATCGTCCCCGCTGACGATCCGTCGGCGGGCTGCCGGTGGATCGCGCTGCGACTCGACAGCCACGAGGTGCGGATCATCGCCCCGTTGATGCGCCCCGATGGCACCGTTCCGCCGCTTCACCGCGACCACTCGCTCGCGCACGCGGCCTGCCAGCTGGCCGACCTCGACCACGCCAACGGCCGTCACCGCACGCTGGCCGCCCGCCCCCGCCCCGCCCCGGTCGGCGCCCCGCCCGCGCCCGTCGCCCGGTCCTGGGCCCCGGTGAACAGCGTCACCTCACCGCGTCGCTGACCAACATCTCCCTGGCTCAGGCCGCCAGCGCGTGACCACACCGCGCCGCCCGCCCGGCCTTCCCGCAATCCCGCGCGCCCTGCCACGCGCGCGGGTCTTCCCCGCCAAGGACTCTCCCTGCCCTCTCCCTCCTCTTCTCCCAAAGCTCCTTCCTCCTCTCCTGGCACCGACGCGCTCCTCTACGTCCTGATCGGTGCCGGCCTTGCCCTCGCCGGCTACGGCTCGCTCGCCTGGGTCGGCGGCAACGTCACGAACTACCTGTTCGGCACTGGCCCTTGGCAGCCGTACCAGCCGGTCGTCGCCGCCCTTCACCCCGGGCGGATGTGGCCCGTACTCGGCCCGGTGCAGATCCAGGTCGGCGCCCGGATCATCCCCGGCCTGCTCTTCGCCCTCCTGGCCGGCATCGCCGCGGCCTGGGTGCTCAAGCGCCGCCGGTCCAAGAGCGCCGGGCTGGCCACCAGCCGCGACCTGGCCGTCCTGCTGCCCAAGGAGGTCACGACCAAGGCGAAGAGCCTGCGCCCCAGCCTCGCCGACGCAAAACCCGGATCGATCAAGCCCGACGACACCGGCATCCTGCTCGGCAACCTCGGCGAGAACGGCCCCGAGGTCCGCACCTCCTGGGAGGACGTCGCCGTCGCCATCATGGCGCCGCGCTCCGGCAAAACGACCTCGCTGGCCGTCCCGTCGATCCTGCGCGCCCCCGGCCCTGTCCTGCTCACCAGCAACAAGGCCGCGGGCGACGCCTACACCGTGACCCTCGACGCCCGCGCCAGGGCCGGGCGGGTGTGGACGATGGACCCACAGCAGATCGCCCACACCCAGCAGGCGATGTGGTGGGATCCGCTCGCCGACGCCAAGGACCTGCCCGGCGCCCGGCGTCTCGCCCAGCACTTCGTGACCGCGAGCGTGGACGAAGGCGAGCAGGGCGACTTCTGGTCCACGGCCGCCGCCAACACCCTCACCGCGCTGTTCCTGGCGGCCGGCGCGGACAGGCGCCCGATCACCGATGTCCTCGGCTGGCTCGCCCAGCCCGCCGACCGCACCCCAATCGACATCCTCAAGGCCAACCAACTGACTGCCATTGCAGCCCAGTTGCAGGGCACTGTGAGCGGTGCGGTCGAGACCCGCGACGGCATTTTCGAGACCGCCCGCCAGTACGCGGCCTGCCTGCTGGATCCGAAGATCTCCGCCTGGGTCACCCCGAGCGAGACGCTGCCGGAGTTCAAGCCGGCCGACTTCGTCACCCGCCGGGACACCCTGTACCTGCTGTCGAAGGACGGCGGCGGCAGCGCCTCGGCTCTGATCGCCGCCGCGGCCGACTCGGTGATGCGCACCGCGGTCATCCAGGCCGAGCGCGACGGCGGGCGACTCGACCCGCCGCTGCTCGCCGTGCTCGACGAGGCCGCCAACGTCTGCAAAATCGGCGACCTCCCGGACCTGTACTCGCACCTGGGCTCGCGTGGGGTCATCCCGATCACGATCCTGCAGTCCTACCGGCAGGGCCAGCGGGTGTGGGGCGAGGTCGGCATGGACGCCATGTGGTCCGCGGCCACCATCAAGCTCGTCGGATCCGGCATCGACGACGCCGACTTCGCCGACAAGCTGTCCCGCCTCGTGGGCGAGCACGACGTCGAGACGGTCTCGCATTCCACGTCCGAGTCCGGCCGCTCCACCTCGGTCTCCATGCGCCAGGAGCGGATTCTGCCCGCCGACCAGATCCGCGCGCTCAAGAAGGGCAGCGCCCTGCTCTTCGCCACCGGCATCAAGCCCGCCCTGTTGAGCCTGCGGCCCTGGTACAAGGAGGCCGGCGCCGACGTGATCGGCAAGGCGTCCTCCCGCCAGACCGCGGCGATCACCGAGCGGGCCAAGGCCAAGGCGGAGGTGGCTGCATGAGCCGCCGTCCGACGCCGCCGAGCCGGACGACGCCCGCCGCCGCGCCGACGGTGCGGACCCTCTCGCTGGGCGCCGGGGTCCAGTCGACATGTCTGCTTCTGCTGTCCGCTCTCGGGGAGCTGCCCAAGCTGGACTTCGCCATCTTCGCGGACACCGGGTGGGAGCCGAAAAAGGTCTACGAGCACCTCGACCGCGTAGAGCGGGAGATCGCCAAGCCCGCCGGAATTCCTATTCTCCGAGTTTCCTCGGGAAACATCAGGAGCGACGCTCTCGACCCTTCCCACCGCTTCGCCAGCATGCCGCTCTACGTCCTCAACCAGGACGGCTCACCTGGGATGACGCGACGCCAGTGCTCAGTTATCTGCACCATCATCGCTTCCTCGATCATGGCGCTAGCCATCATGATCAAGGAGCTACAGGTGGATCTACGCCACGCACTGATGGAGGGACGAGCAGACGTCCCCCGACTCGGAGCGGTCAGCCCGGCACAGGGCTCGCATCCCCCGTTCGTCGTCACCGACCCGCTCGGCACCGAGATAGCGCCCGTCACCGCGTTCCTTCGCGACCTCGCGCTGAGTGACACGAGTCCGCTGACCGGCCGCAGTTACGGCTACGGCTTGCTCCGGTGGTTCCGGCTGCTGTGGCTGCTCGACGTCGCCTGGGACAAGGCGACCGAGGATGAAGTCGCCGTCCTCACAGGCTGGTTGCGTACGGCGCCGAACCCCCAGCGCAAGCGCCGCTCGACGAAGACGCCTCCGCCGGGGTCGGTGAACCTGCGGACCGGAAAGCCTATGCTGCGTGCCGGATACACGCCCCGGACGATCAACCACGCCCTGTCGGTGGTCAGCAGCTTCTACGAGTTCCATGCCCACCAGGGCGACGGACCGGTCGTCAACCCGGTGCCCGCTTCGGCCCAGCGCCGACGGGCGCTTTCCCACCGCAGCCCTCTGGAGCCGAAGCCGGTCCTCGGCCGTGCCCGGCTGCGGCAGAAGGTGCCGGACCGCCCGCCGCGCTCCATCCCGGACGCCCTCTGGGACGAGCTGTTCGAGAAGATGGGCTGCGAGCGCGACCGAGCCCTGCTGGAGTTCTACGTCTCCAGTGGAGCCCGCGCCGAAGAACTCCTCGGCGTGCGGATCGGCGATGTCGACTGGGCCGGCCAGCGGTTCTACGTCACCTCCAAGGGCACCCGCGACCGCGAGGTCATCCCCGCATCCCCGGCAGCATTCCTGCGCCTGGCCTCCTACCTCGACCAGACCGGCATCCCGGCGGCGGACGAGCCGATCTGGCGGGCCCGACGCGGGACCGACCGACCGCTGAGCTACTGGGCGATGCGCCGGGTGATCCAGCGGGCCAACAGCGCTCTCGGCACGAACTGGACGCTTCACGATCTGAGGCACACCGCCGCGTGGCGGATGGCCAACGGCGGCAAGCTCACTCTGCCCGAGGTCCAGGCCATCCTGCGCCACGCCAATATCCAGACGACCAGCCGATACCTTGCCGTTCGGGTGGAGGAGATCTTCGACAAGCTCGCCGAGCACTACAGCCGGCCCAGGGTCCAGCCCAGCTACCCCACCGGCTACGACCCGTCCGACATCGCGGCGGTGTTCGGTGCCTAAGTCCCAGGTCAGCCCCACGACCGGTGTCAGCCGCCGGCACGGCCCTGTCGCCGAGGGACTGCACTTCCCCAGCCGATTCGTCTCCGGCCAGATGCAGGCCGCTCCCGCCGTCGCAGCCACGCCCCCACGGCCCTTCGGCAGCCTCGCACGAGCCACGCCTACCCGGATCTCCGAACTCGCCACGACCACGTGGGACGGCGCCAAGGTAACCCAGCTCCAGCGCGGCGGAGCCACCGCAGCGGTCCTGCAGTATCTCGACACCTTTCGGGGAGAGACCTGGCAGGAGCGATGGGACAACAGCCCGCTCGGGCGAGGAGAGATCTCCGCCAGCATGATCGGGAACAGCCGCAGCACCGGCCAGAGCCTGACCACCGGCGTTCGCTCCCTGTTCAGCCTGCGGGCGATCCGCCCCTCGCTTCTCGCCTTCTACCGACACACGTTCAACAACTACGCGGAAGCGTTCATCGTCGCCCAGGGCGACCCCGTGCTGGACAAATACGCGCAGGACGTCGCCGCTCACGACATGCGTTGGGAACACAAGCGCCGAGCCCTGTTCGACGTCTGCTGCCTGCTGACCGTGCAGGACGTCGCCTTGGCCGACCTGACTGCCGAGTCCCTGCTGCACCACGGCCACGAGACCCGCAAGGTTCGCTCCTCCGTCCTCCGGCCGGGGAAGAAGGACGCCAACCTGTTTCCCGGCCGCGCGGCCTGGCAGGTTCTGCATGCCACCGGGCACTTCGCGCCGAATGTCCCCGCGACCATGCGCGAGGCCCTCCACCGCGGGCAGCAGAGCGTCGAACAGCTCGTGGACCGCTACCCGATCCGCAACCGCGCGGTCAGGCAGCTCCTCCTCGACTACTGCACCCGGCGCCGCGCCGACACGGACTACGCCACTCTCGTCAACCTCGTCCTGGCGGTCGTCCACCACTTCTGGGAGAAGATCGAACGCATCAACCCCGACCAGGCCGACCTGCGGATCGCCCCAGAGGTCTACGCGACATGGCGGCAGATGATCACGATGAAGGACGACGGCACGCCGAGGGCCGGCCAGGACAGCATCGTCATCGGCGTCCGCAGCTTCTACTACGATCTGCACACCTGGGCGGCCGAGGAACCCGAGCGCTGGGCCCAGTGGGTCGCTCCCTGCCCCGTCCCACCCTCTGAGCTGCGCGGGCTGGGGAAGCGCCGGCGCCGGATCAACGAACGGTCCGCCGACCGAACCCGCCAGCGCCAGCCGTTGCTGCCCGTCTTGGTCGACCACGTCGAGACCCGGTACGACCGGGCGCGAGCTCTCCTCGAACGGGCCACGCAGGCTGAAAAGGACGAGCCCTTCATCTTCAACAACCGCGCCTACCGGCGCGTGATCACCGATGCTGACCGCAAGCTCCAGCGCCACGGCGAGGTGCCGGTCCGCGCGCTCGACGAAGCCACCGGAGAGATCATCCGCGTCACCGCCGAGGAGGACAACGCCTTCTGGGACTGGGCCTGCGTGGAGACTCTCCGCCACTCGGGCGTCCGCATCGAGGAGCTCTGCGAACTCACCCACCTGAGCATCCGCCAATACCAGCGGCCAAACGGCGAGGTCATCGCCCTGCTGGTCGTCGCGCCGTCCAAGACCGACCGCGAGCGCGTCATCCCGATGTCGCCCGAGCTGTTCCACGTCATCGCGTCGGTCATCCGCCGACTCACCCGGGACGGCCGACCCATCGCCCAGCTCAGCCGCTTCGACCCGCACGACAAGCTCTTCAGCCCACCGATGCCGTTCCTGTTCCAGCGCCAACTCGGTTCCAGCCGGGCAGTGATCAGCATCGGCACCGTGCAGAAGATGATCGAACGCCGGTGCATTGCACTTGCCGAAGAGCACCCCGGCTTCCGCGGGCTCAAGTTCACGCCCCACGACTTCCGAAGGATCTTCACGACCGAGCTCGTCAACAGCGGTCTGCCTATCCACATCGGCGCCGCGCTACTCGGTCACCTAAATGTCCAGACCACTCGCGGTTACGTCGCGGTGTTCGAAGAGGACGTCATCAATCACTACCAGACCCATCTCCAGCACCGACGCGCTATCCGGCCGGAGGACGAATACCGCCCCGCCACGAGCGAGGAGTGGACCGAGTTCGAGGAGCACTTCGACAAGCGCAAGGTCGAACTCGGCTCCTGCGCAAGGCCATACGGCACCCCCTGCCAGCACGAGCACGCGTGCATCCGCTGCCCGATGCTGCACGTCAATCCCAAGATGCTGGGCCGGCTCGACGAGCTTGAGGACGACCTGGTCGCCCGCAGGGCTCGCGCTGAGACCGAGGGGTGGACCGGTGAGGTCGAAGGGCTCGACCTCACCCTCAGTTTCCTCCGCGCCAAGAAGGAAGAGACCAAGCGCTGGACCAAGCGGCCCACCGTCGACCTTGGCATCCCCAGACCGAGGTCTGCCTCCGGCAGGCCCGACCAGCCATGACGACCGGGCTGTCGTGCAGTCAGTAACGAAAGCGGGCCTTGTCCCCGTTGATCCGAAGGAGAAACTCCGTGAGCGGCGTCCCACCACCCACGGGGACAAGGACCAGCCCCACAGCATGGATCGCGTCGTCGGCTTCCACAGCGGCGTCTGTGTCACCGGCCTTCCAGGCGTCCCGCGACGCCTCGAAGAGGGGGCGCAGGTTCTCCCACCCGGGGCCCGGAACGAAGCGGCAGTCCGTCCAGAACATGTCGACCGCTTCGAGGACCAGGGTTCCTATCAGGCCGTCCCCATGCTTGAGCTGCCAGCTCTCCTCGGTCACTTCTTCTCCTCTGTGATTCGGAGAGCACAGTAGCGCGCAGGCTCCCGCCTTGAGCGCACCGACGGTTGCAGTGCGGTCGGCGCTGACAGGTCCACTCTTAGCCCTCGACGAAGCCTGGTCGTCGGATGGGTCCTGGAGCTACGCCAGGACCGCCCCCGGACAGAGCCAGGGAGGCAGCTGCTTTCCAGAGCTGGATTCCTCGGATGCCGACCGCACCGCACGCCCCGACCCTAACCACCCTCGCTGACATCGCCTTGATCGGAGGAGCGTGGTGCAGATAAGCACCGGCGAATATAAGATCAAGCCCATTAAGCGGCAGGTTCGGGAGATTCTCGGATACCCCTATCCGGAGCGAATACCGGCCGATGTCTTCGCCGAGCAGTGGATCGGCATCAGTACCGATGAGTTCCACCGCGCGAAGGACGCCGACGTTCGGTACACGCGCAACCGGTTCCCGCTTCTCGAACTGGGCCTGTCGCGTGGAGACTGCCTCGGCCTGCTCGCCGAGCACGGCCTGGAAAGCACCCCCAAGAGCAGCTGCCTGGGGTGCCCGTACCACGGCAACGCCCAGTGGCGGGCGATCCGGGACAGCGCCCCCGAGGAGTGGGCGGATGTCGTCGAGTTCGACGCACAGATCCGGGCCGGCAACGCCCGGGCCAACGCCGACGGCAGGCCGCTGCTCGGCCAGGCCTACCTGCACCGCTCCCGGGTTCCGCTCTCACAGGCGCCGATCGACCGCCTCACGCGCCGCGAGCAGCTCGCCCTTGAGGAGAGGCTCGCCGCCGACGAGGCCGAGTTCGGCCCTGAGGAGGGCTGCTCACCGTACTCCTGCCGCTCCAGCAGCCCCGTCGCCTGACCACGTTGGAGCCGACCATCGTTTTCCATCACCCCGACTCCGAGCAGTACGAGCACGCGGGCCGCCCGCTCCCGACAGCCGAGGACGACCTGCTTCGGGAGGGTCTCGCATCCACCCTGGCCCGTCACGGCCGGCCGCTCCCGCCAGCGTCCGGCGAAAGCATCAAGGACTGGTCCACGCTGGTGACCTGGACCGACGGGCCGATCGAGTTCGCCGGCGTCGTCTCCCAGGTCGTCGACCACGACGACGGCGCCCTCGCGCAGCTGCACCAGTTCCTCCAGTACGCCGAGAACCGGCTGTGGGATCGGCACGACAACAGCCGTGCCCACGCCTTCGCCGAAGCAAGGGAACGGCTCGAGAAGATCGGCGACGACCTGGCGCACGTCGTCGCCGAGATGCTCGCGCCGCCCTCCACCCCACGGCGGGGTGCGCTCGCCCGCTCCAGCCGCCTGCCGGTCCCGATGGACGCGGTGGACCGGGCCGATGAGAGCAGGACCGCCCCCGCCCAGGTCGGCTGGCCGCCGCCGCGGCCGAGTCGCTGACCGTCCGGGGTGTACCTGAACAACTCCCTGCCGCCTCACGGCTACCGGCCTCTGTCCAGCGCAGGGGAGCCGATGTGGTTCGGGCCGGACCACCGGATGGGTCCGTGGTCCTACGCCGACCTCGTCGCGCTCGCCCACCCGTGGCCGGTCGCCTGGCTCTTCCCGCCCAGGCCGAGCGTGGACCCGCCTCGCATCGTCAACCTGTTTGCGGGGCCCGGAGGTTGGGAACAGGGGCTGCGCATCCTCGACCCGCGGCCCGGGGCGTTCGACGTCATCGGTGTCGAATTGGCCCCGGACGCCGCGGCGACGGCCAGGGCGGCCGGCCACCGGCGCATCGTCTGCGACGTCCGATCCCTCGACCCGACCCATCCAGCGCTGCGGTACGTCGAGGGCCTGATCGTCAGCGCCCCGTGCCAGGTCTGGACGCCGGCGGGCAAGCGCCAAGGCCACGAGGACCGCAACATCGAGCTGCTGCTCGATGTCTTCTCCCGGGCCGTCGAGGGCAGCTTCGGCCACTGGCACGACGAGGGCGAGTGCGACGAGGCCGACGTCTGCCGCATCTGCCCCGACCCGGAATGGGACGGCCACGGAGGCTGGACCGGCCCTCTCCTGACCCGGGCCGAAGTCCGGGAGCCGATCGCCGAGATGACCGACGCACGGATCGGCCTGATCGCCGAGACGCTGATCTGGTCGCTGACGCTGACCGCCAAGTTCGACTCCTTGCGCTGGCTCGCGATGGAGCAGTCCAGCGCGCTGCCGGAGATCGTCCTGGACCACCTCAGCGACGCGCTGGAATATGTTGACTGGTGCAGCAGCGGCTACCAGACCCTGGACGCGGCCGACGTCGGCCTCGCCTCCCACCGCCGCCGGACATATCTCGTCGCCGGCCGTCACCAGTACGTGCACCTGAAGGCCATGCAGCCGTCCGAACCCCCGCCCGTCCGCACCGCGGCGCAGGCCCTGGGATGGCCGCAGGGCGTGCGCGTCAACACCAGAGGGGTCCGCCGTACCAACGGCGGAAACGAGTGGCCCGCGGATCGCACGGCAACCGCCATCACCGGGCGAGCCCGCAGCTGGTACTGGGCGAACGACTCGCAGCGCAGGCTCGCCGTGGGCGAAGCGGCTCTGCTGGTCGGCATGCCGGCCGACCATCCATGGGAGGGCTCACCGTCCGCGGCCTTCCAGCAGATCGGCGACATCGTCGCTCCCACCGAGGCCGCCCGGGTCCTGAGCACAGTGCTCAAGCGGCCGTGGCGGGAGAAGGTCCCCAGCTACCTCGATGAGCTGTACGGCCCGGACAGCCAGTCGCTCGCCGCCAACTCCTCGCCGCGCCTGGCCTCTCGCCGCTCGGCGGCAGCCGCCTCCTCGCTGCTACTTCCGGGCCTCGCCGAGTGGGCGGCGCCCACCGCACGGCCGCGATCCGCCGCCCCCGGCCACCCGGCACCGCGGAGTCGCTGACCGACAGAACCACCGACCGAACCAACCATCGGAGCGACCGCCGCCCGGCGCCGATCCCTCCCCCCTTCCCCTACCCGATCAGGAGGCTCATGGAGAACGCCGTACAGGCCCTACGGGGCTGGACCCCTCATGACCAGCAGACCGCCGTCACGGTCGAGCGCCTGCCCACAACCGCGCGTCGGGGATGCTGATGATGCCCGGCGGCTCCGCCGGCCTCCAACTGGAGGCCGAGCAGGCCCTGCTCGGCGCACTCCTCCTCGCGCCACCCCAACTAAAGTCGGTGGCCTCGTGGTTGAAGCCCTCGCATTTCTACCGCCACGCTCACGCCGCACTGTACGAAGTCCTCCTCGCCCGGCGCGCGGCCGGCCATCCAGGCCTGGCCACGAACGCCGACGAGGAGCAGCGGCGGGACTGGGCACTGGGGGCGATGTCGGTGGCGGCCGAGGCCAGCCGGGGGATGACGCCGGGGTACGGGGGGACGCTGATGGCCGCGTGCCCGGTCTCCAGCCATGCCGGCGCCTACGGCCGGATGGTGCTGGAGGGCGCGATCCGCCGCCAGGTTCACGAACGCGCTCACCGGCTTCAGCACGCCGCCCGAACCGGCTCCTTGGAGGGAGTCCTGGAGTTGACCGGCGAGCTGCGCGCGGCCATCCACGAACTCGTCGGCTCCTGGGGATCGCTGGACGAGCGGCCCCGCCCGCTGCCGGGCCCGTGGCCGCTGGAACTCACGGACGGCGTCCGCGAGAAGACCCTGCAGCACGAGAGCGCGATGCTATCCTCCGCCACCGCCTCCCCCGGCGGCCTGGTCGAGATCACCCGGTGGCTGCGACCGGGCGACTTCCTCGACGCCGGACACCGCGCCGTCTACCAGGCGCTCGCCGCCCTCGCCCACCGCTCGGAGCCGATCGACCAGCTCACCGTGCTGTGGGAAGCGCAGCACCGCGGGGCCATCGCCTCCGGCGTCATCACCGCCGACGGCGTTCGCGCTGTCACCCGCGGCGGATTCGCCGGTGATCCGCAGTACTGGGCCGAGCGCGTCTTGCGGGCATCTCTGCTGCGCCAGAGCGCCGCGTCGGCCGGCATGGTGCGGCTGCTGGCCCGGGACTCCGCCCTCCCGGGTGCCCGGCTGCTCGGCTCCGCGCTGCACGCGCTCGGCGCCGCCGAAGCTGTGCAGGACCGCTGGCGGACCGCCAACAACATCCCGCGCCGATCCGACCCGCCGCCCGGTCCGGCTGTAGCGGCCGAGCGCCGCCAGGCCGCCCGCGTCCGAACCCCCGTCACCGTCCCGAACCCCGGCGCCGCTGCCTCCCCCGCCCAGGAGGCGGCATCGCCCCAAGCCCCCATCAGGAGCACCCGCTGACCGACGACGAACGTCCCGCGCGGCCGGTCGTTCCGGCCGACACCCGCCGTGGCCGCTACAACTGGGAACTGGCCCGCGGCCAGATCGAGGCATTCGGCGAGAAGAAGAGCCTTCGCGCCTGGGCAGCCGACCCCCGCTGCGTGGTCAAGAAGGAGGCTCTGCGCACCCGGCTGGCCCTCGGCTGGGAGGCGGAGCGGGCCATCGCCACCGACAAGCACGACCAGACGCTGCCCGAGTACACGTTCAACGGGCGGACGATGACCCTGCGCGGCTGGGCGGAGCAGATCGGCACGACCTACCACACGCTCTACAACCGCGTCGTCACCCACGACCTGAGCATCGGTGACGCCCTCGCCCTCGGCCCCGGAACGGCTAGGGACGACAAGCCACTGACGGCGTTCGGCGAGACCAAGCCGGTCTACATGTGGGCGGTCGACCCGCGCGCCAACGCCACCGCGACCACGATCTACAAGAGGATCGAGGCCGGCTGGAGCGCCCAGCAGGCGATCACCGAGGAACCCGTCCACCGGCACGGCCTAGGAACCGGCGCCCCCTGGGCGGCGTTCGGCCGCAGGATGGGCCTGCCGGACTGGGCCCGGCTGAGCCAGGTCCCCGAACAGACCCTGCGCAACCTGACGGACAACCACGCCATGACGCTGGAGGACGCCCTCCAATCCATGGGCTGGCTGCCCGACTGGCACGGCCGCGGCGCCCAGGTCCTCCAGATCCGCGCCTTCGACCTGCGGCCCGGCGACCTGGTCGTCGAGGCGCCCCTGCCTGACGACGGCGATGAGCAGCTGCTCACCGTGCGGCGATCCAGCGCCGGCCCAGGCGTCGAACGCGCCGCAGCCGCCGCCAGTCGCAGCACCGCGATCCGCTCCGCGCTCGGCTCCATCCCCCGTGCTGCCCGCCTGGCCGAGCCGCCCACTCGCCCAACCCCTGCCCGCTCCCTATAGATCCTTGAAGGAGTCTTCTCTGTCCCTCGAGACGCCGCTGCGCCCTCCGAACCCGCTGGCCACCCGGCTGCGGGCCCAGGCCGACGCCATCGATGAATTGGCCGCCGCCATTCCCGGCGCCTATCGCGAGCAGGGCCTGCCGACGATGGCAGAACTGCTCCCGCTCACCGCCCGCATCGGCGCGCGCCACCACAAGGTGCTGGCTTCGGCTGGCACGTTGGCCGGCGCTCCGCTGGCCGACACCACCCAACGGGCACATGCCCGGGTACTCACCGATGCCGGTGCCCAGGTCGGCCAGGCGCTGGGCACCATCAGCCGCGCCGTCACGATGGCCGCCCGCATCCACGAGGTTGACGGCTTGGGCAGCCAGCGCGCCGAGGCCGTGCGCGAGCGGGCAGGGCGCGAGCTGAACCTGGCCCTGTCCCGTACCCGGCTTGCCCTGACCGAAGCCAGCGACGCCCTGCGCCTCCAGGCCCGATCCGGCCGCGACACTGCGGCACTGCCCGCCCGGCGCAGCACCGCCGCCCTCACCCGCAGCGCCGCCGCTGTCCCGGTTCCGACGCTCACCGGCCGGCCCACCAGTGCGGCTCTACCGCCCGTCCCCGTGCCGGCAGCCGCCGCACCCCGCCGATAGCAGGCCCCCACCCCGACCAGGAGTCCGACATTACCCGAGGCACAGCCCAAATACCCGACTACACACGAGAGTTGACCCAACTCGGCGCAGTCTTCTCGCACATCGCGGAGAACCTCGACACCGCCGCCACGATGCCCGAGCGCCCCACCATCCCTACCGCCGCAGCCGTGGCCGGCGAGTGCGAGAACGCCTTGACCGTGCTGCGGCACTGCTCGGTCCGGCTCGGCGACCTCAAGACCTCCGGCCAACCGACCGACCCTCTTGGTCTGGCGGCGGTGAGGGCCTTCCGTGCCGGGCGCGCGCACGCCGCCACGCTCCACCGCCACCTCGCCCACGTCCTGGATCTGGCCGTCGCCCTCGAGGACACCGCCCTCCCGCACGAGGGCGACGCCGAGGGTGCCGAGCGCGAGCGGCGACTCGGCTACCAGGCGCTGTGCGCGGTCACCGAGGCCCGCAACGCCGCAGTCGGCGGAGCGCGGGAAGTCCTGGCGCTGAGCGACCAACTGCCGCCCGCAGCAACGCCGAAGGCAACCACCACCCAGCGCCCCCGTGCCGCCACCGCTGTCACGGCCGCACCTGCGGCCGGGCAGTTGCTGGCCACCGCCGGCGGGCGGCGCCGATGACGGACATACGCGCGGAGGATGTCCAGCGCCTGACCGACCTGGCCAACGCTCTGGCCGAGATCCGACGCGACCTGCGGCACACCGCCAGACGCCCGCCTGCCAAAGTCCCGGACCTGCTGGCGCAGAACATCACCGCCCTGGCCGACTACGTCGCCACCGCCTCCCGGATGCGGGCCGAGCTCTCGCACCGCACCGGACCCGCTGTTGCCAACGTGGGCGAAGACTGGGGGCCGACCTTCGCCGCCACCCGGGCGAGCCCCGTCCTGCACAAACTCACCGAGCTGCTGGACAACGCCTGCGACCTCGCCAACCAGGTACGGCCCCGCGGCACCACCCGCTCCCACTTCTACTCGCCCGGCCTGGACGGACGGGTGGCGCAGCAATTCGCCGAAGCCGACGAGATGCTCACCCACACCATCAGCACGATCCGCCGGTTCCGCACCGGGCTGGGCCAGGTGCGTCGGCGGGAACTCGACCGCGAGCAGCAGGCCTTGGCTGATCCCGACGGGCCCGCCGCCCGGATGCTGGCCGCCCGCGCCCAGTACCGGCGCCAGCCCCTGGTGATCGTGCCGCACGGGTTCGCGCAGGAGGCGGCCACCGCCGGCGCGGCATCGCGGCAGGCCGGGGCCTCCAAGGTCGTCTCCCATACCCCGGCACCCGATGCCGCCTCAACCCACGCTCCCGGCCGCCGCTGAACGCTCCCCCTTTCCCCTCCTGATGATCGGAGCGCCCTGAACGACACCGACGCCACCGCGGCGGTGATGCGGTCCCTGGCCGACCGGCTGGAGGCCGTGCGCCGCACCCTTCCCGCCGTCGCCTCGGCCGGCCACCCGTCCGAGACCGCATGGCCGATAACGCACCTGGTGAGCATCGCCGCCGAGGCGAGCGATGAGTACCTGTTCCGGGTGGCCGACCCTGAGGCCGACCGCGCAGCCCTGGCCGCTTTCACCACCGCTGTATTCCGCACCGGCCAGAGCCTGTCCCTCCTCGCCGACGCCACCGGCCTGCTCCTCGCCCCGGAGCCCCGCCGCACCGAAGCAGCCCAGCACGCCGTCACCCTCGCGGACAACCTCACCACCCTTGCGGTCGAGGAGCTGAACTCCGCCGCCGACCGGCTTACCACCGCCGCCCCCGCACCGGTGGTGCCGCTGCCCACCGACGACCTGGAGAGACGACGCGGGGCCCGGTCGTCGGCCTCTGCGGCCAGGTCCCGGATCGTCAGCGCCCAGCCGGCGACCGGCGAACAGGCAGAGCCGTCCGCCCCCACCGCACCCGTCATCCCGCTGCACCGAGGCCGCTGAACACCTGCAACAGGAGCATCCCCTGCCCGCGAACCACCCCACCGCGTGGGAACTTGCCGCCAAGCTCGACGAGCTGGCCGGCTCTTGGCCCACCGTGCCCAACGACGGACCACTGCCCGCCCCCGGCCTGGTCGGTGTGCAGATGATCGCGCTGCGCGTACTCCACGGCGAACTGACCGAGGCCGCCGTGCGGCCCATCGACCCGTTCGCCGCGCCGGATCAGGTCGCCACCGCCCGGCGCGAGCGGCGGGCCACCACCCGGGCGGTCTCGCTGACGGCCACCGCCCTGCAGCGCATCAGCGAGGTCCTCGAACTCGCCGACGCCCACGAGCACTCGCCGACGTCGATCGCCCGCCAGCACGCCCAGTGGCTGTACCGCGACGCCGGCGAGCAACTGTCCACCGCCGCGCACCACCTGCGCCGCAACACCCCGGCGCCCAGATCCGCCGCTAAGCCCACTCGCCCAGCCGCCCAGGTCGAGGCCAGCCGCCCGTCCCGCGGAACAGCCGCCCGCCTGCGGTCCGTCTTCACCCGCCCCTTCCGCAGCGGCCCGAACGCCGAAAGCCCCGGCCACGGGCCCACGCCCAGCCCCTTCGCGGCCAAGCGGCTCTAGTCCACACCTGGAGTTCCTTCCTGTCTTCCCCTGACCACAACCTGCCGACAGCCCTCACCGACGCCGCCGAACGAATACAGGCCGCCCGCACCGGCCTCGCCGCTCTGCGCCGGCCGGACACCCTCCACACGGCACCCGCACACATCGAGGCGGTGCGCCAGGCGCACCTGGACATCGTCTCTATCGCCGCGACGCTCACCACCACCCGCCCTCCCGGCCGTGCGCCGCATCCCGCCGGCCTGGCCCTCAGAGATGCGGCGATGGACCTCACCGAAGCCGACCAGCACCTCGTCGCCCTCGCCCGCGACCTGTGGCGCGACAACGTCAGCGGCGTCACCTACAGCGCCGACAGCGCGGCACACCACCGCTCGCTGCGTCGGGCCGAACGGGCGCTGGACCAGGCTGCCGATGGCCTGCGCCAGGCCGCCGATCGCGCCGCCCGACCTGCACGCAGCAGTCTGCGGGCCGCCGCGGCGCGCCTGGGCTCGGCCTTCGCGCGGCGCCCAACTCCCAGACCCATGCCAGCGCCTGGAGCCATCCGTGGCGACGCCCCCGCCCCCACCGCCCCCGCCAGGGGGCCGCGATGACCGGCCCGCGCATCGGCTCTCTGTGCTCCGGATACGGAGGTCTGGACCTCGGTGTGCAGTCCGTCCTCGGCGGGACGATCGCCTGGCACGCCGACCCGGCCCCCAGTGCCGCCGCCGTCCTCGAGCATCACTGGCCTGGAATCCCGAATCTGGGTGACATCACCACCGTCGACTTCGCTTCGGTCGAGCCGGTGTGCGTCCTCGTCGCGGGCTTCCCGTGCACTGATGTCTCGGTCGCCGGCGGCCGTGCCGGGCTCGCCGAGGGCACCCGCTCCGGCCTGTGGCACACCATCGCCCGCGCCATCTCAACCCTCAAGCCCTGTCTGGTGATTCTGGAAAATGTCCGAGGTCTGCTCTCGACCCCCGCTCGCTCGTCAGCCGATGGCGACGTGGAACCCTGCCCGTGGTGTCTGGGAGACACCGGAGATGAACATCATCTGCGGGCACTCGGTGCCGTACTCGCAGACCTGGCCCGCGCGGGGTTCGATGCGCGCTGGCAGGTGCTACGCGCATCCGACGTCGGTGCACCTCACAGGAGAGAGCGGGTCTTCATCGCCGCCTGGCCTTCCGACGCCCAGGGCGCGGGACTTCAAGGGCCCGGACGCAGGCCGGGAGGACCTGGGCCATGTAATCACCCTGCTGCTCACGCCGACGTCGAACCTCGGCAGTATCGGGGGCTCCCAGCACCCGGACCAAAGGAGAGCGGGCGGGCATGGTCCGAATCTCTCGGATCTCGTGGAGCACCTGCTTCCGACGCCCCGGGCGAGCGACGGCACCAAGGGCGGCCCAAACCAGCGCGGCAGCCGCGGGGATCTGACCCTGCCGAGCGCCGCCGCCCGGTTGCTGCCGCCACCGAAGGCGAGCGACACGGGCACACCGGGCCGTCGGGCGGGCGGGGACTTCCGGTCTCCGCTCCGGGAGGCAGCCGGTGGGGCGAATACGCCCCCGCCATAGCCCGCTGGGAGCGCGTAACGCGCCCGGCGCCCGATCCGATGGATTCGCGCGGGCGTTTGTCCCCGGCTTTCGTGGAATGGGTCATGGGCCTCGAAAAAGGCTGGGTGACGCAGATCACAGGACTTTCCAGGTCGACCCAGCTCACCGCCCTGGGAAATGGTGTTGTTCCTCAACAGGCTGCGCTGGCAACGGAGTTGCTGACGGCTGGAATTTCTTTGTGTGGAAATCACCGCGCGCCTTCCACGTGAACTTCCGGCGGCCATACACCACGGGATATTGCCCGAGCAAGGACCTGGTCGGCGGGCAGAGTCGTGCATCGCCGACCGCACCGCCGATTCACCTGGAGCCGCCCTTGTCGACCCATATTCCCGCCGAGCCGCCCGGCCGCCCCGCGGTCACGCCGGAGACCGTGGCCGAGTGGAGCGCCACCCTCGCCCGCCTCCAGGCGGAGAGGGACTCGCTCGCCATCGTGGCCGACCGGCTCGCCCAGGAGCGCGACCAGGCCGAGCCCACGTTGTTCGGCGACGCCGAGGAGGACTCCGAGGCCGCAGGCGCGCAGAGCGATGCCGACGATCCGGTCTCGCTCACCATCCTGGCCTTCGACGACGACGCGCTCGCCGCCGAGGTCGCCACGATGGTGCCGTGGGTGGATCACATCCTGCTCGGCGTCTACGGGCAGGAGATCACCTCCGGGCGGCCGTGGTGCGCCAGTTGGCCCGAGCACGACGAGGCGCTCGCCCGGATCCACCACTGCTGGCTGGCCTGGCAGGAGCTGACCGACTCCCGCTCGGGCGCGACGGGCCCGTCGGTGTGGCAGCGGGATCACCTGGAGCCGCTGTTGCTCAAACTGCGCGCCCCGGACGGGCCGTTCGGCGCGTGCACCACCAATCCAGACCATCCGCACCACCGGCTGCTGCCGCATCCCCCGCACACCGACCCCGCCTCCCTGCCCAAGCCGGGCATCCCCCGCACCTCCGTCTAGACCAAGGACCACGCCCGTGACCGCCGCCGCGCTGCTCGACTTCAACGCCCACCCGGCGGCGCTCACCGATCTCGACCGGCTCCCGGGCGACGTGCGGGAAGCCGCCGTCCACCACCTGCGCCGCCTGGTCCGCTGCCAGCAGCGCGGACCCGTCCTGGGCCGGCGCGGCCTGTGGGACCTGACCGGCTGCCGCCGCGTCTACCTGGACCGCGACCGGTGCTGGCGCCTGGTCTACCAGGAGCGCCCGCCCCGACCTGCCTCCCGCTGCGGTGGCGAGATCTACCTGCTGGCCGCCGGTCCTCGAAGCGGCCACCAGGTCTACAACACCGCCGCCCGCCGCCTGCAGTTGCTCGCCGCCGCCCGCCCGGCGTCCTGACCCAGCCCTGCCTCAACTGTCCATCCCCTCACCGTGAAGGACCAGCGCATGCCCTCCGCCCCCTCCACCCTCGCCCAGGCCCAGCGGATCCAGAACGCCCTGTCGGTCCTCGGCCCGCAGGACACCATCTCGCTGCTGCGTCTGCTCAAGCGCGCCGACGGCACCCTGCCCAAGCCCGAGCTGGAAGCGAAGTCACTGTGGATGAGCGAGTCCCAGATCGACGCCCGGCTCGACGCGATGGAGGAGGACGGGCTCATCACCCGCAAGCGTGAGGCCGGCGGCTCCTTCGTCTCCCTCACCCGATCCGGCAGTGAGGCCCTGTACATCCAGATTCCCGTCACCCGCTGGGCCTCGGCTCACCAGGATGTCCCGGAGAACGGCAGCGGCCTGGGCGCCTACACCGAGCAGGCGCTCGCCACGCTCAACAAGACACACACCGTCGCCACGATCATGGCTCTGGCCGCCTACGGCGAACCCGCCTATCCCAGCGAGATCGTCGACACTGCGCTGCCCGCCGGCATGGTCGCCGGAAACCTCTACCAGCGCCTCGCCCAGCTGGAGAAGGACGGACTCGTCGAGCGCACCGGCACTCCCCGCAACTACATGTACGGGCTGACCAGGGCCGGCAAGGCGCTCGACGAGCCGCTGGAGGCCATCGGCCGGTGGGCCCAGCGACACCTGCCGGCACCGTCGCGCGCCTCGGTGACCACTCGCCGGACGAACGCGCGCAGCGCCACTCCCGCCGCCCCGGCGCCGCAGCTTGCTGCCATGGCCACGCCCGCGCCACGAACGGCCGCACTGGCAGCACCCGCGCTGGTCCCGGGCGCTGCCGCGGCGGGCGCGCCGTCGCCGTCGGCGCAGGCCGCCTCCCGGGCCAAGGCCGCCGCGATCCGCTCGGTGTCCACGGTGCTGACCTTCAGTCACCAGAGAGCCCCGCAGCCCGCCCCGCTCATCACCAACTCCCCTGCCGCCAAGCGGCACTGAGGACAACCTTGGACACCACCACAACTTCCTTTGCCCGCAACAACACCGCGCCCAGGGCGCGTCGTGCCCCAGGCAGCGCGCCCCCGAAGCGGGTCGGCCCGGCCCTGCCGAAGACCTGGAAGCGCGGAAGCACCGTCGGCGTCCGGCCCGCCTACCTCGCCCTCGGGAGTCTGACCTCCCTCGTACCGGCCGGCCGCGTCCTGCGCGCAGCGTCCTGGACCCGCACCGACCAGGGCCAGGTGCAGGCGTACGCCCGGGGCGACATCCAGGTCCTCCTCCACGACGACACCGAGAGGCTGTACCAGTACGAGTCGCTCACCGCCCGCGGGCTGGGCTGGAGGGTGTCCTTCAGCTCTCAGACTCCTGACGAGGTCCTGGCCTCGGTGGCCGGTTCCCTGGTCGAGGTGGCCGTGGTGGCCGAGGACGGCGCTCCCGACCGTGCCGATCTCGACGAGGCCATCAACGCTCTGGCCGAGGCCGGCTGGGAGGGAGCCGAGTCCCGGGGCGGGGGCGTCACGCGGATCACCGCGCCCGACCGGCTCGCCGAGATCCTGTGCCACCGAAGCAAGCGTGCATGGCTGATCACCGCCGGGGTGGACGGCGAAGGCTGGGAGGCGGAGTTGGTCGGCGACTGCCCCGACCTGCTCATCGAGGCCGTCGTCGGCTCGCTGGCCACCGAGTCCCCGGCCCGCCGCCGCACCGCCGACCTGCCGACGGCGCTGCGCCGTTACCTGGACATCGGCCCGGACCCCTACCGGCCCGACTCCACCCGCCCTACCTCCCCGGCCGCCCGCGCCGCCAGTCCCACCGGCCCCGTCGTCACGTCCGCCCACCTCGTATCCGCCCCCGCCCGGAGGAGCCGTTGACCGCCATCGACCACCACGACGCGACCGCGCTGCTGACCGCCGACCTTCAGGAGGAGTCCGAGCAGATCCAGGCACTGGCCCGCAGCCTGGACCTGCCGCACCGCGCACTGGACCCGGCGCGGCTGCTGAGCAGCAACCTGCTGCACGTCCTGGTCCACCTCGCCACCGTCAGCGCCTCGGCCGCGGCCGTCGTCGACGCCGCCGGGACGCCCACCGGCGTCCATCTGCGCGCCCTGGCCCGGATCGAGTCGGCCCAGCAGTCGATGCTGTCGGCCGGCGGCTCGATGTCGACCGTCCTCGACCAGCTGTCCGTCCCCGACAGCGGCATCACCGACACCGCAGGTCTCGTGCAGGCCGGCCGCCTGCGCGCTTCCGTCCTGCTCACCAGCGCCAGCGCCCACCTCGGGGCAGCCGCCGCCGCCCTGCGCGCCGCACCAGCCGGCTGAGACCCCCTCACACCCGATCGGTCAGGAGACCCCACCGCCCGCATGCCCTCTGCCGCCACCCACCCCCACCCCCACCGTCCAGCAATGCGCGACATCCTCGCCCGCCCGCACGTGCCCGCGCTGCTCGTCGGCACCCTTGTGGGCAGACTGCCCACCGCCATGGCCCCCCTCGCGCTGCTGCTCGCGGTGCGCTCGGCCGGCGGACCGGTCCTGCTTGGGGCTGCACTCGCCGGCCTCTACGGGCTGGCCAGCGCGGTCGGCCAGCCGCTGCTCGGCCGTCTCGTCGACCGCACCCGCCTGGCACCGGTTGCAGCCCTTGCGGCGTCGGTGGCGTTCGTGGCGTTCACTGGGCTCGCCGTGCTCGACCTGGCCACGGAGCCGATCGCGGCCGGGGCGCTCGCGGTGCTCGCCGGGGCCGCCACCCCTCCGCTGGAGGCGGGTCTGCGCGCGCTGTGGCCGCGCCTGGTCCCCGACCCGGCCGAGCAACAGGTGGCGTACGCCCTCGACAGCGTCAGCCAGGAGATCGTGTTCGTCGCCGGGCCTCTCGCGGCCACCGCACTCGGCCAACTCATCTCCCCCGCTGTGGCGTTGTGGGCATGCGGCGTCATCGGGGGGTGTGGTGCGGCTGTCGTCGCCACCCGCCCTCCCGCCTGCTGGGCACCGGTCACGCGCCGAGAGGTCCACTGGAGCGGACCTCTGCGCTCGCGCGGCCTGCTCCTCCTGCTCGCGGCGATGCTCTGCCTGGGCGTCAGCCTCGGCGCCTTCAACGTCCTGGCCCTGGCCGTGGCTGACCTGAACGGGACGGGCTGGCTGAGCGGGCTCCTCCCGGCGGCGCTGTCCGCAGGCAGCGTGGCCGGCGGAATCCTCTACACCCGCTCCCCGTGGCCGCTTTCCCTGCCGCGTCAGCTGCTCGCCGCAGCCGGCGGGTACGCGATCTGCGTCGCGCCGCTGCTGTTCACCACCGTGCCGCAGGCCGCCGTGGCCTTCAGTATCTGCCCCGGCCTGTACCTGGCCCCGCTGCTGACCTGTGCCTTCCTGCTCTGCGACCGCCTGGCTCCCGAGGGCACTGCCACGGAGGCCGCGGCCTGGCTGATCGCGGTCATCGGCGTCGGCCAGGCCCTGGGCACCGCCGTCGCCGGCCGCCTCGCCGTCCACGGCACCACGGCCATCGCCACCGCGGTCGTGCTCTCCGCCGCCCTGACCGCAGCCGTGCTCCTGCCGCGCGCAGACCTGCTCAACATCACCCCCAACACCCCTCTGGAGAAGAGCGCTTGACCCCCCGCACCACCACTGCCGTCCGGATCGTCTGGGACTGGAACGGCACCGTCCGCGACGACCTCGGCGACCACGTCGCCGCCCTCAACGCCACCCTTCCCGCGCTCGGCGGCACGCCGGTCAGCGTCGACACCTACCGCGCCCAGCACCGCGTTCCCATCCGCTCGTTCTACGACCACCTGCTCGGCCGGACCATCAGCGACGCGGAGTGGCAGTCCAACGACGCCGCCTTCCTGACCGTGCTCGATCAGCGCCCGGTGCGGCTGCGTTCGGGAGTGCGCCAGCTGATGATGGGCCTGCGCGCCAGGGGCGTCGGCCAGTCCCTGCTCTCCCTCGCCCCGCACGAGCGGCTGATGCGCGAAGTCCGGCAGGTCGGCATCGCCGGGCTGATGGAGCGCATCGACGGCCGCATCGGACCGTCAGCCGCCAGCAAGGCACCGGCGCTCGCCGCCCACCTCCAGGCGCTCGACCCCGGCATCGACCCGTCCCGGGTGGTGGTGATCGGCGACAGCGTGGACGACGCGGTGGCCGCCCGCGCGATCGGCGCCTTCCCGGTGCTGCACACCGGCGGTCTGCACAGCCCCACCCGTCTGGCCACCGCAGACGCCCCGCTGGTCGACAGCCTCCAGGAAGCCGTCGAGGTCGGGCTCGCCGCGATCGGCGCGAACTGGAAGGCCCGCTCGTGACCCGAGCTTCCGAGAGCCCGCCAGCCCATTCGGCCGCCCCTTCGACCCGGGTCGGCACCGCGACGGTGCTGCGGACGCTCGGCGTCGAGCACCTCAGCGCGGTGCCGGGCTGGGACGACGGCGACGACACCCCCCTCGGCCGCGTAAACAGCGAGATCCGCACCACCGTCCGACGCCTGGACCACGTCCAGGAGCGCCTGGTGGCGCTCGCCCGCACCATCCGCGACGACATGCAGCTGGTCCTCGACGGCAACGACGGCGCCCTGCTGCAGGCCAACGGACTGCTCGCCTCCACCGCGCAGTCCCTGGACACCCTGGCCACGCGCCGTGTCGAGCTGTACGAGCGCCTGGACGCGCTCACCGGCCTGCACCAGGTCCTCGCCGTCTCGTCCGGCCCGGCGCCGAAGGCCCCCGCCGACGCGGTGGTCGAGCTCAACGAAGCTCAGCGGCAGGCCCTCGACGCCGTCGCCCGCAGCCAGGTCACTGTCAACGAGAGCGACCTGGCCCCTACGGCCTTCAGCCCGGTGAACTCCCTGATGGACCGCCACCTTGTCGACCGAGACCGCAGCACCAGCCTCTACCAAGGCCAGCGGCTCCGCCTCACCCCGCTCGGTGCCCGCGTGCACGCCGCCCTGGCCGGCACGACGTCCCCCGCCCGCTCGGCGGCACCGGTCGACCAGGGACAGCCGACCGCAGGGAGCACCCGCCCCACCCAGGCCACGACGAGGACCCGATGAGCAAGAGCCCCACGACCGGCCCGGCCCCCGCAACCGTGATCGACGGGCGGCCGGCCTTCGCCGGCCGCCGGTTCGTCCTGGAACGGCTCGGCGTCGACACCTGGGACCTCCATCGTCTCCACCCCGATCCTGGGGAACTGCGCGCCCTCGGCCGTCATCTCGGCAACATGGCTCACCAACTCGACAGTCTGGACCAGGAACTGCGCCGGATTGCCGCCGGCGCCATCGAGCGCCTCACCAGGGTCCGCGCAGGCGACCACCGGGACATCCAGCCCCAGGGCGTCCTTCGCCTCCTCGGCTCGGACCTCGAAACCCTCGGCTCCCGCTACGACCTCGCCGCCGAACACCTGGGCCAAGCCGTACTCCAGTACCGGGAGGCGGCCGAGCGCGCCGCCGCCCGACCAGAGCCGCCCCGGGCCGTGGCCGCCCGCTCCCACACCTCGGCCGCGGTGGCGGTGCCCGTCTCCGCCCAGCCCACGCCGCTCGACCATCACCCCACGACCGCCCGGTCCCGTTGACCGGCCCAACCTCTTGGACGACCAGCTGCCCACGCTCGCCCCTCACACCCGTCGCGCACGCCGAGCAACAGCCGCAGGCTTCCTGCTCGCCATCGCCACAGCGGCAGGCTGCGCCCCGGCTCCGCCGAAGCCCACTACGCAGCCCCCGGTTGTCACCCCGGCTCCATCAGTCGCCATCGCGCAGCTGCACCTGCCAATCGAGCAGTACATGCTCACCCCGGCACAGTCGGTGCAGATCGAGTGGCTCGGGCAAGCCGCGACCAGTGCCTGCATGAAGCGGTACGGGCAAACGCTTCCGGTGCCCCAGAGGCCGTCCGCCGACAGCCCGGCGCTTGCGGCGTACACCGTCATGAACCGCCGCTACGGCCTCATGGACCCCGACGCCGCCCGGACGTGCGGATACCACCTCCCGCAGTCGGTCACCGGCACGGCGGCCACCGACCGGCCCGTCGTCCTCAGCCAGCTGTCCGCCCAGGCCCAGACCGTCCTGCTGGGACTGGATCCGAAGACCGGTACCCGCGTGACCACGTATGCCGGCACTCCGCTTCCCGAGCATGGGTGTCTCGGCGAACTCGAGCGAATCCTTCCCGGGTCCAGCGGCGGGCCCGCCGGGCCGGGCAGCAACGCCGACGGCGTCGTCACCGACATCAAGACGCACAGCTTCACCGACTCGCTGGCGGACCCTCGCGTCGTTGCCGCCATCAGCGCCTGGTCCGGCTGCATGAAGACCCACGGCTACACGCTTACGGATCCGCTGAAGGCACCGGACGGGATCGCCTCGATGGCCGACCCTCGCCCCAGCAGCTCCGAGATCGCTCAGGCCGAGGCCGATGTCGCGTGCAAACGTTCCGCCAACCTGATCGGCATCTGGTTTGCCGCCGAGTCGGAGCTGCAGAACAAGGCCATCGAGCAGCACGCTGCACAGCTCAAGGCGGTCAAGTTCACCCTCGCGTCGGAGTCCGAGAGCCTCGATCGGCTGTTCAGCCAGGACTGGACGTCGCCGCGGCCCGGCTCCTGACATGGGTCTCCCGCATCCGCTCCACCCAGGCCCTTCCCTCGGAGGAATGCTGCCACCCGCGACCAGTTACAAAGGCCCACCGTCGGCCGTCCGGGCAGCGCCCACCGCCCGGGCACCGCCGCTGCCAACCCGGCGGACAGCACCAACTCCGACGAGCCGCTGACCCCGTCGATCAGCAACGTAATTCTCCAACTTCCTTTGAAAGGACCCGACATGACGCCGAAGACCACCACCCGCCGCCGTCTTACCGCCATCGCGGCATCCCTTGCCGTCGCCGGCACCGTCCTGCTGACCGGCGCAGGCGAAGCCAGCGCGACCAGCAACACGATCAGCAGCTGGAGCACCTGGAGCTCGCCCGTCCGCTGCCATGACAGCGAAGGCGCCTACGTCACCCTGTGTCTGTACTACAACAGCAACGCCAACGGCGCACTCACCAAGGAGTACAGCACCCAGGACGGCAGCATCAACGAGACGTTCTGGGCCACCGACCAGTACGGATCGGCCGGTTACGGCCAGCAGGTCAAGAACAATGCCGCCAGCGCCGAGAACGCCTCCAACTCGACCATCGGAATCTGGACTTCGTCATGGTTCTACGGTGACGTCAACTACCTCCCCGCTGGCCGGGGCGGCAACCTGACCTGGAACCTCAAGAACAACGAAGCCTCGTGGGGGATCGTTGACGAGCTGAACAGGGGCGGCCAGCTGGTCCTCGCCTGACGCGGCAGGCCAGAGGGCTCCCATGAGAGCCCTCCCGCCTCCGCCCCGTCTTCTCCTCCGTTCTGAACAGGAGCACCTCTGCCCGACACCGCAACGAACTCGCCTTCGACAGCGCCGGAGAGGGCCACGGTTCCGGCCCGGGCGTCGCACCAGTGACCGCCAGATCCGAACGGCCGGACGGCACCGACTTCGGCCTGGCCGGACTTGAGCCCGCCACTGCGGACGACGCGACCGGTGCCCGGCTCCTGCGCCACTGCGGCCTCGACTTCGACGCGCAGCACGGCGCCGGCCTCGGGACGAGCGCTTATCTCGGCGCCGACGCCGACCGGTACCTTGCCGCCCTCATCACCCGCGACCAGCGCGCCGGCACCTACACCGTTCGGGTGCACCGGGCGGATGCCGCCGCCGAGGGCCGCATCTGGCTGGCCGCCCAGACGGCCCCACCACGCACGAGAACACCGGCCAGACGAGCCGCAGCCCTGGCCCGCGGCATCAGTACCACCCCGATCGCAGCCGCACCCTCCGCAGCGCCCGCCCCGGACCAGCCTCGCAGCACGGCCCGGCGGCGCTGACCCGACCGACGGAGACTCCCATCCCCAACCAATCCGCGAGCGATGTCGTTGACTTCGGCATCGCCGCGCTCGAACCGCGCGGCGCGTTCAGCGAGCACAACGCCGGCTACCTCGCCGCGATCACCCATGACCTCCTGCCCCTGTCCGACCAGCATGCCGGCGACCTGGCCAGCAGCTACTTCGTGCTGTTCGACAGAACGCACATGTGGAACGACCTACCGGGCCAGCCGTCCGTCATGGCCGTGCACGTCGAACGCGATCTCGCAGCAGGCCTGTTCGAGATCGACTTCGCCTTCCAGCCCCTCGTGGCGATGGCCCAGCGCTGGCTCGTCGAACGCGGCGCCGAGCCCACCCGGTTCACCGACCTCGTTCGCATCACCGCAGCCGACCGGGAGACCGAGCGCGTCGAGGACCTGCTGCGCGCCGCCGACCCGGACCGCTTCACCGTCCACGACCAATACACCTACGACGCCGAGCCGTACGACATTTGGGTCATCGCCACCGACACTCTCACCGTCGAGTCCGACCGGCCGGTGCGGGTCTTCCACGAGCAGCGGCAGGTCGACGCGGACACCTACACCCTGCGCGAGGGCCATTTCGCGACCATCGATGACGCTCGGGCATGGACCGCCGACCCCACCTCCCCTCTCCCGCAGGCCAGCCCGTCCCCCAGCGCCCGCGCGGCAGCCGCCCGCCACACCGCCGCCGCCACCGGGTCGGTGGTGAGCGCCGCGTCGCGGCTCCCGGCACTGGATCCCGGCCGCCACCGCGCCCGCTGACCTCGACGCCGCGGCACGCGCCGCTGCTCACCCCCTTCGCCTCACCCGTCGCCAGCACGCGCCGGGTTCGAACCTGATGGAGCTGCCAGCTTCTTGCCCGCCACCGCACCGACCCGACCCGACGTCCTCGTCCGCCCTGCCCACCTCACTGGGCCAGGCGGCATCGACCTCCCCTCCCGTCTGGCTTCCGAACACGGCTGGTTCCGCCCCTTCGACGCCCCACCCGGCCTGGTCCTCATCAGCCCCCAGGAACGTCTCGCCCTCAACCGGCAGCACCAGCAATGGAATTTGACCGGCGCAGGCGGGTGGACCGTCCGCTTTTGCGACCGCGTCCCTGGCGAACTCCCCTACGCCCTCATCTCCGCGGCCCAGGACGCCGAGGATGCACCCGCAGCCGCCACCGCGCCGATCACCGGCCACCGGGCCACCGTGATGCTGCTGGAATCCGGCTGGTCCGGCTTCAACCGTGACGGGTACCGCCTAGTGTCCGCGCCCGACCGTCGAGCTGCACTCTCATGGCCCGAGTCGGCCCCGGACCCGGGGCCGGCGCTGACTGCCGCCACCCAAAGGGGGGTGTGGACTGTCCAGTTCAGCCGCAACGCCCCTGACCACCTGCTCACCGCCGCCACCGGGGCGCTGCTACGCGCCGTGTCCCGAGAGCCTGAGCAGATCCGCGGCCTCGTCCCCACCGCGACCCGCAAGGCCGACCGCGGCGGCAACGGTCCGGCAGGCCGCTCAGCCGCAGCCCGGACACGCGGTGGCGCCTCGCACCCAGCGCTGGGACACCTCCCACCACCAGCCCTTCCGCCTCTCACCACGCACTACAGTCCTGCGGGCCCGGCACGTCGGCAGCCGGACCCGCGCTGACCTCCGGGTTCTGCCACCGCACATGCCTCCAGCCCTCCGCCGAGCCAGCCGCCGTGTGCCTCGGGCGGCGGTGGTGCGGCTGGCTGAACGGCCTGTCACAGCCAGCGTTTCCGGCAGGACCCCCCAGCGGTGAGACCCCCCAGGCCCCGCACCGCCGAGTCCCGCGCCCCAGAACACGGCTGGCACCGGCCGCCCAAGCCTCCAAGCCCCGAACCGAACATCACGGAGACATCCTGACCTCGCATCCTCTCAACTCCGAGGACCTGAACGACCGCCGCACGGCGGCGCCGGAATCCCTGCCGGCGGCCCGCGCCATCGTCGTCCCTGACCCCTCGCCTGTTCACGAGGCGGCGGCGCCAGCAGAGCTCACCGCCCAGCCGTTCGTGACGATCCGGCACATCAACACCGGCGAGATCACCACCACCAGCTACAACGCCGCCGCCCGACGGATCCTGCTCCAGGCCGGATTCGAAGAAGCTCCTGGCTGCGCCTGCCCAGCGCCGGAAACCAGCACGGACCGGACGGACGGACCTGCTCGGCAGCCAACGAGCTGCTCGCCGCCTGCCACCCCGCCCGCGCGCGAACACGTTGAAGGATCTTCGCTTTGACCACACCCGGACCGCCCTCCACTTCAGCACATGCCAAGCCCGGCGAGCTGCGGGCCAAGGTCGCCCGAATGTTGGCCGACCGGTCGGCGGACCCGCTCACCATCGGGGAAATATCCAAGGCACTGGGCCACTCCCACGGTGCTGTCCAGCAAGCGGTCAACACCCTGGTGCTCCGCGGCGAGGCCGACCAGCTCGGCACCGGAAAGCAGTTCCGCGCGAACGCGAAGACGGCTGCAGCCGGGCAAACCGCGGTGATCAGCCGACCGGGAACCCACTCCCCCCGCTCCGCCGCAGCCACGGCCCGCACGACCGCTCCCTCAGCAGCCGCGCCCAACTCTGGCGGCCCGATCCGCCGCGCGGGGGGCCAGCTCTACCACCCCCGGGAGCTGGCCGACCTGCCCGACGTCGAGGCGCTGAACCGTCTACGCGACGCCGACGTGCCGGTACTGCTCTACGGCCCCCCGGGCACCGGCAAGACCTCCCTGGTGGAGGCCGCGTTCCCCGACCTGCTCACCGTCGCCGGCGACGGCGACACCACGGTCGGCGACCTGATCGGCGAGTACACGCAGGACGACGGCGGCAACTACGTCTTCCAGTACGGTCCGCTGGTCACCGCGATGACCGAGGGCCGCGCCCTGCTGATCGACGACGCGACCCTGATCTCGCCGAAGGTCCTGGCGGCGTTGTATCCGGCGATGGACGGACGCCGCCAGATCCAGGTCAAGGCCCACAAGGGCGAGACCATCCAGGCCAAGCAGGGCTTCTACGTGGTGGCAGGCCACAACCCGGGCGTGCACGGCGCCGTGCTGACCGAGGCGCTCGCGTCCCGGTTCAGCGTGCAGATCCAGGTCGGCACGGACTACGACCTCGCCCTGGCGCTGCGGATCGATGCCCGGGTGGTCCGGGTCGCCCGACACCTCGCCGCCCAAGTCGAGCTCGGTGAGCTTGGCTGGGCCCCCCAGCTGCGCGAGCTGCTCAGCTACCAGAAGACCGAGGCCGTCCTCGGCACCAAGGCCGCGCTCGCGAACCTGGTCGGCATCGCGCCCATCGAGGACCGCGACGCCGTCGCCACCGCCGTCAGCAAGATCGCCGGCGTCAAGCAGGTCGCGCCCCTCACCCTCGGCCGACAGCTCTCCGCCGCGACCGCGTCGGCCGCCCGGCAGTCCCCGGGCAGCACCGGACCCGCGCACCAGGGTCGCCCTCGATGAGCGCCCGCCACCACGTCCAGCCCGCCGCCACCACGCCCGACGACGACGCCGACCTCGCGCGCTGGGACGACGATGGCGCCCCACCCGCACAGCCCCCTTCCTCCCCAGCCGCGTGGCTGCGCGTGGGAGCCGAACTCGGCGACCGGCTGGTCGCCCTGTCCGGCCGCCAGGACCTCCTCGTCACCTGCCGCCCCGGAACCCGCAGCGGCGCACCAGCCGCCTACTTCCCCGGCCTGGCGGAGATCGAGTTCGACTCCGGCCTGTTCGCCCCCCTCCAACCCCACGAGGTCCATCCGCGGATCGTGGGCGACGAGGAGCGCTATCCTGCCGCCTGGGGAGTGTTCGTCCACGAGGCCGCCCACGCCGCCCACTCCGTATGGGTGGAGCCGGGCGGCGCGGACCCCCGCGTCGTCGAGGCCGCGCTCCTGCTGGAGGAGAGCCGTGCCGAAGGCGCCCACCTGATCAGGCGGCCGATGGACCGCAAGTACCTGCGCACCAGTGCCCGAACCCTGGTCATGCCCGACATCTCCAACCCCCGCGTCCAGGGCATCGAGCAGGCCGCCGGCGTGGCGGCCCTGATCCTCGGCCGCCGTGACGCCGGCATCCTGGACGCCGGCGAGACCAAGGCTGTCGCCGGCCTGTGCGAACAGGTGCTGGGCGCCGACTTGCTGGCCACCCTCACCGGCATCTGGACCGCGGCCCATCGGTGCGCCGACCACGACGCCACGACCATGCTCGCGCATGGCCAGAGCTGGTGCGACGCCCTGGACAGCGCCGCTCCCGCCCTGCCCGTGCCGGAGGACCTCACCGATCTGCTGTCCGGCGCCGTGGCGGTCGTCGCGGACATCATGGCTGCCAACGACGCTGGCGACCTCGCGGCACGGGCCGCCGCGGACAACGCCATTGCCGCGCGGTCCAGGGCCCAGGCGCAGGAGCGCGCCCAGCAGGCCGGCCAGCGGCGCAAGGCCGCAGCCACCGCGAAGTCGGTCTTCAACCAGCGCGGCGGCACCGTCACCCCCGACGGCGCACCGGCGCCCTCGGAGAACCCTGTCACCGGCACCCGCCGGCCCACCGCCGCCGAGCAGAGCGCTGCCGCGCGCCTGAGCCGCGCCCTGCGCGCCGCCGCCTATCGTGAGCGGACCGAGGAGCGGACCACCAGCCCCACCCCGCCCGGCCGCCTCAACATGCGCCAGGCCCTCGCCCGCGACGCCCAGCGCGCCGCCGGGGCGGTGCCCACCGCGGAGCCGTTCACCCACACCCGCCGCCGCAGCAGCGCCACCCCACCGCTGCGAGTTGGCATCGCCGTCGACGTCTCCGGCTCCATGAGTGCCGCCTGCGGGCCCGTCGCGTCCGCTGCCTGGATCGTGGCCCGCGCAGCGGCCCTGACCGGCCCCGACTCCCGCACCGCCACCATCGCCTACGACATGCATCTGACCGCACTGACCCGGCCCACCCACCGGGCGCCAGACCGCGTGACGATGTTCGAAGCCGAGGGCGGCAGCCACAACTTGGCCGACGCCATCGACGCACTAGACCACGGCCTCGACCTCAGCCGCCCCGGCACCGGCCGCCTCCTCGTGATCGTCACCGACGCCCGCTACACCGGCTACGAAACTGCCCGAGCCGTCACCGGCATCAAACGCCTCTCCGCCGCCGGGTGCGCCGTACTCCAGCTCACCCTCACCAAGGAATCCCTCCACCTGCCGGGGACCACCCTGCTCCACCTGCCCCGGCCCTCCAGTGCTCCCGCCGCCATCGCCAAGGCCGCCACCGACGCCATCCGCAAAACACGCTGAGACGCCGTCACACGACCCAGATGATCAGTGGTCCACCACCGGCCAGGCTCACCGAGACTCCGCCGGGTTCATCGAGACGGGACATAGCCCCTGCTCGGCGCCCAGGACGTTCGTCGTGCCTGCTCCTTTGTTCGCCTCGGGCAGACACAACGGACTACGCAAACCACGCATCGCCAAGCAAACATGGACGTCTTCCCTACCTCGTCCACCAGGAAGGCGTCCGCCATGACCGTGGCCATCACCGCGCCCACCGTTCCCGGCCTCAAGCCGGGTGGTCCCATCGAGCACCGAACCTGGCTGATCGGCCCGGGAAGCCCCTATGCGATTAGTCCCTTCTTGGCGGCGCACAGCTGGAGTTGGGTGTGCGATCCGCGGGGCAGCATCCACGCCGCTTCCCCCGACACTCGCGTGTACCTCGGCTACGCGCCCGACGACCCGCATGCCGACACCTGGACCATCGCGGTCACCGGCACGGCCCGCGAGCCCGGTTGGAAGGCGACCTTCGACCGGGAGGCACCAGTCGAGCTGGTTCTCGACCTGCTCGCCGCAATGCATACCCGCACCAGCCGCTGAGACATAGCGAGGGCCCGCGCCTACGGCGCGGGCCCTCGCTATGTCCGGGGTCGGGTCAGATTCCCAAGCCTGCCATGCGCATGGCTGCCCGTCCCGCCCGGCGAACCAGCGTCTGCGGTGTCAACTCCCTCTCGATGCGCAGCAGATAGCTGGCGGGCGAGGACGAGACGAGGCTGTCCCGCTGGTGGGCGGCCGTCTGGCGGGCGGCAATAGTGGTGAAGGCAAGGCCGGCGCCGACCGCCGTCGCCGCGCCCCCCAGCAGGCCGATCGCGCCTCCCGCCACCGTCACCTCCGCCTTGACGGTCAGGGCGGTGGACATCGTCTCCAGCTTCAGGCCCCTCATCGCCCGGCGCAGGGATTCCAGCGGCTGGGCGATGTGGTGCTCGAAGGTGTCGTTCAGGTGGATCTCGAAAGCGGCGGAGTCGGTGACCTCCCGTGTGGCGCTCCGCAGTTCGGCCGATGCCGTGTCGATGGCGGCAGCGAAGAGCGCGAACTCGTCCGCGTAGTCCGTCCGCAACTTGATGATCTTCTCGATCGGCACGTTCTCCAGGTCGGCCGGCAGGACACACTGCACCGCCATCAGCGCGATCCGCGACTCCACCTCCGCTGCGGCGGGTCCACGGCCGCCACCGAGCAGAGCCCTGGCGATCTGCTCGCTGGACCAGCCGTCTCCTGCAGCATGGGCATCGATCTGATCGGTGACGGGCACGAACGCGGTCCGGCGAGCCAACTCTTCTGTCAGCGCGCACTTGTAGACCCACGCAAGCATCGCGTCGACGGCCACCCAGTCGATGGGCCTGTCCTCCACCCATTCGCGCTTACTGCGCTCGGCGAGCCCGGCCTCGACCAGTGCGGACTCCAGTTCCCGGGCTACCTCCTGCGGGTAGAGCCCGGCCAGTTGCCTCCGGGGCCGGATCCGGCGCGGGTCGGCAGCACGCTGCGCTGTGAACGGGCGACCGGCGACCGCGTACTGCCGTCGCAGGGCCGTCCCGTACTCCTCCACCGCCGCGATGAAGGCCGGCGCCACCGCTGCGGCTGCTCGAGCAGGGTCCGTGTCGACCAGGAAGTTCGCCTGCCGCAGCTCCTTGACCACCGACTCGTCCCGTACCGGGAAGCCGTCCGGCACGACGCGGGCCAGCCGCTTCCAGTACAACGCTGCGGCCTTCGCCCACGACTCGTCGCGCAGGTGGACGTACGGGTAGTAGAGCCCCGTGTGCTGCACCGTGGATCCGCCTTCCTCTCCCCTGGCCTCTCCGATCGTGTCCGGAGGCCCCACGGCATGCTAAGTGACCGCTGCCGCGGGTCACTTCTGCGCCGCGACGATCGTGTCCCGGCGTGCTCGGGAGGCGGTAGCGGAGGGTCAGCCGCCGGCACTGGGCTGCGGCAGTTGCTCGGGCCTCCCTGGCGGGGTGCCGAGGTTCTCGCCGAAGGTGCAGCCGCCCCCGATGGCGGTGATGGCCTGCTTGCGCCGCCGGCCCTTCCCCGCCGTCGAGGGGTGCTGGAAAGCGCGCGGCGGCGTTGCAGCGGACGCGGCTTCGCCTATTCGGCGAGGTACACGCCACGGAAGAGACCGTCGAAACCGAGGCCCCGGTACATCTCGTCGAAGGAGCCCCATTCGCGCTCCTCGAAGCTGTCGTTTCGGGCCTCGGTGACATGGTGGGCTTCCAGGTCCCGCTCGCGCCATTCGTGGGCGCAGCGGCACCGGATGAAGACCATGTCAGGGTGGACGTGGATGAGGAGCCAGTCGCGGGTCGCCTGGCACTGGACGCAGGAGATGAGCATGCCGCGTGGGCTCAGCGGGCCTGGGTGGGGGACGGCCAGGGTGTCGGGGACGGGCTCGGCCGGCTGCGGCTCCTGGCCGTAGCGGAAGTGGGTGAAGCGAGACACGTCGTCGCTGCCGTCGGACATGGTCAAGGGGCCCCCAACTCTCGTGATGTATGAGAGGAAAGGCCCATTATGGTGAGCTTTCTTCCCACTTTGTCCGAGTTTTGGAGTGACCTGCGTCACCGCATGGTGGGTCAGCGGCGTTGCACGAGGAGGGCCTCGGCGCCCGCCAGGCGGTCGTGCAGATCGTGGGCCTGCGGGTGGGAGTTGGAAGCCAGGGTGAGGCCGGCGGCCGTGATCGCCGCGACGGTGCGCCGAGCCACGTCGTGGCGCAGCTGCGCCTGGTCGCCGGGCAGGTTGAGCGACAGCCACACCCGCAGATCTGCGCCCGGGGAGAGGAGGACTTGGCCATCCGGTGGCGCGTGGGTGATCCCCGCCGCGGTCAGGGCTTCGTCGGCTTCGGCGCGCACGGCCAGGGTCCGGGCGAGGTCGACGGATCGGGCTGCGGTGTAGATCGCGGTGTGGAGCTGCCGGGTCGCTGTTTCGGCGGCGGGCACCGAGATGGTGAACGGGCCCATGGTGACGGTGTCGGCGGTCGGGTCGTAGCCGAAGCTCCAGAAGTCGCGCGCCACTTCTCGCTCGGTGGACCCGTTCTTGCGGGCGGTGGCTTGGGCGCCCCTGCCAGCGCCTCGGGCCCAGTCCTCGAAGTGGGTCAGGCCGTCGCGGATCTCCTTGATGCCCGGCAGTGCCTTTTCGAACCGCTCCTGCGCCTTGGCGAGTTCGTCGCCGACTGCCTGATCGATGCCGAGCTCGGCGAGGGCGATCTGCTCCAGCTTGGCAGCCATCAGCACCTGGCGCAGTGCCACCACGAGGGTGCGGGCGTCGATCTGCGCGGAGTCGAAGAAACCTACTTGGGTGGGCTGTTCGCGCATGCGCCCGATGGTCAGGGCGACGGTGGCCTTCCACCAGTTCGCCTCGGACACTGCGATCGAGTACGGGTTGTCGGCCGGGGACCAGTCGTTCGTGGGTAGTTCGCTCATGTGTGCATGGTGGCGCTCGTCGCACTGCTCCCGCAGGCATTTTCCCGGTCGGGCGAATGCGTTTCCCGTCATCGTGGTGGGTGGCGTAGAGTCTTCTTCACCGACGCGGGGTGGAGCAGCTCGGTAGCTCGCTGGGCTCATAACCCAGAGGTCGCAGGTTCAAATCCTGTCCCCGCTACCACGAAGGCCCGGGGCCGGAACGCAGCGCGTTTCGGCCCCGGGCCTTGTTCGTTGGGTCAGTTGACGGCAATGTCGCGGCGGCGAGCGACGAAGTGCTGGAAGCAGCACTGGGCTGTGGTGTCACCGGCCGGAGGGGGCCCAGGAGCCGCTGCCCGCAGCCCTAGGCTGGAGCCTGAGCCGCCTCGACGGGCGGGGCGCAGCTGGAAGGGCGGTCGTTCATGGCGGAGCAGCTGGGTGTCGGTGGGGCGGCAGATCCGGCGGTGCTGGAGCTGGAGTTCGGCCACGTTCATCGGCTGTTGGATCCGGCGGCTTCCGGACTGCAGCGGTGGGAGGTCGTGGTCCGCGCCGGCACCGAGCGGGTGGGGGTCTTGCGGGTGGCCCGGGCGATGTACTGGCTGGGCGGGAACCTGCGCGCTCGGATGGCCGACGAGGGTTCGTTGCTCGCTGCGGTCGCCGCTGCCCTGTTCATGCTGGACGGGTCGTTCAGCGCCGAGTTCGAGGAGGCCGTCGACATCCCCGGGAACATCCTGGTCGTCGAAGAGCTCGAGCTTGCCGCAGCCTGGGCCGATCCTGTGGTCGCCGCCTCGCTGGTGTCCAGTGCGGTCGACCGCTTGGCCAGTAACGGCTTCGCCGTCGTGCTGCCCCGCTGCGGCGCTGTCGGGGTCGAAGGGGCCGCGCTGCTGGAGGAGGCCGGGGCGCTGCTGGCCGGCGAGGTGCTCAGCAGCGAGTTGCGGATCATCGACACCGCCCTGGCGGCCCCCGAGGAGGCCGCCCGCAGAGTCCGGCGTCTGCTGGAGGCCCGCACGCGCAACGGTGGCCGCGACGCGGAGGAGTGGGAGGAAGAAGACGATGAGGAGGGCTGGGAGCTGACGGCGCGGACCCGTGCCGTGCTGCGCTTGGCGTTGGATGACCTGTCGGGTGTGGCGTGGCAAGAGGTCGCCGCTCTCGGTGACGAGGCGCTGAAGCCGGGGGCCGCGGGCCTGTTCGCGGAACTGCCTCGGGTGACATTCCACCAGAACGGGTCATGGCGTCGGCAGATGGCCCGGACGTTCGACGACCTGGCCGGCGATCTGGAGGCCGGGCGGGACCTGGTGCCGGGGTGCACGGGTGAGGAGATGGCCCTGCACCTGGCGATCAGCAGGGCGGGGCAGCTGGTGCGTGATCGCCCCCGGCTGGTCGCCGACGCCGTGGCCGCGCTTCCGGCGGACCGGTACGACTTCGACTGGGAGAGCTGCTCGGACTTGCTGTTCGAGGACCACGATGTGCTGATGCTCTTCGACGCCCGGCTGGACGGAATCGAAGACCCCACGGCGGAGGCGAGTCAGGCGCTCGGCATGGTCAACCTCGCCCCGCTCGACTGGTTCGCCCCGTTCAGCTCGGACGGAACCCCGAGCGCGGGTTCCGCCACGGCTGACGTGCGTTGGCACTTCCAGGGGCCAGGCCGGCATCGGGCCCCCGGCGAAACGACGAGGGGGTCGGCGCACTGTGTGTGTGCCGACCCGGCCTGCGTGTGGGTCGGTCAGCTGTCGACGGCGATGGCGAGGTGGTCCTCGGCCTCCGCCAAGTGCTGCAGGCAGCGTTCGGCGGTGGTGTCGATGGCGACGATGTGGGCGAGGCGGGCGGTTCCGATCTCGTCCGTGGGCGGGGCGTTGACCATGTCGCCGACCTCGCGTTCCCAGACCAGCCGCTCCAGCCACGGCGCGCTGGTGAGGGCGTCGTCGGCGTGCGCGCGGGCGAGGCGGCCGGTGGCGGGGGCGTAGATCAGGCTGATCGCGGCGGCCTTGCGGCAGGTGGGCGTGAGGTCAGGGTCGCGGCCGAGGGCGATGTCGGCGGCGGCGCGGGGCAGGTCGATGCCGGTGGCCTGCTTGACCAGGTGCGGGATGAGGTCGCCGCCGAGGCGGCCGTTGACCTCGACGATGCGCGGACCCGTGTCGGTTAGACGCAGCTCGACGTGCGAGATGCCGTTGGCGACTCCGAGCGCGTTCAGCGCTGCGATGGCAACGGGGCCGGCGAGGGCCAGGAGCGGATCGCCGGCTTCGACGCTGTGGCCGACCTCCTCGAAATGCGGCTCGGGGCCGAGCTGCTTGCGGGTGATGGCGACGGGGGTGGTGACGCCCCGAACCGTGACGCACTCGACGCTAATCTCGGGCCCGTCGAGGTACTCCTCGACCCGCACGCCGCCCTCCTCCCTACCTCGGAGGTCGTCGCCTGCGGCCCGGGAAGCGTGGGTGTAGGCGCCGGGCAGGTCGTGGGCGCGCTCGGCCTTGATCACGCCGACGCTGCCGGCGTGGCCGGTGGGCTTGAGCACCACGGGATAGCCGATCCGAGCGGCGGCGAGCCGCGCCTCGCGCAGCGTGGTGACGCGGGTGCTTTCCGCGGAGGGTACGCCGCAGGCGGCGAAGGCCGCGCGGCTGGCCGCCTTGTTGCGGCTCGCTGCGGCGGTGGCGGTGCTGTTGCCGAACAGGTTGAGGCGGGCGGCGACGTGGGCAGCGGAGACGAGGGCGAACTCGTCCCAGGTCAGGACGCCGGCGACAGTGTGGCGGCGGGCCAGGGCGTCTGCGGCGGCCGACACCGCCGCCACGTCGTGGACGTCGGCGACCTCGTGGTCGATGACGTAGCGGCGCTGCCAGGTCGGAGGGTCGGGGTCGATGAGGACGACCGGTTGGTGGGCGGCAACCTGGGCGAGGCAGTACTCGCGGTAGGTGCGGGCGCAGGTGCTGATGACGAGCAGGACGGGCGCTGCGGTGATGGAGTTCCTCCGGTGCGGTGGCGGTGGGTTGTTGGCGCTGTCTCAGGCGGCGCGGATCAGGGGGATGGTCTTGGTGTCCTCGTCGGCGGGATCCCAGGCGTCGCGGTGCTCGTGCAGCCCGCGCAGGCAGGCGGCGGTGGCCGCCGAGACTCCGAGGGCGGCGATCACCACGAGGGCCTGCAGGTGGGCGGTCGGCCACAGGGCGACCAGCAGGCCGGCCAGTGGCAGCGGGGCGAGAACGAGCAGCACGGTGGTGGCGAGCGCGGCCGCGAACCGGCGCTCGGGGATCAGACGGGCCCGGGCGGTGCGCAGGACCACGGTGGCGGCGCCGTCGGCGGCCATGAGCGTAGCGACGGCGGTGGCGTAGGTGGCGAGGGTGGGGGCCAGCGCGCTGGCGAGGGTAGCGGCGCAGATGACGGCGGCCGAGATGGCGCCGACGCGGAACAGGCCGTGACGGTCGATCGCGCGGCGGGCGTAGGCGACGGCGGCCAGTGAAGCGGCGGCGGCGATGCTCCACACCAGGCCGACGGCGGCGGTGGAGTGGTGCAGGTGGCGGGTGACGGTGATCGGTGCGCTGACCTGCAGCAGGCCGACGGCGAGGTTGGTCGCGGCGAGGGCCAGGACGAGCCAGGCGAGGGCAGGGGTGCGGCGGATGACGCCGAGTCCGGCAGGCAGGCCCGCGAACAGGCTTCCGACCGGCGTCGTGTCGGCCAGGCGAAGGCGGGGGCGCTCGGCGTGAACGGTCAGGGCGACGGTGGCTGTCACCGTGGACAGGATCGCGACGGTGGCCAGCAGCAGGGCCGGTCCGGCGAGCAGCAGGAGGCCGCCGATCAGCGGGCTGAGGAGCAGCCCGGCCTGGTCGATGCCGGTCATCACGGCCTGGACGCGGTGGGCCTGGTCGCCAGCGCGGCGGCTGGCCTCGCCGCCGAGGGACTCGCAGGCCAGGAACGAGCCTTGGGCGATCACGCTGCAGGCCACGCCGAACGTGATGACGATCCACGATCCGGCCCCAGCGGCTAGGCCGACGATCGTGGCCAGGGAGATGGTGGTGCGCATCAGGCTTGTGCCGAGGACGGCGCTTTGCGGACTGTACCGGTCGATCAGCGGTCCGGCCCCGGTGATGGCGACCAGGCGTGGCACCCACTCCAGGAGAAACGCCAGGCCGGTCCAGGTCGGTGAGTGCGTGAGGGTGAGGACCAGCAGCGGCACCGCGTACATGATCACGGCCGAGGCCAGGGCATCCGTTGCGCGCAGGACGTAGCAGCGCAGCAGCCAGTCGCCCTCGGCGGAAGGCGGGACACGGAGCCGGCCCTTGCGGTTGGAACACTTGCGGCCGGGGCCGTGTGGGAGGGCCATGAGTCTCCTTCGATGTCCGGGTCTGGGGAGGTGGATCGGGTGGTTGGTACGGCCACCGACGGAGCCCTGGTGGCGTCCGTCGGCGGCCGGGTCAGCGGTGCCGCCGAGGGTCGGCAGCAGCGGGCGTGGCCGGAGCCGTCGTGGCGGCGGGGCGGCCGGGGCGGCCGGTCCCGGCGGCGGGGTGGGGCAGCTTGGCGATGTGCCGCACGCGCCAGGTCAGCACGGCGGTAACGGAGTCGGCGGTGTCCAGCTCTCGCCAGGAGCGGGCACGCTCCAAGAGGACCTTGGGGTCGTGCCCGGCGGCCTCGGCCTCCGCCAGCGCAGCGGCCAAGGCGTCGAACTCCGGCTCGGCGAGCAGTTGCCGCCCGCCCTCACCCGGCACCGCACGGCGCAGGGCCTGCTCCTGGCGCTCGCGCACGGCCTTGGGCAGCTGCCGGCCGCGCTCGCGAAGGGCGGCCATCGGTTGGGCGGCGGCCTGCCGGTAGGCGGCGCGCAGCTGGTCGGCCGCCGCACGCGCGGCGGCGGCCTGCTGGCGGTGGCCCTGCGCGGCATGCCAGCGGCTTGCCGCGATCACCAGCAGGATCAGCGCCGACAGCACCGTCGCCGCAGCGGCGCCATCCGGGCCGCGGTTGCTCGAGTAGCCGCCGGACAGCACCGCGCGGGCGGCTGCCCGCACCGTACGGGAGTCGGCGTTCGCGGCGCGCACGTGCGAGCGCGAGGCCCGCTCGTACGCCCGGGCCGCGGCCAGCAGCTCCCGCTTCTGCGCGGGCAGGGCGGTGGCGGCCAGCGCGTCGAGCACCTCCCCGGTCGCCTGAACCACTCCGGCCGCGTCCTCAGGCTCGCCGTCGAGCAACTCGATAGCGTCCACGGCCGCTTCCGCTGCCAGGAGGCGGGCCGCGGCTGCCGGGGATCGGCGGCCGGCCGGTGTCCGCCCACCGCTTGCTCCGGCAGCGGAGCGGGAGTCTGCCTCCCGGCCTTCGATCGGAACCGCGAGGCGTTTGCGGATCTTGGGCAGGGTCAGGTCGGGGGCGAGCTTGTAGCCGCCGAACCACACCGGCTCGCCCGTGGCATCGCGCTCTCCGACCAGGGCCACGCTGTAGCCGAGAGTGTCACCAGAGGGGCCGACCTTTCGGTTGACCAGCACGCCTGCCTTCTCCAGGCGGGCGAAGAACTCGGCTTCGCTTGCCGCCCCGGCCAGGGCCTGGCGGACCGCGTCGCGCAACTGCTGCCTGCTCGTGTCCGGCTGGCCCTGGCGCTGGGCCTTGTGCTTCTCGCGATTGGTCGGCTCCTTCGCAGCCGTGCCGTCACCAGGCTTGAGTTCACGCAGGCCCCATTCCTTCTCGATCTTGCGGCATTCGGCCTGGGCCCGGTTGAAGTCGTTCTCGATGTCGGCCTTGAGCAGGTTGCCGCCCACGATGGTGGCGGCGATGTGGATGTGGTTATCGGCGTGCCGCACGGCGACCCAGCGGCAGCCGTTGGGATCGCCTTCTGGCGCGATGCCGGCGGCGGCGACGACACGGCGAGCCGCCTCCGCCCACTCCTCGTCGCTGAGCAGGCGGTCTTCGGGGGCCGTCCGGATCGAGCAGTGCCACACATGCTTCTTCAGCCGCCGCCGGGAGCCGCGCTGATCGACCCTCATGTCCAGTGCCGACTGGAGCTGCTTGAGGGAGGCGTTCGGATCCCGGCCGGGGTCGGGGGCGAAGCCGTCCCAACTGGCCACGAGGTGCGGGTCGGTGTGCTCGTCCCGGCGTCCCGGGCCGTAGAGGTAGGCCAGCAGGCCGTACGTGTTCGATCCGCGGGTGATGTTCGGGTTCAGGTCTTCCTCCGGTGCTTGAGAATGCCGACCGCCGCGGTGTCGATGGTGGCGATGGTGCTGCGGACCGCGGTCAACGCGGCGACCAGGTCGGCCGGGTGCGGGAGACCGCCGGAGTTCAACTCGCGTGCGATCTGGTTGACGTTGTTGCCGACGCGGGCGGTCTGGCGTCGCGCGGCAGCAAGTTCGTCGATCGCGCGGTCGAGCTGGTCGTCGGGATTGCGAGCGGTGTCGGGTCGAGATGCGGCGCTGAGTGCGGCGGTCGCGATGAAGCGGGCGACGGTCTCGGCGCGCTCGGCAGCGGCGCGACGGATCTGGGCTTCTTCGTCAGCGCTCACGCGGAGCGTCAACACGCGCTGGCGCTGCAGCGGCTCATGGAAGCGGCGACGCGGACGACGCGCGACGGTCGGCTCGTCGGCAGCGGGCTCGGCGGTGGTCATCTTGGGCAGTTCCTGTCAGTTGTCCTGCCCGCCGATGCCCCCTGGCTGCGGCGAGCCGTGTGTCGAGGTCGAGCGCCCCCGCTCGACCTCGACACACGGCCTCCCCCGCCCCCCCCGGGCGGGGGCGAGCCCTTGGAGTGTCCGATAGGACACTCCAAGGGGATAGCTCGCTCCGCCGTGGGCGGCAACCCGCCTGGGACCAGAGCTGGTTGGCGGTCGGGGTCGGGCCCGGACGAGGCGGGGCCGGCGGGGAGAGTGCGGCTAGAAGTCGTCGGGGTTGGCCAGGCCACGGGCGGCGAAAGCAGCGATCAGGTGGTCCATCACCATCTCCTCGGTCTGGTCGCTGCTGAGGATCTCTGCCGATCCGGTCCCGGTCCGACGCACCCTCCAGCGGCCGTCGCCCAGCGGCTCGGCGCTGTGGAGGTGGCGGTGATGGGCGAGGACGGCGACGAAGTCGGCCACGATGTCGCGGTCGGCGAGAACGGCGGTGCTCATGAGGTGCTCCGTTGGATGAGAAAGGGAGAAAGAGGAGAACGTGGGGCTCAGCGCCTCGGAGGCGGGGGTTTGTCGCTTCGCAGGACCTGGACGATGTCCGCGAGTCGGTCGTTCGCCACGGTGAGTCCTTGGGACCGGATGCCATCGCGGACCGCCCGGTGGGTGATCCGGCCAGCCGCTGCTGCGGCTCGCCGGCCGGCTTCCAGCAGTGCTGGGTCCAGTCCGTCCAGATTCGGACCGCCGGGCCTAACCCCCGCACCGCTCTGGGCCGGACCACCCGGAGCCGGACCACCCGGACCAGCCGGGGCCGGAACGCTCGGACCACCCGGACCACCCGGGGCCGGACCGCTCGGACCAGCCGGAGCCGGACCGCTCGGCGCCGGACCACCCGGACCACCCGGACCACCCGGACCACCCGGGGCCGGAACGCTCGGACCACCCGGAGCCGGAACGCTCGGAGCCGGACCGCTCGGACCACCCGAGGCCGGACCGCTCGGACCAGCCGGAGCCGGACCGCTCGGACCACCCGAGGCCGGACCGCTCGGACCAGCCGGAGCCGGACCGCTCGGACCACCCGAGGCCGGACCACCCGGACCAGCCGGGGCCGGAACGCTCGGACCACCCGGACCACCCGGGGCCGGAACGCTCGGAGCCGGACCACCCGGACCAGCCGGAGCCGGACCGCTCGGACCACCCGAGGCCGGACCACCCGAGGGCGGACCACCCGGACCACCCGAGGCCGGAACGCTCGGACCACCCGGACCACCCGGGGCCGGAACGCTCGGAGCCGGACCACCCGGACCAGCCGGAGCCGGACCGCTCGGCGCCGGACCGCTCGGCGCCGGACCACCCGGACCAGCCGGAGCCGGACCGCTCGGCGCCGGACCACCCGGACCACCCGAGGCCGGACCGCTCGGCGCCGGACCACCCGGACCACCCGAGGCCGGACCACCCGGACCACCCGAGGCCGGACCACCCGGCGCCGGACCACCCGGACCACCCGAGGCCGGACCACCCGGCGCCGGACTACCGGAGTTATGCCCGGACCTGCGCAGGATCCGGGCGGCGATGCGGTCGCGGAAGCGCGAGCCTTGGCGGTGCGCGGCGAGCTTCTCGCCGGCACTTCTGGAGCGCGCCCTCTCGGCGCCAGCAGTGAGTTCCACCCGGGTGGTGCGGGCTGCGCTAAGAGCGGTCGCTGGCGCCGAGTCGGGGACGGCGGAGTTCTCGGGCTCGGCTGGACGAGCCAGTGTGATGCTGTCCGTAGCAATCGGCGATGGCTGGGCAACGTCGCCAGTGGTGTCGGTCTGGGGTCCACCGTGGCGGGTGACGATGATGCCGAGGTGGACCGCGCCGGCCAGGGCCAGCGGAGCGATGGTGCTCAGGGCGCCGACAGCCATGTCGCCCAGGCGTAGTCCGCCTGCTTGGCCGACGGTCTGCTGGTTGAGGCGGACTGCGTGGAGCGCGTTTGCCCAGACGCTGGTTCCGGTGGCGCCGGAGAAGAGCGTCCAGGTGTAGGCGCGGGCGGTCCACGGGGCCTCGCGGAGGAGGACCAGGGCCCGCACGCCGTAGGCGATGAAGCCGTCGACGACGACCGGGAAGGCGTAGGTGAGTTGGCCTCGGACGTGGATCGCCTGTGCCATCTGCTGCAAGGCGTCGTAACTGAGGGAGAAGCCGAAGGCGCCCAGCACGCCGATTGCCGCGATATCCCACGGGGAGACCTTGGGGCGGCGCGGGATCACGCGGCCACCACCAGGGTGGTCGTGGCAGCATGGCGCAGTTTCGCGGCGAGGGCGATCTCCTCGCTGCGCATGGACGCGGGGATGACGTCGAGCTGGGTGGTGGCCTTGCGGCGGCGCCTGGTGGCGTAGCTGTAGCCGATGCCCAGGGCCGCTGCCCAGGTGTCGATCGGGATACCGGCGTCGAGAGCCACGCGGACCACGGACATCTTCTCCTGGTCGGTCAGGCGCGGCCGGTGGGTGTTGGTGAGGGTGGCGCGGACGCGTTCGATTTCGACGCGGCGGCCTTCACGGAAGGAGACGATCTCGCGCAGCTGGTCCTCGGTGTGGCCTCCGCGGATCCCGTCGCGTACGCCGCACTCGATGGCGTCATCGAGGCACTCGCGGCGCACCGGGCACTGCTGGCACAGTGCGAGGGCTTGGCGGTGGGCGGCCACGCGGGGCTGGGCGAAGAAGATGTCGGGGTTCTTTATGCCGGCGCAGGCGGCCTTGAGGCGCCAGCGTGGGGAGCCGCGGTCCAGATGGGTGTGTGCGGCTTCGAGTTCGTTGACGGTGGTGTTCATTCGGGGTGTCTCCGGTCGCGCCTGGGTGAGTTGACGCGCGGGCAGGGCGTCTCCCGGGGACGGCTGTGCCGGGCCCCGCGCGGGATCGCTGGAGGTTAGAAGGAGGGAGCGCGGCGCCGGTCGGGTCCGGCGAGGACGGCCTTGTGGCACATCTGGCGCAGGCGGCTGGCGGTGCGGTCGCCGAGGAGACCGGACAGCTCGGCCGGGGTGATGTTGCTGGTGAGGATGGTCGGCAGCTGCTGCTCGTAGCGGTAGTTGATCAACCGGTAGGTGGTTTCCTCGGTGAACTCCGAGGCCCGGCCGGCACCGAGGTCGTCGACCAGCAGCAGCGGCGTGCGCTCCAGTTCGCGCATCTCGCGCTCGGGGTCGGCCCCGGGGCGCGGGCGCATCATGGCGTGCAGGGTCACCGAGGTGATCGCCTGCCAGCGCAGCCGGACGCCGGCACCCAGCAGCGCTCGGATCGCGCCGTAGGCCTGATGGGTCTTGCCGGTGCCGGTCTCGCCGAGCAGGAGCAGGGAGCGCGCGCGGGCGATGCCGAGCTGTCCCTCCGGGCCTCGGCGGGCGGCCTGCTTGACGTGCTCCACCCAGGCGAGGACCTGCGGGTCGTTGGCCACCGCGTCCTGGTACAGCGGCGGGATGCGGCTGGCTGCCAGCTCCAGCGCGTCACGGTTCGGCTGCGGCGCCGGGCTCTGCTCGGGCTGGCCGATCACCGCAGGGTCCACGCCCAGACGGGCGAACCGCTCGACCAGGCCCTGCAGTCCGGCGCCGGCGCGGCGCGGGTCTCGGTCGCGGCTGGCCATCACAGGTCCCCCGCGTATGCCGCGGCTCCGGCGGCCGGGTTGGTCCACGCCTGGTAGGCGCTCCCGGTACGGGTCCGACGGGAGGTCAGGGCCTCCTGGACGAAGGACTCCAGGGCGCTGGGGCCCTTGGGGTTCTGTGCGAGCAGCCGCAGGCCCGCTCGCACCTGCTCCGTGCCGTATCCGGCGCTGAGCAACTGCTTGACCTCCCGACCGAGGTGCCCTCGGAAGCGCTCGGTCGGCTGCTGCGGGCAGGACCGGACGTACTCGGCCACCAAGGCATTGGCTCCGGTGGTGTGCGGGTGAAGCACGGCGACCTGGTCGGCCGAAGGATCCTCGGAGGAGAGAACCTGGGCGGGCGCGGCGCAGCCGCCCCCCGGAGGGGTAGATCCAGGATCCGTGATCCTGGATCCGGTCGGGGAAGGTGTCATGGAGGGTGTCGTGGAGTCCAGCGACCGTGGGTCCTGGTGGTCGCGGTCGCTGCTCTCGGGCAGGCTCTGGTCGGCGGTCTCGGTAACGTCAGCCAGGTGCTGCTCGGGCTGGTGCTCCAGGATCTTCTTCCGGGTCCGCTTGGCCGGGACCGGCTTGTCGGCGTCGGCTTCCTGGGTCTGATGCAGCGGGCACGGCACCAGTCGGCTCACGCTGGGCTTGTCGATCCGCTGGTGCTTGTTGAAGTTGACGACGTGAAGCAGCTCTTCGCCTTCGTCGGCCGGGTTGACGTATCGGCACACCAGCCCGACGTCAGCCAGCTGGCGCAGGTCCTCCTCGACGCGCTCGGTCGTGTGGACGCTGCCGTCCCAGCTCTTCTTCCGCTTCCAGATCAATCCGCGCAGGATCCCTGCGTCGTCGATGACCCTTCCGCGATCGTCCACGTAGTTGAGCATGTAGACGAAGGTCCGCTCGGCCGACAAGGAGACTTCGGCGAGCTTCGGGTCGCGGCTCATCTCCGGCTTGTGGGTACGGATGCGCCCGTCCTGCACCGCCATCACGCCACCTGCCTGAGGGCACCGGCGACGGTGAGACGGCCGGTGGCCAGGTCGAGGTCGTGCTGGAGTCGCCAATCGCGACCCGGCTGGTCGCAAGCCACCCATCGGGCCACGGCCTCTTCTTGCTGCTGGGGCAGCGGGACGTTGTCGCCGTGGGCGTCGTAGGCTCGGGCCAGCCAGAGGTAGTCGGGCTCGGAGACGCTGACGCGGACCACCGCCGCGGCCGGTGCAACGGCTCGGACGCTGCTCTCGATCATCAGGGCGGTGCCCTCGGAGATGCAGGCCAGCCCTCCCATGACGACGCCGGCGGCGAGACTCCCCTCGGCCCCCTCTGTACGTGGGGTCGCAAACATGTAACACTTCCTCCGCGCAAGTGGCACCGGCCGAGCCTCCTACAGCAAGCCGGTGCACTGGTTTTGCCGTGCTCTTCGCACGGGCCTTACATGGCGCCTGGGAGTTCCCGCTCCCGGGCGCCATGTCGCTTTTGTGCGGCCATCGGATTGCTTCGCAACCGGCAGCAGCGCGACGCCTCTTGGCGCAGGAATGACTCTATGTTCGCCCACGGGAACGCGTCAACGAATTCACGCGATCTACGCGAATAGAAGCCCCATTTCCCGCCACGCGGGAAATGACAGCGACGCCCCCGAAGGCCATTTCCCGCGACACGGGAAATGGCTCGGTGGACATGACGCGCACATGATCGATTGCTGCGTCTCCGCTGGCCAGAGCCGCACCTCGCTCGGCCGGCCATCGTCAGGGCCGCGCGGCCCGCCGGAGCCATCTCACCCACAGCCTGGAATGAAAAATGCCCCCTAGAGGGGGCGCTGAAATGAAATCACCAAGGAGTCCAGGCCCCTTGCCGGAGTAATGCAGATAGCAACCTCCCCGAGGAGCCAGACTTCGTCACCCTTTCGTTTTCGAATGGGAGCGGCCTGGGCAATGAGATCTCGTGTCCGGCCGCCCCCACGGGAGCCGGAGGCGCGAAAGGGGCCCTTGCGGCCTCGCAGAGCGCTGCGCCTTCCGGGGCCCCCGGAGGCAGGAGGAGCGGACGGCTACTCAGCCCGGCCGCGGCGTGCGCAGCAGCTGCTGGCCGCGGGAGGACAGCACCGCGGCCAGCAACGGCACTCAGGCCCTGGAGGTCGGCACGGCGGTGTACTCGCTCAGCGTCCGCGCCGTTCGGCAGGTGTGCTCGATCAGCTCACTCATGTCGGCCGGCATCTCGCTCGCCGGCAGAGCGAGCAGCACGGAGCCGATGGCCACGTCACCCCACATGACCGGGGCCGCGATGGCGTCCCATCCGGGCACCACTTCCTCCCGGGCGACGGCGTACCCGGTATGCCGGATCTCGACGAGCGTCGCGGCCAGGGCCAGGTTGTCCCGGATGGCACCGGGCGCGGCGTCTGCGGGCACCTCCTCGTTGAAGACGAGTTCCTGCAACGGCGCGGGCAGGTGAGCGAGGATCACCCGGCCACTAGCGCCCGTGCGCAGGGAACGGGAGTGCGTCACCAGCGGGTGAGCGAAGACACCGAGTTCGCCCGGGTCGAGGTTCCCCCAGGCGTAGTCGGTGCACAGCCGGCGCAGGCCGCCGAACGGGGTGAGACAGAAGAGCAGAGCGATGCCGCCGGTCCGTTCATGAAGGTCGGCGAGGAGCTCCTGGGTCGTCGCGACACCCGGCACGTGCGCCATGGCGTGGATGGCGATCTTGATAAGGGTGGGTCCGGGCCGGTACTTTCCGCGGCGGATCTGGTCGATGGCGCCGCCGGGCACGCCCGACTGGAGGATGCGGTGGACAGTGGAGTCCGGCATGCCGGTGGCGGTCGCGAGGTCGAGCACGCTCTGGTCGCCGCCCTGGAGCTGGGTGAAGGCCTCCTGGAGAGCGAAGACCCGGGCATGACTTGAGGTCGTGACGGCCGTGCGGGCCGCGGCAGCGGCCTGGGCCGGCGATATGCCTGGCGCTATCCGATCCTGTGCGATACTCCGGTATCGAGATTCATACGGCCTGTCGGCAGTCAGCGGCGCCACACTCACCTGTTCCCCCAAAGAGCGAGGCCGGACCCGTCGCGACAGCTGAAAAGCAGGCCCGGCAAGACATGGCCGGGCTCGGAGACCCAGCGGAGGTTGGTCGGAAAGAGGACGCGTCACCCAGGAAGGGCGGCCAGCACCTCGATGTCGAACATCATACAACAGGCCCAGTGACATCGAACGTCCGCTAGGCTGTTCCCCCCCGAGTTCATGTTCATCGCGTGCCACAGGAGCTACCCCGGATGCCCGCTCGCAAGTTCGACGGCCAGGCGCTCCGTCGTGCCCGCAGAGCCCGTGACCTCTCCCAGGAGGCGCTGGGACGTGCAGAGGGCGTCGATGTCGACCAGTCCACGGTCGCGAAGTGGGAGAGCGGGTCGTTCCCTGAGCCCGAACGGCTGCCCGCTATCGCGCGGGCGCTTGGCGAACCGCTGGACGGTCTCTTCCCCCGCGACGGCCATCCTGACCTGGCCGACCTGCGATGTGACGCCGGCTTCGCGCAGCGACGGACCGGGGCGCTGATCGGAACCAAGTCGTACATTCCCGTCAGCAACGCCGAGCGTGGGGTGCGGCGGCTCAACGAGGCCTACGTCCCGCGCCTCGCCGAGGCGTACGGGGTGACCGAGGAGCAGCTTCGGGCGGCGCAGGACCGGTCGTTTGGTGTCGTCCCGGCCCCGGCCGCCGCGCCGCCGGTCCCGCGGACCCTCGCGGAGAAGCTCACCTATCTGCTGGACACGACCTTCCCGGGCGGCCGGCCGACGGATGCCCAGATCGCCGAGGCCGTCAACGCCCACGCAGGTGTCGACGTCATCTCTGCCGGCGCCGTGGAGGCGCTGCGCACGGGCACGCCCCCGCCTTCCGAGGTGCTCGCCGGGCTCGCGGCTGGCGTCGTCCTGGAGGGCCTGGCCGAGTTCTTCGGCGTCACGGCTTTGTTCTTCCAGAGCGACGAGGAGCTGGAGCGTCAGGTCGTGGACGCCATCAGCCTGCTGGCTCTGCGGGGCAGCACCGACACCTTCGCCTTGGCGGCCCGTGGCGGCCAGGACGGTCTTGGCCCGGCGATGCTCGCCAAGATCTCCGCGCTCGTCGCGGAGGCCCAACGCAAAGCGGGCCCCCGCCGCTGAGGCAGGGGCCCGCTTCGGTCCGCCGTCAGCAGAGCCAGGCGGTGGCGGTCGCAGCGCCGAGTGCGGCGCCCGCGATGGTCTGCGCCGCGGTGTGGTAGGTCAGCGCCACTCGCGACCAGCACACAGCGATGACCAAGAGATACGCAGCGATCCACAACGGCGAGTGGACCACGGCCAGCAGGGTGACAACTGCGCTGGCGACCGCGCTGTCCACGGAGATCTTCCAGACCGTATTGGTCATGAGCAGGCCGACCGTCATCACCCACAGGGCGATCATGGCGACGAGGATGTCACGTGGAGCGTGGCCGAGGACCATTACGAGGGAGCCGAGGCCGATCGAGCCGAGGATGACGAAGAAGATCGGGGCCCTTTGCTTCCGGTCAACCACGTGCCGGTCGCCCCAGGTGCCCCTCTTGCGCTCCCACTCGATGTAGCTCGCCGGGATGATGCCTGCGCACAGCGCGGCCAACAGCCCCCAGCCGATGCCGGTCCAGCTTCCGGCGGCAGCGGCACCCAGGCCGGTCAGCCCAACCAGCAGCACGTTGCGCGGCTGGAGGACATCGGTCACGGTGCGGGCGACGGCAGTCGTGCTCACAGCGCCATCTCCTCCATCTCCATGGCGAGTTCCTCCGCCTCGGCGCTCGCGAGCACTTCCCGGACTTGGAGGTCGGTCGCGGCGGCGTACGCCTCCTCGACCCGCAGCAGCCAGGTCACTTCTGCGTGGGTGTCCGCGATCGGCTTGCTTGGCAGCGCGGGCGCCGGCACGTCGCTGCGGAGGCCCTCCCGGGCGTTCAGCAGCGCCGCCTTGATCCACAACGCCTCGGCCGCTGCCTGCGGGTCCTCGCTCGAGTCCACGGCCTCCTCGATCACGGGGAGCAGGACCGGCGAGGCGTGGTGGCGCAGCTGCTCGACCACGTCCGCGATGTCCTGGGTCCACCGGTCCAGCCGCACGTCCATTGGCGGGTCGGTCCGCAGCACCTCGCGCCGGCGGCTTCGTGGCTTTTGGAACGGGACGTCGGGGAAGACGGCGACCAGGTCGCGCCACAGCGGGTAGAGGTTCCACAGGGCTCGCCAGGACCGCCACCGGGACGCGGCGACGTTGGTCGTCGGGATGCTCACCCCGGCGGCGAAGATCATGAAGAGCACGATCTGCATGTATTCGGTGTAGACGCCCAGCTGGTGGTTGAAGCCGGCGTCGAGCGGCGTCGCGAGGGTGACCCACATGAAGCTCGTCCGGATCGCGACGTAGGCCACGCCGATCGCCATGGCGATGGCCATCAGCCCCAGGCCGGTCCGCAGGAGGCGGGTATCGGCTCGCCGCGCCGCGCTGGACCACTGGTAGCAGGTGACCGCGCTGGACGCCCCCAAGTACACGTAGAAGATGGTCTCGTACAGGATCGCGCCCCACTGGCCGGCGTGGTCGGGAACGAAGTCCACGCTGGGGTGCAAGCGGTTCACCACGGTGAAGAAGAGCACCGTCATCAGCCCGAGCATCGCGACTGCGGCTTTCCAGGCGACCCGTTCGATCCAGCGCGCGACAGCGACGTGGGTCGGGATCACCTCCTGGTCGGTCTTGCCGTAGGACGCAACGACGTAGGTGAGGATCGCGAGGATCGCGCCGGTGCTGACGTAGTGCTTGAGCAGCACCGAGAGGTCCACGATCGGCTGGTGGTTCATCAGGCTGATCACGCCGGGGCTCTTGAGCCACAGCGCCGCCGCGAACCCCATGTAGCAGCCCCAGAGAGCGCGGCGGTGCGCGTCACCGTAGAGGACTGCCGGCAGGCGCCAGACTGCGACTGCGGTCATCGTGGTCGCGGCGGTGTACGCAGCGAGAGCAAGCACGGGAAGCTCTTCCTTCTTATCGCTGGCCGCGTCGGGGCGCGGCCACGGGGTGGGACAGAGTGGACTCCAGGAGGCTGACCATGTCGCCTCCGGTGGGGATCTGCCGCTGGACGATGCGTTTGATCAGCGACGCGCTCAGCTCCGCCTCGCGTTCCTCGCGGGTGTCGTAGCGGGCGCGGGCCTGGACGACAGCGCCGTTGCCCATGCGCTCGATGAGGCCTTCGCGCAGGTTCTCGGGCAGTAGCGCTCGCAGCTCGTCGGTGTCGAGGCTGGTGCCGTGGTTGAACCACTCGTGCACCAGCTCGTGCAGCTTCACATGGTCGGTCTGGTGCTGCGTGGGCCTTGGCCGGTAGAAGATCACGGAGAGGTCGTCCGCCCGCATGCGCAGGCCACAGGCGGTACGCAGGTCGCTGCCTCGATCGTCGAGCGGGACCAGTTGGATGGTGCGACCGCTCGCTGCCTCCATGGCGGCCACGAGGCCCTCGATCGTGAAGGGCTCCGGGATCGGCAGGTCTGACAGTTTGCGCTCGCACTCCCGGCGGAGCTGGCGCATGTTCAGCACGAGCCGCCTCCCCGTCCCGCCGCCATCGGCCGCCCGCGTTCCTTCGAGTGCGGCTGGCGTCCGCTGGCCACGTCTCTGGCAGGCTCGGCCGTGCCTGCGCGGCCGGGGAGCGGGATCCGCGCTCGGCGCGCGTCTGGGTGGACGATGTAGTTGGTGCCCGGGGCGGGCGGTTTCAACGCTGTGCCGTCCGGCAGCCGCAGCGCCGGGATTTCGTGGGTAGACACCGAGTCCTCGTGGGGGTTAGGGGCAAGGGTCTGGTTGGCCTTCGGGCGTGCTTGGGGGCACGCCCGGCGCAGGCCCGCCGCTCGCGGCGCTCCCGCAGCGGTGCTCCCCGCTGCGGCACGTAGGCGGTCCACCCGAACCGTGGACTGCTGTGTCCAGCTCCGGTCAACGTGCTGGAGGTCAGTGCCCCATGCCGGCGCCGCCGTCGACGGGGATCACCGCGCCCGTCAGGTAGCCGGCCGCCTCGCTCGCAACGAAGGCGACCGCGGCGGCGATCTCCTCGGGGCGGGCCATACGACCCAGCGGGACGCGCTGGAGGAGCGCCTCGCGCTGCTCCAGGGACAGGGCAGCGGTCATGTCGGTCTCGGTCAGGCCCGGGCAGACGACGTTGCTGGTGATGCCCCGCGCTCCGAGTTCACGCGCCAACGAGCGGGAGAACCCGATCAAGCCGGCCTTCGACGCCGCGTAGTTGGCCTGTCCAGCCTCGCCGGTCATGGCGACCGCGCTGCCGATGAACACCAACCGTCCCCACTTGGCGCGGAGCATTCCTCGCGCGGCCCGCTTGGCCGCCCGGTAGGCGCCGGTCAGGTTCGTCGCAATGGCCGCGTCGAAGTCCTCTTCGGCCATCCGAAGCAGCAGGACGTCCCGGGTGATCCCTGCGTTGACGACCAGGATCTCCACCGGTCCCTGCTGGGCCTCGACCGTGGCGAAGGCCTGGTCCACCGACTCTGGCGACGTCACGTCACACTGCACCGTCGCGAGACCCTCGACCGCGTCCGAACTGCGGGAGGTGACGGTGACACGGTGCCCGTCCGCGGCGAGCTTCTGCGCGACGGCCAGGCCGATTCCACGACTCCCGCCGATGACCAGGGCTGAGCGGGACATGGCAACTCCTTCGTGCTGTGGACCGCCGGCAGCCCGACCGCTGCTCGGCTCCCTCACCATGCCAGTCGCCAACGGGAAGTATCACTTCCAGAACTGGGAGTTCCAGAAGTCACAGTTCCGGAACTGACAGTTCCACGCTACGCGCATCGACAACGCAGAGTAGTTTTACCGACAGGTAGCGCAACCCTTAGGAAATGTGTCATGCCAGCCTTCGGCGTGGATATTTGATATATCGTCACACGAACCACAAGAAGCGCCATGATCAACTGATAGATCGTCATTCCGAGAACCTTGATCGACCTCCAAGAAAATGATCTTGGAATTGGGCGCCAATGTGGGTTTCCCCACACTCCGACCGGCGATGATCAACATTTTTACACTGCGTACACTCTCAGGCCATGAGTACCGACTTCGAGCGCCTTGCCGCCCGCGAGCAGACGCTCGCCGGCATGGTCCAGCACTGGCGGCAGCGGACCGACCCGAACGCCATCCCAGGCCTCGTGACCAGCTCAAACCGCCGCACGCGCGAGCTGAGCAAGAGCGAGGTCGCGCGCCTCACGGGCGTGAGCGTCAAGTGGTACTCGAAGCTGGAGAACGGCGAGACCGCTCAGTATTCCGACGGGTTCCTCGATCGCATCGCCTTTACTTTCCGGCTCACCGATGCCGAGCGGTTGGCCCTGTACCACCACGCCACGGGGCGGGCACCCGCCCCTAGGGCCCCGGAGCCCGGCGCCGTGGCAGCAATGGATGCAGATATGCAGCGGCTTCTCGACAAAATGCTGCCGCACCCCGCATATATCTCTGACGTCGCCTGGAACGTCGTAGCGCACAATAACCCCTCCCGGGAAATGTATCCCTGGGTTTATGAGCCCAACATCATGAGGTGGGCTTTCCTATATCCGGGAGCGCGCGAGCAGCTGGTCAACTGGAAGGAATCCTGGGCTGTGCCCTTCCTGGCCCAGATCCGCACCGCTGCGGCCCAGTACCCGCACAGCGAGCAGCTCAAGCAGCTCGTCCTGGACATCATGGAGGGCTGCCCCGAGGTCCCCGAGCTGTGGGAGCGGCACGACTTCTACGAGCACCCCGACGGCGACATCCGCCACATGCGCATTCCTCACGGCGGCCCCGACCCGGTCCCTGTCCGGATCATGGCGCTTACCCCGATGCGCGACAAGCAGCTGCGTTTCATCGTGGCATTCCACGGCGTCTGAGTCTCCCCACTCAGCGTGACCACCCTTGGGCGGCCGACCGCTGCGTTCAGGCGCCGTGCGTCCCGCCCTTCGGCCACTCCGCAGGGCGGCCCCACGCAGTGGCCTCCTGGGGCATCTAGGGCTCACGCGCCGCCTGCTACAAGGGACTTGGGCCTGGGGCGCATCACCGCCCGCACGCGGGCCACCCCCGCCGCTGTGGCGTGCGCCCCGCTGCCGATCTTCGACGCCGGGTCTGGCCGTCCCGAACAGGGCCCGCACAGCCCGGGGCTGGCCATGGGGTCGCGGCACTCGTCGCACTCGTACATCCGGCTGGCCCACGCGGTGCGCTCCACCGGCACCGGCTGCATCGGCAGCTTGCGCAGCAGTCGGCTCCGGATCACGCCGACCGGTGAGTGGATCGTCTCCGGCAGGCCGGGCAGCAGCGCCGCTGCCAGCTCCGCCGGGCCGCTGCCCACCGCAAGCCACTCCGCGACCAGGGGCGCCAGCTCGGCGACCTCGGCCTCGCCCAGGCGCAGGCGTGGCTGGGCACCCAGCACCTGGTACAGGGCGAGCGCAGCCGCCCGCAGCGGACCGTCTAGGTCCTCGACCGAGCTTCCCGCCCGCCCGCCCGTGGCCTCCGGCCGCCGCTCTGCCGGCACCGCTGGCGAGCCGACCGCAAGGCCAGCGCTGGGGAGGGAGGGTTCTTTGACCAGGTTCTTTACAACATGGGCGCCAGCATGACCGGAGTCCGAAGGACCGGACGCCGGACGGGGCACACTCGGCTCCACCTGCGGTTTTGCCGCTTCCAGCAGCTCTTTGGCTTCGCTCAAACCGGGTATCTGCGGGGTGTCATAGACGTGGGCCTCGCTGCGGATCGTGCCGTCGGGCATCCGGATCTTCTCGACCCGGTAGTACCCCGCCACGATCAGCTCCTTGAGCGCCTTGCGTACCGCGGCGCGACTGTCGGTGCTGGAGTCGGCGATCTGTCGTGCGTCCTCGCGCCAGCGTTCCGGCCGGGAGAGTAGGTCGGCGAGGAGCCCGCGAGCGGCGAGGCTCAGCCGCCGGTCCTGCAGGACGGCGTTGGGCAGCACAGTGAAGTTGCGCGCGTGGGCGCTACGATGTACGAGCATCGGGAGTGATAGCTCCTGTTGCCAGACCCCGGGGTGTTACCAGCACCGCCGGGGTCGCCTGTTTTCGGTTGGACCACGGAACGTACCAGAGGATTCCGCCCATACTTGTGGCCAACCGCGAGCGACATCGATCACAGAAATCGCGCCCGGTCTGAACCGATCAGCTGCTCCTATCCATAGGGCGCAGCACTGTTGACGATCGCTCACAAGTCGACGAAATCGCTCTCGGTGTACTCGATGTAGACCGTGGTAGCAATCCGCGCCACACGGGCGACTTCCCGGAGCCGGTCCATGCTGCGAGAGAGGATGTCGCTCCACTGCTCGACCGAGCGGGCGCCCCAATCCTTGTGCTCGACTTCGTGCCTACCGGCACCGCGTTCACCGCCTCGCCAGAAGGCTGATCGCTTGGACGCCGCACTTCTCGAACTTGCGCAGGCCCTCGGTGGCGATCTCCACCTGCCGCTGAAAGCTTCGGAGGCTGACCGCCCGCAGCACCCCGGCCGGGACCTTTCTGGGCGGCGATCTCACCGTCCTTGACCACACTGAATGGGATGATGGCGGCGGTGGTCGAGTCGAGTTCCATGCCCATGACACTAGTCGGATCACTTACACCCAAAACGGCCAACACACCCACGATCGGGTGACGTTGGCCGCCCTGCCGCAGTGCTCCGGTGCGCCCTTGACGGGTCGCCAAGTCCGCGAAACGGTCTTGTGCATGACCTACACCGAGTGGCGCGAGTGGATGAGCGATGGCCTGCGGCAGGGCCAGGACGAGACGTTCCAGGAGATGAAGCAGACCAAGGTACTCCGGGTCTACAGCTCGAACGTCGTTCCCGGCTTCCTCCAGACGCCAGGCTATGTCGCCGCGTTGCTGGAGAACATCACCGAATTCTTCGGCACGCCCAACGACGTGGACCAGGCCGTCCCGGCCCGGACCGCCCGTCAGGGCCTCCTGCACGACGGCGAGCACCGGTTCCGAGTCGTCGTCGAGGAGCAGGTTCTCCGCCACCGGATCGGCGACGCCGCCGTCATGGCCGAACAGCTTCGATATCTGCTCTCTGTCCTGCCGCTCCCTACCCTCTCCTTCGGCATCATCCCGCTCGGTGCCGTGCGCGCCGTCTGGCCACTGGAGGCGTTCTACCTCTACGACGACCGCCACGCCTCGGTCGAGAACCTCACCGCGCAGATCGAGGTGATCAACTCGACCGAGATCGCCGACTACGGCCGGGCGTTCGAGGAACTGGAGAAGGCTGCGGTCTACGGCGATGCCGTGAATGCCTTGATCACCGCTGCTCTCGGCGTTCTCGAAGTGGCCTGACGTGCCTCACCCCCGCCGTGCTGCTCGCGGCGGGGGGCTGCGGTGGTCTTGGGGTCAGGCTGCGACGCCGATCCGCTGGGCAAACCGTCGCAGCCCTGGGATCTCCCCGTTGGTGGTCAGTAGTTCGGTGGTGATGGACCGGACTTTCGGCCGGCGGGCTTCTTGCGGTGCGTACTGCTCCAAGGCCCGGAGCGCGCCGAACGCCCGCTCTGGTTCGCCAGCGTCCCGCCAGACACGGGCGACGTCCATGCACATGCGTCCGCGCCGCTCTGCATTCGGCAGCCCCCGCGGGTCCACCTTCGAGGAATAGGTGAGAGCCTGGTCGGTCTCGCCGAGGGCGTGGTGGATGGAGATCCGGTAGACGCTGGTCTGGTCGAGGCCGAAGACGCCGGGGATGTAGAGCGTCTGCGCGGCGGTCTCGCGCCGTGTGGCCGTCTCCTCGGCCTCCCCAACGAACTCCATCGCCTGGCCGCGCCAGCCGGCCTGTGCGGCGCTGTAGCTGGCGGTCAGCAGCAGGCTGCCTCTCAGCGCCAGCTGCTCGGGCTTCTCGTCCAGGCGGACGGCCGCTTCGTGAAGATGCTCGATCGCGGCCTGGTACTCGCCCGCGCGGCGCATCGTGATCGCCATTGCCTGCGCGGCCTCGCCCATCACCACCGGGTCGCCTGTCAACTCGGCCTGTGCACGGGCGCGCTCGGAGGCGATCCAGGCGAAGCCCTTGTAGTTCTTGATCGCCAGCTGGGCGAGCAGGGCGTAGGCGCGGGCAGCCACATCATGGGTGTTCGAGGCAACGGCGCCGGAGATAAGGATCGGCAGCATCCGGCCCAGCTCCGCGTACTGCGCTTCGTGGAAGAGCCGCCGGGCCTCGGCAAGGGAGGACACCAGCGCTGTTCGGGGCGCCGGTGCCACGTCGCGAAGGCGGAAGAGCGACCGCTCCATCACGCCTTCGGGCTCGGCCGCGGCGGCAGTGGAGGGGAGGGCGGCGGCAATTCCCACCCCGAGTCCCAGGGCGAGCACTTTTCGGCGGTTCACGTCGCTCTCCAGTCCGACCTTCTCAGCGGGAAGGTCCAGCACATCACATAAGTCCCTGAGTGCCCTCTCCTCCGGCTGAATCTCACCGCTTTCCACCCGTGAGACCCAAGAGGCGGAGTATCCGACGCGGTCCCCGACCTTCCCCTGGGACAGCCTCTTGCGTGCGCGGGCCTGCCGCAGCACTTCGCCCAACTCGTCATCCATGCACAAAGTTTGCAGCCTGCCGCACAGCCTGTGCAGACCTTCGGCGCAATGTAGCCCACAGAGGGTGACGGGTCGTTGACTGAACATCAGCCGCTCCGCAGGAAAGAGCCGGACACCCGGCCCTGGGACCTGCGGAGCGGCGCCCCGCGGCGGCCGCGTCGAAACGTCCCCCGACGTGACGGGCCCGCCGCACCTCACTCCTACCCGAGGAGAACTCGTGCAGCTCACCACCGAAGGCCGGCGACGACGGCAGGAAATCGTGCGGCCGGGCCGGCACTCCTGGGGAATCTGGCTGTCCGACCACCAGGGCGGCAAGGTCTTCATTGAGAACCTCACCCGCGCTGAGCGGCGCCGTTCCGTTCTGTCCCAGATCGCCGAGGACAGACGGCAGCATCGGGCGAAGGGACTGCGGTGAAGACCGACAGCAATGAGACCGGTCCCGACTTCGTCCCGCTTGAGAACAGAAGGCCCGGACTGACGATCCGGTCGTACCGGCTCACCGAGGACGGCACCGTCGTCAACGACACCGGCGTGGTCGAAGTCGACTCCGAACCAGACTCGTACGCCTACCACCCGGCCGCGACGTGGCCGAAGTGCCGCTGTCCGCACCACAGCGGGCGTTGATCGGATCAGCGGGTCAAGGTCGCATCAAGGTACGCCTGGACCGGCTCGAACAGGCCATACGGCACATACTCGGGGATCTCCGCATGCAGCACCCATGCCAGCTCAGCCAACTCGTCGGTGTCGACCACCGCGGCGTCACCGCTCATGACCTCGCAGGCCGTGTACGACATGTGCCGACCGGTCTTCGGGTGGACGCGCTCACCGAGCCGCTGGACGACCTTGACCCTCAGACCGACCTCTTCGGCCGTTTCACGAACGGCGGCTTCCTCGGCGGTCTCACCCGGCTCGACCTCACCGGCCGGGAACTGCCAGGACAGCTCGCCCTCCTTGACCCTGCGCTGCACCATCAGGACTCGGCCGTCCTGCACCACGATGGCAGCGGCGATGCCTGGCGTCTCGGTTTGCTCCGTCATGTCTGCGACTCCTCCAAGGCGGCCAGGATGGGTGGGAAGATCGTATCGGCGGGGATGAACCGGCTCACCGACTTTCGGGGAACCCACATCACGTCGACGTTCTCGGCGGCGTCTCCGTTGCTGGCGTCGCCTGCGAGGTACTCGCAGAGAAAGTACTCGCACATCACGTTCGTCACCGGGTGCAGTCGGGAGCCGAGGTTCTGCCGGACGGCGCAGTGCACCCCGGTCTCGTCGAGCGCCTCGCGCACGGTCACGGTCTCCGCCTTCGTTCCGGGCTTGATGACGCCGGCCGGGAACTGCCACGTGATCCCGGCTGCGTCGTCGTCGCGGCGGCAGACGAGCAGGACATCCCGTTCCCGAACGATTACGGCGATGGCGACCCGGAGAGCGTGGGCGCCGCTTCCCGCATCGCCACCCGCGAGACGTGAGAACCGCTGCCGAGCCGAGTTCGGGGCCTTCTCGTATGCATGGTCGAGCAGTTGCTGCATCTCCGCGCGCGGTACGAGGGCGGGATCGGCGTGCCAGGAGGCGACCGTTCTGACAGAGATGCCGAGGTGCGAGGCGAAGCCCTCGTTGGTCATCCGGAGCGCGGACTGGAGTAAGCAGGCGTACCGGCCGCTCCAGACGTCGATCACATCCATCAGTACCCCCTGTCCTAGCAGTGCGCGCCGGGACGCGGTGCACACAAGATGCACGCCGGATGCACTGACGCTTCATGGCGATGCGGTGCGGCCCGAGACAGACTCGGCACATCAACGGCGCACGCTCTCGGGCCGGACCATCCGAAATTGTAGGTGTGCATGCGAAATGGATCACCCGGATGGGAGAAACCCGTCCGGACGAGAACCGAGGGCGCCGCGAGTCCGGCCTCAGCCACCAGCGGGACGCCGAGCTAGGAGGGTAAAACCGCTTCACTCGCACGGGTAACCTCAGTCCATGACGAGCTGATCGTCCGTCATGTATCCACAGTGGCAAGCTGGAGGGAACCACATGCCCGAGGACCAGGCACACACGGTCGAGCGCACTCTTGTTCTATTGAAGCCCGACGCACTGGTGCGCGGGCTGGCGGGACGAGTCGTTCAGCGCTTCGAGGACGCCGCGCTCAAGATCGTGGGCGTCAAGATGAAGTGGATGGACGAGGACTTCACCCGCCGCCACTACTTCGACCTGGAGGAACGCCTCGGCTCCGAGGTCTACAACCTCACTGCGACGTTCATGCAGCAAGGGCCGGTCATCGCTCTGGTATTGGAGGGCTACGACGCCATCGCCACCGTCCGGAAGATCGTCGGCAGCACCTACCCGAACCAGGCCCCGGCCGGCACCGTCCGCGGCGACTTCTCGCACATGAGTTCTGCGGCCAGCGTCACCGTCGGCAAGGCCGTTGCCAACCTCGTGCACGCCTCCGGCAACAAGGAGGAAGCCGAGCAGGAGGTTCAGCTGTGGTTCGACAAGGACGAGTTGTACGACTACCGCACGCTGGCCGAGATCTACACCTCCTAACAGCGGGTCACGGCGTCACCGAGACGACGGCGCCGCCGTGATCACTACCGGGGCACGACGACCGATCAGAGAGGGCACTATGACCAACCAGACCCGCCTGGCCTCCGCCGAAGAACTGGAGTCGATCTTCCAGCGCGAGCTGGCGACCGACCGGTGGACGGCCACCGAGACCGCCTACGCGCTGGCGGTCCGGCTGCGGGACGCCGGCGACTGGCCCAAGTCCCGCGAGTGGGTGCAGCAGTGCCTCCAGCTGCTGGAGGGCTTCCCGAGCGAGACCGAGGACCAGGTGGCGACCACCCGTGTGGCGGTCGGCGGCGTCCCGCTGCCGAACTACCTGCACGCCGGTGTGATCCGGGAGCGCTTCGGCGACCTGGGCTGACCATCTCGGGTGGTGCGGCCGACGAAGTAACGGTCGGCCGCACCACCCGGCACCAACCAACAACTCCAGACCGCCCCATCCGGACCAACCAGGGGCCACCTGTCCTGGTTCGGCTGGATTCGCCACGCCTGAAACGAGGAGACACGACCGTGGCTGTCGAGATCGAGATGCGCGCCCGCTTCGACAAGGAGACCCATGACCGGCTCATGGACCTTCTGAGGCAAGACGGCGAGGACCTGGGCGACGACGCCAAGCACATCTACTTCTACGTGCTGCCCGAGCAGCTGCTCAAGGTCACGGACAACACGGCCGCCGGCACTGCGAAGATCACCTTCAAGGGCAGCAAGATCGGACAGGGTGCCGCTTTCTCCGAGACCGAGTTCGCCATCGCCCGCGAGGACGTCCCGGCGGCCGTGAAGGTGTTCAACGCTCTCGGCTTCGAGTCCGCGATGCACGAGGCGTTCAACGTCCGCCACAACTTCCGCTACCAGGACGTGGAGATCGCGCTCAAGTGGAGCGAGGCATGGGGCTACCACGCCGAGTTCGAGGTGCTGCTCGACGACGGCGCCTCGGACGCCGCCCGCGACGAGGCGTGCGCCCAGATCATCGACGTCGCCGCAGCGCTCGGCGTGACGCTGATGAGCGAGCAGGAGCTGGCCGACTTCACGGCCGCGTTCGAGGCCGCAAAGCAAGAGAGCAAGGCCCGCGAGGCACAGGCCGCGCCGATCCGGTAGGAGCCCCTCACCGCGGTAGACCACCAGAAGGGGGTGGGCACAGATGAGCACGACCCCGACGACCACAAGTCTGGTCGACCTGGCTGCCCGCAGGCAGCTGCCGCACCACCAGTACATGGACCAGGCCACCGTCGAGTGGATCAAGGCCAACCGGCCGGACCTCGGCACTGCCTGGCCGCCGCCTCTTCGGTCGGCCTCGAAGCACCTCCTGAGCCGGTCCGCCCTTCCGGCAACGTGGCTGGCGGAGCCCCGCCTCTACACCTCGATCCACGGCGTTCGGCACAGCATGCGGACCGCTGCGCTGGCCGCCTTGCTCGCCGAGGCGCACGAGCTGGGCGAGCTGGAGACCGCCACAGTCATCCTTGCCGCCGCCGTCCATGACTGCCAGCGCCTGCACGACCAGGACGACCAGGGCCACGGCGCTCGCGCCGCCATCTGGCTGGCCGCCAACGCCGACACCGTCTGGAACCACTTCGGCCTTGTGGCGACGCCCCGGCGGATCATCCAGGCCGCGACCGCCATCCGCCTGCACGACCTGCCGTACGACACCTTCGGCGCGGACGACCACGCGGACCACCGCCGAGCCGGGCGCATCTGCGACCTGGTCAAGGCCGCCGACGCACTCGACAGGTACCGCCTGCCGAAGCTCAGCTGGTGGCCCGACGCGCGGCACGTTCGTGAGCCGTCCTTCGACCAGCTCCGCGCCGTCGCCTTCGACCTGGTCGTCATCTCCGAGACCGCGCACCTCGCCGGCGCCAGCAGCGCCGAAGCCGTCATGTACGCGCTCGCTGAGAAGGGGCTGGTGTAGTCGTGAATCTCCGCGACACCTACGAGCTGTGGGCCGACGCACACGCTTTCTTCGACTCCGCATTACCGCCCGATGCTGGGCAGCGCGGCCCGCTGGCGGCCCAGACCGCCGTCTGGCACAAGCGCCTGACCGACGAGACGCCGAACGGCAGCCTGCTGCGCAAGAACGCGCTCTTCGACAGCCTGAGCAGCGACGGCAAGCTGCACCTGCTCCACGTCACCCACGCCCTGGAGGAGATAAGCCAGCAGGGTGTGCTCTACCCCTCCGGCGGGTGTCTCGTCGGCAGCATCTACTGCGCACCGCTCACGCCGACCGACCGCGGCTTCCGCATGCACAACCTGGCTGCTTACGTCCTCACCAAAGAGGCCCCGGCCTTCCTCTCCAGGGTCGGCCCGAGCGGGCGCACGCCCACGCCGCTGATCTTCGAGATCACCACGCCATCCCAGGCGTACCGCGGGCTGGCAGGTGTGGACTACCTGCGGCTGGGCTCGATCCACTTGCAGATCTACACCGACCTCGAATACCTGCTGAGCAAGACCGAACGGCACCACCTGCGCGAGACCGTCGTTAGCCGCACCAAGAACTCGGCGGCCTTTCTCGCCCTGGCCGCCAGCATCGCCTACCAGGGCTCGGCCGTGGCTGCTGAAAGATTCCTACAGCTTCTCGACGCGGCCATTCCGCGACTGCCGATCCTCGGCTACCTCTACTTCGAGGCCCTCGCCGAGTACCTGATGCTCCACTCCACCTCGCCACGGACCCGCCAGCTGGCCGAACTCGGTGAGTTCAACAACTGGATATACAAGGAGATGCTGTTCTCCTTCCCGGACATGGCCGGCAAGTTCAACCTCGCGCGGTTCCGCCCGCGCCCGCAGCAGCTTGCGAGCCTGCTCCGACAGGTGGACCAGACCATCAACGCCGACCACGCCAGCGCCTACTTGGTGGCGCGGATCAGCTACCTTGTCGCAGCCCGGCTGTTCACCAGCGGGCAGGTGCCCGGAGCCTGGCACCGCACACGCTGGGAGTTCGACAGCCTCGCCACCCAGCTCGGCCCGCTGCTCGGCCACCTCATCCACCGGGAACTCCGCAGCTTCGGCCGCTACCCCGACTTCTACTTCTACTTCGACCAGCACAAGGCCCTGCAAGCCTGGAACTACTGGAACCACATGGACATCGTGGTGCCGTTCAACGGCACGATGCCCAAGGGCGAGATCGGCATCAACCCGGCCTACCCGAACCTGGACTACCGCGTCTGGCGTGCCGAGCCGGACGACTCCGGGCACCTTCACCCGACCGAGCAGATGACGCTGAGCATCGCGCCGCGCCTGGTCGACATCAAGTACACGCTGATGCGCAACGGCAGCCGCTGACCGCTGCCCCAAGCCCCTCGACAACCAACTGCGGAGGAGCCGTATGCCCACCCATGACCCCACCGCGCCATCCGCCGCAATCTGGCCGGCGCCCGCTCAGGCCGCCGAAACGCTCTTCACCGAGATCTACCGCACCAACCATTGGGGCTCTCCCGAGTCGGTCTCCGGCCCTGGATCGGAGCTGCGGCAGACCAAGGCAGTTCGGGCTGCCCTCGCCTCAGTCCTCGCGCGCTACACGATCCGCACCATCACGGACGCCGGATGCGGCGACATCAACTGGATTCGCCACGTCGACGGGTTCGACCAGCTGAACGCCTACGTCGGTCTCGACGTCGTCGCTGACCTCGTCCAGCTCAACCAGGAACGGCACGGCAACGAACGCATCTCCTTCCAACAGGCCGATCTGAGCAGGGACGACATCCCGGCAGCGGACCTCGTCATCGCACGGGACTGCCTCGTCCACCTCACCCATCACGAGGTGCTCATGTTCCTCGACCGCGTGGCCACCAGCGGCTCGACGTACCTGCTCGCCACCACCTACGTCGGCGAGACCGAGAACCACGACACCGCGGATACCCACTGGCGCCCCCTCAACCTCCAGGCAGCCCCGTTCCACCTCCCCGAGCCCATCGAGCACTTCAACACCGACTTCACGGACGATGGCCGTCACCACCCCGGCAACGGACTTGGACTGTGGAAGATCGACCAACTCAATTCCCGAACCACCTGACCCCTCACCCAGGCGACCCAGGAAGCGAGACACGATGAACCCGCACGACCAACAGATAACCGCCCTCCTCGCCCAGCTCCACCAGGCCCTCGAATCGCCGGCGACCACGCACGGCCTCGCCCGCACGCTCCGGGCGGCCGTCAAGGAAGTCGAACTCCACCGGCACCATCGCGTCAGCGTCACCGCCCTGCCCGACGGCGTTCTCAAGCCCAGCTCCACCAAGGTCCAGATCGGCGGCGGCGGACACCGCATCGACGGCTTCTTCAACATCGACATCGTCCCGCCTGCCGACCTCCTGTGGGACGTACGCGAGAGCATCCCGCTCGCCGACGCCAGCACCGAGACGGTCTTCTCCGAGCACTTCCTGGAACACATCGACTACCCGCGCTCCGCCAAGCACTACGCCCACGAGGCCCACCGCGTCCTCGCACCCGGCGGGCAGCTCATCACCGGCGTCCCCGACGCGGCCTTCATCCTGAACCAGTACCCGGCGTCCCCGGACCGGGCCGACGAGATGATCGAACGGTGGTACGCCAAGCGGAACTGCCGAGGAGACATCAACACCTACCTCGACCTCATCAACTACGTCTTCCGCGACCAGGACGACGACCCGACCTACAACCCCCACTACTGGGCGTACGACCACGAGAAGCTCACCCAACTCTTCACCGAGACCGGCTTCACGTCGGTGGAACCGTGGGCCTTCGACCCGACCATGGCCAACCCGAAGCGCCAGTGGGCCAGCATCTATGTCGTCGCTACCAAGCGGCAGGAGCCGTGATGGAGCCCCTGAGCAAAGCCGACCAGCAGCTCCTGGACGCCGCCTACGATGCCGGACGCCGCCACTGCTGCCCTCCGAACCACACCGTCGCCACCGCAGCACGAACAGCCGACGGAAGTATCCTCACCGCCGTCAATGTCGCCCACTACAGCGGCGGCCCCTGCGCCGAAATCGTCATCATCGGCATCGCTGCCTCCCAAGACATCCACCACCTCGACGCCATCGCCACCGTCGGCACCAACAGTCACCCCGGACTACGACCCCCGTGCGGATGGTGCCGACAGATCCTCTACGACTACTTCCCCGACCTCACCGTCATCACCGGCACCGACCAAGAGCCCCGCGCCCTCCCCATCGCCGCCCTGCTGCCCGGAATGAGCGAATGGCTCGACCACCACACCGCCGGAACACCCAGCCGCACCAGCAACCGGCCACTACGCTCACCAAGCTGACGGGAAGCCGCTTGACCGCCGGCCGCTTCGACCAGTTCCTGCACCAGGCCGTCACCGACCGCGCGTTCCGACCGGCCTTTGTTCCCGCCGAGGCGCGCCTCTCCCAGTTCCTTTCCCGGCACCGGGTGCCGGATGAGCGGCTTTGAGCTGCCCGGCATCACGAACGACAACTACGCCTCGAGCTGAGACCAGTCCGGGCGGCGGCCTCGGACTTCAGTTCGGGGCCGTCACCCGTTCGAGCGCAACTCTGACACAGCGCTAACCGGCGCAGAAATGGCCGGTAGTCTCCGCCTCCTCCTGGAAGGACACTCTTTGTGACGGAACAGACCCAGGAAGTGGACGAGGAACTCCAGTGGAACGCCGGCCACCGTCTCACCGAGGCGATCGAGGCCATCAGCGTCACCGGCATGGCCCGAAGACTGCCGAGCCTGGTCTACCGGGCCTTCGCCCTCGCGTGGCGGGTCGAGCGCCGAGCGGTCGCCGCGCTGCTGGTGTGCCAAGCGCTGTCCGCCGTCCTCGGCGCGGCCGGGCTGCTGGCCACCACCGGCACGATCGCCGCGCTGTTCAGCCCCGGAAACGTCAGCGCGCGGGTGGTGCACGCCCTGCCGTCGATCGCGCTGATCGCCTCCGCCGCCGGGGTACGCGCACTGCTCGGCCGGGCCATCTGGGCGCTGACCGCCAGGCTGTCCCCGCGGATCGCCCGTGAAGCCGAGATGACGGTGCTTAAGGCCACGGTGGAGGCCGAGCTCACCGCCTACGACCACGCCGGTTTCAAGGACGACCTGGAGGCCGCCGACCGGGGCGCGGACGTGTGCGTCGACCTGCTGGGCGAGGCGCAGAATCTGCTGTCCTCGGCGGCCTCGCTCATCGGCGCGGCCGGTGTCCTCACCTACCTGCACCCGCTGCTGCTGCCCCTGCTGCTGGCCGCCGCGTTGCCCGAGGGCATCGCCTCGGTGCGAGGCGCCCGTGTCCAGTACCTGGCGAACCGGGTGACGATGAGTGAGCGCCGCCTGATGGCGAATCTGCGCTGGTACATCGCCCACGCCAAGGGCAACGCCGACCAGCTGCGATCCGACACCATGGGTGGATTTCTGCTGAGAAAGTACGCGGCGATCGGCACGCGGATGGAGAAGGTCACCAACGAGGCTATCTGGAAGGCCACCAAGCTCGCCGTCGTCGGGGCTACCGCCTCCGGCCTCGGCTCCCTCGTGGTCTGGGCCGCGATGCTCTGGCTGGTCGCCACCGGCCGCATGAGCCTGCCCAACGGTGGCGCGGCCGTCTTCGCCCTGCGCACCGTCGCCAGCAACCTGCAAGGCATCGTCGGCTACGGCGCCGACCTGTTCCGCACCGGCATGTACCTGGACGACTGGGCGAACTTCCTCGACCTGGCCGGCGGACACCGCACGCAGCGCGGCACCATCGACCCCGGCCGCCCGAAGGCCGTCACCGTCGAGTCCGTCGTCTACCGCTACCCCTCGACCGACCGCACCGCCCTCGACGGGGTGAGCTTCACTGTGAACCGCGGTGAGATCGTAGCCCTGGTCGGCGAGAACGGCTCCGGCAAGACCACCCTCTCCCGACTGCTGTCGGGGCTGTACCTGCCCGCCGACGGCGCGGTGCTGTGGGACGGCCAGGACACCCGAGACCTCGACCCCGAGGCCCTGTGGAAGCGGGTCGCGGTGGTGCCGCAGGACTACGCCAGGTGGCCGCTCGTCGCGCGGGAGAACATCGACCTGGGCCAGCCCACCCCCGAGGGCGACGCGGCGGTGCTGAGGGCCGCCAAGGCATCCGGCGCGGACGAGGTGCTGGACGGCCTGCGCAGCGGCCTCGGGACCCTGCTGGCGCAGGAGTGGTTCGGCGGTGAAGAACTCTCGGGTGGCCAGTGGCAGAGGATCGCTCTCGCTCGCGCATTCCACCGCCCCGCCGGGCTCCTGGTGCTCGATGAACCGACCGCGGCCTTGGACCCCCGCGCGGAGCACCGGATCTTTACGGGCCTGCGCGAGATCGCCGCAGACAAGGCCGTGGTCCTGGTGACGCACCGGCTCACCAACGTCGCCATCGCCGACCGCATCGTGGTCCTCGACCACGGCCAGGTGAAGCAGACCGGCACCTTCAGCGAACTCATCAACCAGGAGGGGTTGTTCCGCGAACTCTGGGAGTTGCAGAACGACCGCGCGGGCATCCCCGACCAGCGTGTAGGGTCCGCGATTCCGCGAGCAACGTCCGCTGGAAGTGAGCACCGCCCGAGCAATTCCGGGGGTTCGCGAGCAACCACGGCTCCGACCAGCGGCGGTGCGTCGGCCGAGGGCGCACCATCTGATCCCGTCCCTGTCCTTGTGCTCGATTCCGGCGGACGAGATGAGTGCTCAGGTAGTGCGGATTCAGGTGTATCCGCAGGAGGAAGTGCCCACGAAGCTGCGGACCCTACACAGCGCACCGACCACCAGACCGAGAGGACAGCCCGATGACCACCGACCTCGACCGCACTGGTCCCAACCTCAGCGATGCCCTCGCCCAGGCCGCCCACGCCGACGGCATCGAGCACTACGGCGCCGGCTGCGCGATCATCCACGAAGGCCGGGTGCTACTGATCCGACGCAGGCCCGACGACAGCTTCCCCGGCATGTGGGAACTCCCCTCCGGCGGCGTCGACCTCGGCGAGGACATCGAGGACGCCGCGCGCCGGGAGGCAGCGGAGGAGACCGGCCTCACGGTCCGGCTCACCGGCTACCTCGGGCACTTCGACTTCACCAACAGCAAGGGTGCCAAGGCCAGGCAGTTCACCTTCGCCGCCACCGCCGACAAGACCGACCCGATCATCCTCACCGAGCACGACGCCCACCAGTGGGCCCACCCGGAACAGCTGCCGCTCGTCACCCCCGAGGTCCTGCGCCTGATCCAGAGCGCCGCCGAGGCGTCGTGACCAGGCCCAGCGGCTGGCTTCCGCCGGAGCAGTACGTCCACACCATCGCCAACTCCACCTCCTACGGCTGTCTGTATTTCACCGACACCGTCGGCCGGCCTTTCCAGCTGCGGTCCTCCTCCACCAACACCGCGCGGGTGGAGCGGTGGCAGTGGCCCGGCGGGAACATGGACGATGGCGAGACGCCGTTCGCGTGCGCGGTGCGCGAGTGCGAGGAGGAGATCGGGATCGTGTTCACCGGTCCCCCAGTTCTGCTCGGCATGCAGTACATCGCGCCGCGGGGGGCGGTGTGGCCGTGCTCGCACATCGGGTTCATCTTCGACGGCGGCGTTCTCACTGACGATCAGCTCGCGCAGGTGCGGCTCAGCGACGAGCACGACCTGTGGCAGGTCAAGATGCTGGAGGAATGGAAACAGACGATGACGCCGGAGAACTTCGCGCGGCTCGACACGATCGAAGCTGCCCGCCGGGCCGGGACCATTGCGTACATGGAGGTCTGACATGACCGAGATCATCCTCATGGCCGACCCGCGGGTGGCCACGATCCCGACCCAGGACAACGGCGACAAGCTCGCCGACATCCGCCGCGAGACCACCCTGCCGGTCGACGACCGCCGCAGCGATCCGGCCGGGGCCTTCGCCCACGTGCGAACCGGAGTCCTCACCCGCCTCATCCAGGCCCAGATGATCCTCCCCGACGGCCTTCGGCTCCTGGTCGTCGAGGGCTACCGCCCGCCCGCCCTCCAGCGCGAGTATTTCGACCGATACGCGACCCGGCTCCGCACCGACCATCCCGACTGGGACGCCGAGCGGCTCCGCTCGGCGGCCAGCCGCTTCGTCGCCCCGCCGGAACTCGCCCCGCACAGCGCCGGCGCGGCGATCGACCTCACCCTCATCGGCCCCGACGGCAACGAACTCGACATGGGCACCCGCGTCAACGCCAACCCCGAGGAGAGCAACGGCGCCTGCTACACCGGCGCCGACAACATCACCGCCGAGGCCCGCGCCAACCGCAGGATTCTCAGCGACGCCATGACCGCCGCCGACTTCGTCAACTACCCCACCGAGTGGTGGCACTGGTCCTACGGAGACCGCTACTGGGCGCTCACCATCGGTGCGCCCGCTGCCCTGTACGGCCCGGCCGAGAGGACCAACTGACCGATGACCGCGGACTTCAAGAGCGGAAACGCGCTGATCACCACCCCCGACGGGAAGATCCTGCTGAACCTGCGGAACGAAACCGAGGGCATCGCATGGCCGGGATACTGGAGCTACCCCGGCGGATTTCGGGAGCCCGGCGAGACGCCGTACCAGACCGCTCGCCGTGAACTGCGGGAGGAGACCGGCTTGGACGTGCCCGGCCTGCTGCCGTTCGAGCCGGTCCCCTTCGAGGACCACGACCCCACGCGGGAGCGGATCTTCCACGCCATCGTGGACCTGGACCCCGATCAGCTGGTCCTCGGCGAGGGCCAGGAGCTGCGCCTGGTGCCGATCGGCGAGGTGCAGTCGATGAAGGTCCCACCGATGTTGAAGGACTACATCCGGCAGTTGGAGGGGCACCTGCTGGTCGGCAAACCGCGTGTGTGGGCTCAGGTAGACCGCATCCACAACCGGCTCGCCGCGCACTGCGAGCAGACCGGTCGGGACTTTGTGTCCATGCAGGTGCTCAAGGTCCAGGAGGAGGCCGGCGAAGCCGCACAGGCCCTGCTCGGTGTCCTCGGCGCCAACCCGCGCAAGGGAAACAGTCACACCATGGCGGACCTCCAGGCCGAGCTGTGCGACGTGATCGTGGCCGGCATGGTCGCGCTGCGGGCGACGACGCCGGAGGCGGCGAACGTGCTCTCCGACCACGTGGCGGCGTGGAGCCCGGACGGCCTGGCGTGAGCGACGAGGACGAGCCGCTAGAGAAGTGGGCGGCGCGGCGGGAGAAGCGGCTGCGGCCGGTGGGCCAGCTCAAGGCCGTCATCGTCGGACACGAGAACGCCGCCGCCCACCTCCACCAGCAGCTCCCGCGCCTGGTCTCCCGCTGGGACGGATACCAGTGGGTGCCGGAGACGATCGCCGCCGACTACGCCGCCGCCCAGCGCATCCTCCACGGGATCGAGGGTGACGGCGTACTCCCGCTGCCTCCGGCCGCCCCGAACCCGCTCAAGGCTGGCCGCGGCCGACACCGAAAGCCGTGATCTCGGGCTCAGGTGTCGCCTCGCGGCCCGATCCGCACTCGTACCCCGACTTCCGGCCCGTGCTCGACGCGCCCCTGCTCACTAGCCCCGATCACGAGGTGGGTCGCCGTCGATCCGCCGTTCAGCGGTCAGTTTTCACCCGTCGTCGAGATCCTCATGATCAGTTCCCACGATGCCTTGCGGCGCTCCATAGTTGTCGCGTCGAGCAGGCCCTGCGGCATGAGACCGGCGTATCCGACGTGCCAGGCGTCAAAATGCACACGGGCCAACGCGGGGATGTCATCGGCGACCGCTTCGCGAATCAGCATGTTGAATCCCTTCGGGTCTGGCTCTGTGCCTCCCAGCGTCCAGGTCGCTGGTCTCGACAAGCGCCACACGGCTACCGCTATGGATGGGGCAGGCGAAGCGAGTGGCTGCGCCAGCTCACCCGTCCGGCGCGAAAATCAGTCGTACAGGCGCCCCAGCAGGGCTCCCTGGCCGGATTGGAGGATGTGGGCGGCCTCCAGCGGAAGCCAGAAGCACTCGAACCGGGTGGGCTGCTGCCTGCCGTCGTGGTCCTCCTGGCTCGGCCACCGCTCCGGGGTGGGCACGGTCACCTCCAGGTGGAAGACATGCCGGTGCTGGACCTCGAAGCGGTACGGGCTGATGTCGTACTCGCACTCGCCGAGCTTCCGGACGATCTTGAAGTCGGAGAGCCCGGTCTCTTCGCGGGCCTCGCGCAGAGCGGCATCCTCCGGGGTCTCATTCGGCCGGATGCTGCCAGCCGGGACCTGGATGCCGACTTCCTCGTAGCTGTAGTCAGTGTGCCGGAACACCAGTAGCCGCCCCTCGCGAACGACGTAGACGACCACCTTCTCCTTGGTGACCTTCTCAGACATCGACATACCTCCGGGTGGTCAGGGATGGATAAGCTCGAGGCCCCTTGAGATGCTCAGCGCCCCTGGTGGTACGGCCTCTTGTCAACGAACCCCACTTCCAGCGGATGGACGTCCTCGTTGACCGAGAATGAGGGTGGCACCGAGGACGGTGGGCATCGGCAGTGCGGCGAGAGCTTTCCGCATTTTGCCGGAGGCGGCCTTGACTGCCGCACCTCTCGGCCTGTTCCGCGAACTCCACGAGGTGAACATGCAGTCGCACGATCGCAACTGGGTCGAGTACTTCGCCGGCGTCGGGCACCAGGTCGTGACACCGTTGGCCGCAGGCATGGAGGGCGCGGTGTACCGGCTGGGCGGTGGCCTCATCGGGAAGGTCTGGGGCCGGCGTGGAATCGCTGAGCTGACGAGTCTGCAGGAGTTCTACGACGACATCACGGCTGCCCGGTTGCCGTTCGCGACTCCGCAGATCCTCGATGTGCTTAAGGTCGAGCGGACATCGGTGACCATCGAGCGTGAACTGCCCGGTCGTCCGCTGAAGCAGGCCGTCAGCCGACGGCCAGGGAACCAGCTGCTGGCCGAGGACGCCGTGGTGGAGGTCCTGCACGCGCTGGCCACGGTCCCAGCCAGTGCGACGATGCACCGGTTGGCCGTGCTGGACGAGCAGCAACCGCTGTGGAACGGCGCCGACCTGCTGCGGGCGGCAGTGGCGCCGGTCGGCTTCGAGTACGTCCACGGGCGGCTGCTGGAGCTGGTGGACCGTCAAACGAGCAGGCCGCTGTCGGTGGTGCACGGGGACCTCTGTGCCGAGAACATCCTGGTGGACGACGATCTGCGCCCGGTGGCGCTGCTGGACTTCGGCTTCCTGTCCACGGTCGGCGATCCGGCGTTTGATGCCAGCGTGGCCGCCGGAATCCTCGACATGTACGGCCCCGCCGCCCGCGAGGTCGACGACCGGCTGACCGCTCGGATCGCAAGGGAGTTCGGCTATCCCGTGGAGCTGCTGTTGCTCTACCGCGTGGCGTATTCCATCGCCACAGCCAACGCGTACGCCCTCGATGGTGACGACGGACACTTCGCCTGGTGCGCGCAGGTGCTCCAACGCGATGACATCCTAGAGGTCCTGGACATGCCGGCTATCTGACACTCAGACGCCCTTGCGTGTCCGGCTGAACAGGTTGCGGGCGGCTCCCATGCAGCGGCGAGCCGCACCGGGCGCTGGCGGTGAAGGGTACGGCACGTGGGCGAGGCGCAAACGGCCGCGATCGCTGGTGCCCCAGAGGGTCGAGCGGCATGGAAGTGGCCTCCGGCGGCACCTGGCTCCTGTGTGAGGGGCGCGTCGCCTTTGGCAGAGCCGGGGAGGCCGGGCGATGGCGAGACGACGCCCTCCCCCGGCTCAATCGCTACGGCCGGGTGGCGATGATGGCTTCGGTGCGTACGAGCTCGTCGAAAGCGCCGTTGGGGTTGAACGCGATCAGCGCATCGCGAAGGTCGTTCTCAAAGGCAGGCTTCTTGTCGCCGAGCTGGGCGGGACTGCTGAAGCTGTAGGAGAACTGCAGGCCCACGACCTCGTCCAGGGTCCGGGTAATGGTGCGGTCCCAGTAGGCGGACTCGATGCGGGAGAACGGCGAACGGGCGAGGACATCCTGGTGGCCCTCCTCTGGGTGGGTGTAGATGCCGGAGCCGGCGCGGCGTTCGGGGCCGAGGTAGCGGGCACGGACCTCGGCGGTGATCTCCAGCCATGCGGGCGGCTCGATGCTGCCAGGGGCGGGGCCGCCGACCAGGACGAGGGCGCCTTCGGATGTGATCAGCGGGTCCAGGGCGGACAGGAGAGCGTCGCGCTCCGTCCAATGGAAGGCTTGGCCGAGAGTGACGAGATCAAGTGCGCTGAGCTGAAGTTGATCGAGATGGTGTGAGTCGCCGAGGCGCCAGTCGATGTTGGTGGCGCCCCGCTCGGCCGCGAGCTTCCGGCCCTCGTCCAGCATGCCGGGATCGGGGTCGACAGCGGTGATCTCGCGCACGTGCTCGGACAGGGGGATCGCGATGGCCCCGGTGCCCGTACCGACGTCTAGGACGTTCTGGGTGCCGTCGAGGCGAAGCCGACTGGCGAGGTGAGTGAAGAGCTCGGGAGAGTACTCAGCCCGGTATTTCGCGTAGTAGGGCGCGGTGGAGGTGAACAGCTCGTCGGGTTGGTAACGCACGACATCTCCTTCAGGATTGGACGGGTTCTAGCTACCGTGCGAACTCCACGACCCTCCGAACATGCCCGGCGATCTCATCAATCCCGATGCGGTCGGTCTGCCCCGTGGCGCGGCTGGTGAGTTCGACCGTGCCGTCGGCCAGCCCGCGCTTGCCGACGGTAACCCGCAGCGGAATCCCGACCAACTCCGCGTCCTTGAACTTCACTCCGGCGCGTTCGGCCCGGTCGTCCACGATGACCTCCACGCCGTCCGCGAGCAGCTGCTGGTAGATCCGCTCGCCAGCCTCGGCAGTGGGTGCGTCGTCCTGCTGGGCGATTACGATCACGACCTCGAAGGGGGCGGTCGACATCGGCCAGACGATGCCATTGTCGTCGTGGTGGCATTCGACGACCGCGGCGATCGCGCGTTCGACTCCGATGCCGTAGCTGCCCATGATGAGCGTAGTGGGGCTGCCGTCGGTGTCCGGCACGCTGACGCCGAGCGCCTTGCTGTACTTGTCTCCCAGTTTGAAGATGTGCCCGACTTCGATCGCCTTCTGCACCTCGAGGGGCTGCTCGCATCGCAAGCAGGGCTCCCCCGATGCGACCTCTCGCAGATCCGCCCAGGTACCGACCGCCAGGTCGCGGTCGACATCCACACCGCGGAGGTGCACGCCATCGGAGTTCGCCCCTGTGAACATGTCCGTTCGCCCGCGCAGAGCCTCGTCCGCGATCACAGGCCTGCCCGTGACTCCGACCGCCCCCAGGCTGCCGGGGAGCGCTCCGAGGGCCTCCTGGATCTCCTCGGGCCGGGCTGGCCGCAGGGTGCCGGCACCGGTGATGTCCGCCAGCTTCTGCTCCGCCAGCGTGTGGTCACCGCGCATCAGGACCAGGGAGAGCTTGCCGTCCAGGACGTAGACGAGGGTCTTAACCTGCCGGTTGGCCGGTGCGTCGAAGTTCGATGCCAGGTCGTCGATGGTGCGCACTCCGGGGGTGGCGAAGCGCTCCGGCTCGGGAGAGCCTGCGGTGTCGCTGACCCGCTCCAGATGGGACGTGGCCTTCTCGATGTTGGCGGCGTAGCCGCATGCCGGGCAGTACGCGACGAGGTCTTCGCCGACGTCTGCCGGGCACATGAACTCCGTCGACGTTGAGCCGCCCATACTGCCGCTGGACGCCTCTACGGGGATCGCCGGGATGCCCAGGCGGGCGAAGATCGTCAGATACGCATGACGGTGCAGATCGAAGGCGTGGTCCAGCCCCTCCTGCGTCAGGTCGAAGCTGTAGGAGTCTTTCATCGTGAACTCGCGAGTGCGCAGCAGCCCGCCCTTGGCGCGCGGCTCGTCACGGAGTTTGGTCTGGAACTGGTACCACATCTGGGGCAGTTGGCGGTATGAGTTCAGTTCCACGGCGAGGGACGCGAAGATCTCCTCGTGTGTCATGCCGAGGGCCAGTTCGGCGCCCTTGCGGTCCCTGAGCCGGAACATCTCGTCGCTCATGGTGTCCCACCGGCCGGTGCGCTGCCAGATCTCGGCAGGGTGCATCGTGGGCAGCGAGAACTCCTGCGACCCGATGAGGGCCATCTCCTCGCGGATGATGCTGATGACCTTCGAGCGGACTCTCACGGCAAGCGGCAGCAGTGAGTAGTGGCCGGACATCAACTGCCGGATGTAGCCGGCCCGGAGTAGCAGCTGGTGGCTCGGGGCGTCTGCTTCCGCCGGATTCTCCCGAAGAGTGGGGATGTGCATCTGAGACCAGCGCATAAGCAGCTACCTTCTCCGAGCGACAAGGGCCAGCACCCATTGCCGAGGGCTCCCAATGAGACACGGACTGTAGCGGGGGTGTCGCAGGTACGACAGCGAATAAACTCAGGCTCCGGCCCGACCAGGCGGCTCTCGCGGGCCCAGCTGCCGCGAGCGCCGCTTCATCAATCAGAAGCGGGAGGAGCGAACTCGATCGGCGGGGACGTGACCACCTCACGCCAGCGCTCCTGATGACAGGTCAACATCCGCTCGCGCCCGGCTGCGCCTGCCACAAGGTCAAGGGAACCCGGTATGGATTTTCTACCGATCGAGCGCACCGCTGAGGCGTTCCAGCGGCCGGTGACCGCCGACGAGATCCAGGCGGTCTGCCGACGGGTCTTCGGCGACGACGCCAGCGTCGTGTCCGCCACCGAGTTGGGGGCGGGCATGTACAACAACACCTATCGTGTGGCCGTTGCCGGACAGGAGCGGCCGGTGATCCTCCGGGTCGCTCCGGAGCCGGGTCGGCAGTACCGCTCCGAGCGGCAGCTGATGCGTAACGAATTCGCGAGCGTTCCGTGGTTGACGGCCCTCGCTCCGCTTATGCCGCGCGTCATCGCTGCGGACTGGTCCCACGAGGTGATCGGCCGGGACTACATGGTCCAGACTCATCTCGACGGCGTACCCGCTCCCGAACGTCTCGGCTCCTACCCCCGCTCGAGCTGGCCGAGCTTCTTCAATCAGATGGGCGCGATCGCGCGGAAGGTTCACGCGGTGCGCGGTCCGCACTTCGGCCCTGTCGCCGGCGCGGCGTACGCCGCATGGAGCGCTGCCGTGACCGCCTCTCTGGAGGACATCGCCGCCGATCTCGACAGCGCAGGCCTGGATGCCGCTGATCTGCGCAAGATCGCCATCGTAGCCGGTCAGCACCGTGCCGTCCTCGACGAGATCACCGAGCCCCACCTGCTCTCCGGTGACCTGTGGACCGTCAACGTGATGCTCGCCGCCGACATGCCTGAACCGGTGATCTCCGGTGTCCTCGACATGGACCGCACGTCGTGGGGCGACCCGGCTGCGGACTGGACGATCCGCATGGCGCAGGCGAAGACAGACGAGCGGCAGGCGTTTTGGGACAGCTACGGGTCACTGGACCGCTCCCCGCCTGCGGTGCTGCGCTCGCGGATCTACGAGGCCCGGCACATCGGCGCCGTCCGTCTGGAACGCAACCGCCTCGGCAACGCCAACGGCGTGCTGGACACCTACGCCACGATGGCCGCAGTTCTGGCCGAGCTGAGCTGACAGGGTTCGGCCGACAACCTCTCACCCACGTACCCGGTCTTCAGGTTGCAACGGCGTCGACCCCGACCCGCTGGGCCACCGAAGCGGGCGACGCCGACGGCGAGGAAGTAATGCCTCGGTCTCCATCACCGTAGCCGCTAGCCTTCGTAGTTAGGCATGGGGAGGGAGTCGGCCATGGGTACTGATGAGTGCGTGTTCTGCGCGATCGCACAGGGCGAGGCGGAGGCCAGCCTCGTGTATGAGGATGACACGGTGCTGGCGTTCATGGATCTCCAACCCGTCACCCCTGGGCACCTGCTGGTCGTTCCCAGAGGTCACGCGATCGGTCTGGAGGATCTCGACGAGGAGGTCGGCGTCAAGATCTGGCAGGTAGCTCACCAGCTCGGTCGGGCCCTGCGCCGTTCGTCGCTCCGCTGCGAGGGTGTCAACCTGTTTCTGGCTGACGGTGAGGCCGCCTTCCAGGAGGTCTTCCACGTGCACCTTCACGTCTTCCCGCGCTTCGCCGGAGACGACTTCCGGCTGGACGCGGAGTGGCGGGTACGTGAAAGAGAGGAACTCGACACCACAGCGACCGCCGTGCGCAAAGGTCTGTCCGAACTGGTTGGCCAGTGAGATTGGCGAGCTATCGGGAACCGTCCCACCTTCGGCGCGCTCGCCAGGTTCCGCGTGACCAGCCTGCCGATGGCGCGGCCGGGCCGTGGCCGCGACAGGTCAGCACTATCTGACATCTCGTCAATTTAGCTAGAGATCTGCCATGTTCGAGTTTTCGAGAGGGCGAGTCTCGCCAGTTGCCCGTATCCTTCCGTAGTCCCACCACGCGATACATCAGGAGGCAGAAGGTGGCCGGCGTGAAGCAAGGCGATTGGGTGGTCGCGGCAGCGGACCAGGTCATCGCCGAGGGCAAACGCCGCGGCCCCGACTCGCCTCTGGTGTGTGCCTCGGGCATCAGCCCGTCGGGTCCGATCCACCTGGGGAACCTGCGCGAGATCATGGTCCCGCACTTCGTTGCCGACGAGATCCGGCGTCGCGGGCTGCACTGCAAGCACATCCTGTCCTGGGACGACTACGACCGGCTCCGCAAGGTCCCGGCCGGGCTGCCGGCCTCGTTCACCGAGCACATCGGGCGTCCGTTGACGGCAGTGCCTGACCCGTGCGGTGAACACGAGAGCTGGGCGGAGCACTTCAAGATTCCGTTCCGAGCCGCACTCGCGGAACTCGGAGTCGAGGTCACCGAGATCAGCCAGACGCAGATGTACACCTCGGGCGCCTACCGCGAGCAGATCCTGCACGCGATGCGCAACCGGGAGAAGATCGACGCCGTCCTCGGCCGCTACCGCACCGCGAAGAAGGCGGAGGCGACGGACGCGGAGGAGGACGGCGACGAAGAGACCGCGGGCAGCGGCTACTACCCGTACAAGCCGTACTGCGCGGCCTGCGGGCGGGACACCACCACCGTCAGCACGTTCGACGAGACCAGCACCGAGATCCGCTACAGCTGCGTGTGCGGGCACAACGACGGCTTCGCACTCGGACAGGCCGACGGGGGAAAGCTGGCGTGGAAGGTCGACTGGCCGATGCGATGGGCCTACCAGGGCGTCACCTTCGAGGCCGGCGGGGTCGACCACTCCTCCCCCGGCTCCAGCTTCACCGTCGGCTCCCAGGTCGTGCGAGAGGTCTTCGACGGCCAGCCGCCCTCCTACCTCGGCTACTCCTTCGTCGGGATCAGCGGTGCCGCGAAGATGAGCGGCTCGGCCGGCGGGGCACCGACCCCGACCGACGCGCTGCAGATCCTGGAGGCGCCCCTGCTGCGCTGGCTATACGCGCGGCGCAGGCCGAACCAGTCGATCACCGTGGCCTTCGACCAGGAGGTGAACCGGCTGTACGACGAGTGGGACGCGATCGGTCGGCGCGTGGCCGCGGGCGACGCCGAGCCGACGGAGTTCGCGGTGCGTCAGCGATCGGTCGGCTCCGCCACTCACACCCTGCCTGCCACCGAGCGCGTACTACCGTTCCGCGCTCTTGCCTCCGTGGTCGACATCACCACCGGCGACGACGCACAGACTCTTCGCATCCTGCGTGACCTCACCGTTGACGAACCCCTGGCGAACCTCGACCAAGCCCGCCCGCGGCTCGACCGTGCACAGGCCTGGGTGGACGGGTACGTCGCCGCCCACGAGCGAACTCAGGTACGCACCGAGCCGGACCACAAGCAATTGGAATGCCTGTCGCCAACCGAGCGAGAAGCACTGAAGCTGCTGCTCGACGGACTCGAGGAGCACTGGTCCCTGCCGGGTCTGACCTCTCTCGTCTACGGGGTGCCGAAGTTGCAGGCCGGCCTGCAACTGGACGCTCCGGCCTCGCCGGAGCTGAAGACAGCACAACGCCAGCTGTTCTCGCTGCTCTACACGCTGCTCGTCGGCCGGGACACCGGTCCCCGGCTGCCGACACTCCTGCTGGCGCTCGGTGCGGAGCGCATCAGGACGCTTCTGACCATCGCATGAGCGGGTTGGGGCGGGGCCCGCTACGGACCCCGCCCCAACCCGCCCGACACAGCCGCCCTGCGCGACGAACTGGAGTGAGCATGACCGCAACTAAGCCCACCAGCACTCCGGTACCCGCGCCGGTCAGCGGCCCCGGCATCCAGGTCGTCGCAGCACTGCTGCGACGCGGCGACCAGATCGTCCTCGTCCAGGAACAGCGCGACGGCCAGGAGATGTGGTCCATCCCCGGCGGCGGGGTCGAGCACGGCGAACTGCTCGGCGAGGCCCTCATCCGCGAGGTCCTCGAAGAGACCGGTCTGCACCTGGCGGCGGTGGGCCCGCTGGCCTACCTCGTCAACACCACGACCACCCGCTACCCCTCCACGGTGGTCCTCACCTTCGACTGCACCGACTGGGACGGGGAGATCGCCGTCCACGACCCGGACGGCAAGGTCACCGGCGCCGTCCTGCTCCCGCTGGACAAAGCCAAGAGATCCCTTACATCCTCCACCGCCTCCCGCCCCGAGATCGAACCCCTGCTGGACTACCTCGACGGCTCCGCCACCGGCCGCGTGTGGTCCTACCGCGACGACCAGCCCGCCGACTGACCGCGCCCGATGCAGCTAGCCCCGGCAGCTGAACGGAATGAGTTCAACCTCGCAACTGCCGCGCTCCGGCTTGCCGAGCTCCGAACCGGTCCGAGCCTGTGGGTCCATCGAGACGAGGCGGCCCGCGAAGATGTGCTGCACTCCAAGACCGGTGTCCAGCGGTACGCGCGGCGCGTCGGCCTACGAGGCAGACGCCAACTCCGTTCCGTTGGAACGGCCCAGCGCCTCGGCGATCTTTCCGGCCGCCAGCTCGGCGATCTGGCGGTGTGAATCAAGGCTCAAGTGGACGCCGTCGATGCCGACGCGGGCAACCGTGCCGGCATCGGCGAACAGCACGTCGCGTGCCTTCGCGAGTTCGGCCAGCTGGCCCGCCAACTGCCGGGACTTCCCCTCCGATGCGGCATCGAAGCTCGTCTGGTAGAACTCAGTGAACTTCGGCTGCTGCCTGTCAAGAGGCACCGGAGCAACCAAGACGATCTCGGTGGGGCCGCCGCGTCGGTTCGTCGCGCACGCCTCGATGTCGTCGACGAGCGAGCCCAGCGCGGCGACGATCTCGGCTGATGACCGTGCGAACTGCGGCTTCACGTCGTTGGTGCCGAGCATCACCAGCACGACATCGAGCGGGTAGTGGGTGCGCAAGCACGGAAGCAGGTAGGTGCGACCGTTGCAGCCAGCCTCATCGGGGTAGTCCAGGTCGGTGGTCCGCCCTCCGAGACCTTCCTCGATGACGTAGTACCCATCGCCGAGCAGCTCTTGAAGCTGGCCAGTCCATCGGACATCTGCTGGCCAACGAACCTCCTCGACAGTGTCGGCGCGCTGACCATTGGTGTTTGAATCGCCGTAGCACAACACGGTGACGGCGTTGGGGTTGGTGATCACTGGACGATCGTACGCGCGCTGACGGCGGCCCAGCAGTGGGTGCCCACCGGCCGGTCCCCGGTGCCCGGTTGGGAAAGTGCATGCGCCGAAAGGTCACCCGCCAGCCGAGACAGCCTCAGCCTGATGGTAACTCAGTTCGCCTCCACGGACGTGGAATCTCGTTGGCGAGATGGCCTATCAGAACGGCAGCATGGCGCCATGCCGACCACCATCACGCCGAAGCCGAACTACAGCGCCACAGCGGTCCGCCCCCGTTGGGCCGAACTGCCTGCCCATGTCAGGGGGCTGGTCGAGGGTCGGCTTGGCGGCGAGATCGATCCACGGCCGAGCGCAGGGAGCGGGTTCACCTCCGGCTTCGCCGCCGAAGTACGCGGACCCGATGGGCCGCAGTTCGTGAAGGCCGCCAACAGCTCCACCGCCCCGTACGTCGCAGACTGCTACCGGCGGGAAGCACTGATCAACCAGGCGCTACCAGCAGCTGTGCCAGCGCCCCGCGTTCGCTGGGTCGAGGAGACCGAAGGCTGGGTAGTCCTGGGGCTCGACGCCGTTGAAGGCGCGCGGATGCCCACAGATCCCTGGAGTCCGGCAGAGCTGGTCGCCGTCCTCGACGCCTGCACGGCGAGCGCGCAAGCGCTGGCGCGCCCGACGCGAGCCCTCCTCGAGCTGAGCCTGAAGCCCGTTGCCGACGACTCGACGTTCGAGAACTGGCGCCTACTCGCCGCAGGCACGACCAAGACGGACGAGCTGCCGGAGTGGTTTCCCCGGGAGCTGATCGACCCGCTCGCCGACCTCGAGCGCAACTGCTCGGCGGCCGCGGCCGGCGATTCCGTGCTCCATCTCGACCTGCGGCGGGACAACGTGCTCCTCGACCCGGACGGCCTTGCATGGATCTGCGACTGGAACTGGCCATGCCTCGGGCCGAGCTGGTTCGACCTCACGCTGCTGCTGGCCACCGCCCACGCCGACGGCCACGATGCGTCCCGACTGTTCGCCGAGCACCCAACCGCCCGAGACGTCGACCCCGAGCAGTTGGATGCCGTACTCGCGGCGCTCGCCGGGCACTTCCTGCGCTCCGGCGCTCAGTCCCCGCCGCCCGGCAGCCCATCGCTTCGGCAGCACCAGGCATGGTGCGGAGAAGTCACTCTGCGCTGGTTGGCGGAGCGTCGCGACTGGCAGGTCTGACGGACCGGCTGTCCTGGCTACCAGCCCCGGCGGACGGGCCGGGAGGCCGTGCAGCTGGATGTCCTCTTCGAGCTGCCCCGGGCGCGGTCAGTCGGCGGGCTGGTCGTCGCGGTAGGACCACACGCGGCCGGCTGCGGAGCCGTCGAGGTAGTCCAGCAGGGGTTCGATCTCGGGGCGGGAGGCGGTGGAGGAGGCCAGGACCTTCCTGGCTTCGTCCAGCGGGAGCAGGACGGCGCCGGTGACCTTGCCGTCCGGGTCGTGGACGGCGATCTCCCCGTCCCAGTCGGTGCAGTCGAAGGTGAGGACCACCGTGGAGGGGTAGCGGGTGGTCGTGGTGTTGACGAGGTAGGCCAGCGGGCCGACCGTCGCCAGGTGCAGGCCGGTCTCTTCGAGGACCTCGCGGATGAGGGCCTCACCGAGGAGTTCGCCGTGCTCGACCCCGCCGCCGGGGATGGACCACATCTCCTGGCCGTCGCGCTGTTCCTGGACGAGGACGATCTGGTCGCCGCGCCGCAGCAGGGCTGCGACGACCTGGACGCCGGGGCCGGCGACCGGCGCGGGGGCCGGGGTGGTGGTGGGCTGGGTTGCGGTCATGGCTCACTCCAGTTCGTGTCGCAGGGCTTTGACGCACCCGGGGATCTGGGTGGGGTCGCGGCCGTGCCAGTACAGGAAGTACGAGAGGTGGATGACCAGGCGGTGGAAGGCGAGGCGCTGCTCGAACATCGGGTCGGCCGGCTGGGCGCGCTGCTGCCAGTAGGCGTTCAGCAGTTGTCGGCGGTCCTCGGGTGAGGTGAGGCACCAGCAATCGATCTTGACGTAGTCGCTGGCGTCCTCCGCCGCGGTGGCGTGGTCGAAGTCGAGCAGGGCGATCTGGCCGCCGCGTCGGATGAGGATGTTATCGGGGTGAATGTCCTGATGGGTATTCACCATCTTGTGATCGCAGAGCCGTTCGGCGAGCATAGTGCTGCACAGACGGGCGGCCTCTGCCAGGTCGTCCGAGGCGACGGGCGGGCGCGAGGCCTGTCCGCCGCCTCAATCGTCAGGAGAAAGAGCGGCAGCCCCTGCGGCCCGTCGACATCATGGCGCCTGTATTGGTCACCGCGGCGTTGCGGGTGTCAGCCGATCGGTCCTGAGCCACGGGCGCAGTACCTCGGGTACGGCGACAGTCCGATCCTGCTGCTGGTGCTGTTCCAGTAGTGCAGGGAGCAGCCGGCTGGTGGCCAGGCCCGAGGCGTTGAGGGTGTGCACGTACGCGACCTTGCCGCCGCCGGTCGGGCGGTAGCGGATGTTGCCGCGGCGGGCCTGGTAGTCGCGGGCGTTGCTGACCGAGCTGACCTCGACGTAGGCGTTGATGCTGGGCAGCCAGACTTCGACGTCGAAGGTCTTGGCCATCGCGGCGCTGGTGTCCTCGGCGGCCAGGCGGGTGACCCGGTAGTGCAGGCCGAGATCAGCCACCAACTTCTCCGCCTTGCCGAGGAGTTCCTCATGTGCGGCATCGGAGGCATCAGGGCGGACGAACTGGAACAGCTCGACCTTGTCGAACTGGTGGCCGCGCAGCGTGCCGCGTTCGGTCGCGCGGTATCCGCCGATCTCCTTGCGATAGCACGGCGAGTACGCGAAGTACTTCCTCGGTAGGTCCTCCTCCGGCAGGGTTTCGTCGCGGTGGAGGTTGACCAGGGCAGTCTCCGAGGTGGGCAGCAGGAACCGGCGCGGTCCGGGTTCTCCGGTCTTTCCGGGCTCGATGACGAAGACGTCGTCGGCGAACTTGGGGAACTGGCCGGCCGTGTAGCCGGCCTCGTAGGTCAGCAGGTGCGGGGGCAGGACGAACTCGTAGCCGTCGCGCAGGTGGGCCTGGACGAAGAAGTTGAGCAGCGCCCATTCGAGGAGCGCGCCGTTGCCGCGGTAGATCCAGTGGCCGCTGCCGGCCAGTTTCACGCCGCGCTCGTAGTCGACGAGCCCCAGGCGCTGGGCGAGGTCGACGTGGTCGCGGGCCGGGAAGGCGAACTGCGGTGGCGCGCCGATCGAGCGCAGGACCTCGTTGTTCTCCTTGCCGCCGGCCACCACGTCGCCGTCGGGAAGGTTGGGCAGCTGCTCGAGGAAGTCCCTGCGGGCGGTGCCCAGTTCGGCGAGCCGGGCCTCCATCTCGGTCAGGTCCGCGCCGACGGTCTTCGAACGTGCGCGCAGCACGGTCACGTCCTGGCCGGCGCGCAGCAGCCGGGCGACCTCCGCTGAGATCTGTTTCCGCTCGGCCCGCAGGCTCTCCACCGCGGTTCGAGCGTGGCGGAACTCCTCGTCGAGCGTGAGGAACGCTGCGAGATCGACGTGGAGTCCTCGCTTGGCCAAGGCGTGCTGCACGCGCGCCGGGTGTTCTCGGATCTGGGTGATGTTCAACATGGTGACGGGCTCTCCGCTCGGTCGATCCGCGACGTGATCCCTTGGGAGCGCGGGCGAGCAGGGACTCGCGGTGCCACCGCGCCTTCGCCGCCGACAGGTGGCAGCCTCAGCTCGGCTCGGTCACGGGAGCCAGCCGGCGGGGCATTGGACCTGGCGGCCGTTCCTCCCCGCACTCGGGAGGGGATTCGCCTTGGGGCGCGAGACTGCCTTTCCAGCTACCGGCAGCTCTCTCAGCTCGCGTGGTCCCGCGGCTACTCGTCTCCGTCATCGCGTTGCCCCAAGCGTAGGGCGGGCTGATCCAGCAGGCAACGAGGTTACTGCGAGTGGCGCGGCGGTCGGCTTTCGCGCGGCGCCCATCTGGGCCGCTCACACCGGTTCGTGAGCGGCCCAGGACCGATGGTCAGGACCATGCGCGTGCCACCCTGGCGGAGCCAGCAGCGGCAGCGCGGCTGAGCTCTGGGGCGGCCCCTTGGTCGTCATGCCGCCCGTGATGCCGCCGTTCCGGCCGCTGATGCTGGCCACCTCGGGGCGAGCCTCACGCTAGGCCGCGCGCTTGGCAGTTACGACCAGCGCCGTCTCGGCGAAGAAGAACCGCGCGTCCGCAGCCGCGTCCTGCACTGCTGTGTGCCATGCCTCGACCTCCTCGAGGTCCACGAGGCCCTTCCCCCGTTGGGCTGAGCTGGTCAGCGCCTGCCTGATGTTCTCGACTCGCCGGGCCGCGTGGCCGTCCAGCTCGGTTGAGGACGTGACCCACGTGGCGACCCGCTCCAAGGTCAGCGGCGATGCCTGGACCAGCCCGGGGAGCTTGCGGCCGATCCGCCCATCCGCATAGTCCATCCACGGCTGTTGATCATCGGTGAAGGCATGACAGATCCGTCTGTCCAGGTCGCGATCCGGCCCCGCGATCACGATGGAGTCAAAGTCCACGTGCGCCACGACCGCGCGGCCACCGGGTTTGAGCAGCCGCCAGATCTCCGCGAGGAACGCCGGCGCGTCCGGAAGGCACTCGAGCACGTTGTACGAGACGACCGCGTCGGCGCAGCCGTCAGGAAGAGGGACTGGCTCTCGCAGGTCTGCGACCAGGACTTCGCTGCCGCCGGCGTGATCACCCAGCAGTTCCCGGGCCGCCTCGACGCTCGCCGTGGAGCGGTCGAGCCCGGTCAGGCGCACCATGGGGAATCTGTGGGCGAAGGCCGCCAGCGTTGGCCCCCTTCCACAGCCGAGATCGACCACTCGCCCCTGTGGGGGCGGTTCCACTGAGTCGACCAGGTGACGGTGAATTGGCTCATCGTTCTCGGACATCCTGAGTGCTCCATCGATGCTGTGCTCATCTGAGCAGGTGGTCGGCGTTCAGGTGGCTCTCCCCTGCGGGGCGCGAAGGGAGAGCCACTCGGTCAGGAATCACGGGGAGGCGAACTCGACCAGCGGAGAAGTGACGACCTCGCGCCAGCGAAGACGATGACCGGCTGCGTGGAGCCGGAAGTACACCGTTTCGCGGCGCTCGTCGGTGGCGGTGCCGAAGTGGCCGCCGATGTTGTGGGCGAGCAGGTAGTGCACGAGGACGAGGCTCCCAGCCGGGGCGGTGACCTGGATGGGTTCACCCAGTTCGACCGGCGGATAGGGAATCGCGGTCCTCAGCGCATCGGCTCCGTGCTCCCGCAGCCAGCGCCCGGTACGCAGATGGGTGCCCGGCCAGACCCACAGGTTGCCGCGGTCGACTTGTTGCTGGTCGGTGAGAACCACGCCGGCGAGCACCGTGAAGGTGCCCGGCCGGCCGTCATCCTCGGTTGGCGTCAAGCCATCGATGTGCGGCGCGCCCGGACGGTGAGGATGGGGCGGGATGGTCAGCGCGAGTTGCGCGAACTCAGGCTCATCCAGCAGAAGTTCGTGGTGTATGAAAGACCGAATCACGCCGCCGACGCCGCTGTTGCCGTAGAGCTTGAGCAGCCTGTGGCGAGGTGTATCGAAGTGCGGCCACAGGAAGTACGGCCCGGTGTGGCCGGCTGGGGGCGGGGTCTGTGCCACGTAGTCCGCGACGGCTGCGCGCCAGTCCGACACCTGCTGAGCCGAGAGGATGTCGGGCAGCACGGCGTAGCCTTGATCGCGAAAGTGGCTCGTCACCAACCGAGTTGGGGTAACCATGGCCATGAGTAGAGCGGTTGCCATCGATCGGGGCAACCGAAAATAGCTCGGCGGAAGCAACCGTGCCCGCGGCTACTGATCGAAAGAGAGCCCACGACCATGCCCGAGATCATCAGGCGCAGCGCCCGGGCGATTCTGCTCGACGGCGATCACCTGGTCCTCATCAAGCGGACCAGGCCCGGTCGAGACCCGTACTGGGTCACAGTCGGCGGTGGCGTCGAAGAGGCGGATGCCAGTATCGAAGACGCCCTGCACCGAGAGGTGTACGAGGAACTCGGCGGAACAATCGAGGGCCCTCAGCTTGTCTATCTGATCACCGATCATCTGGCTGACGGCATCGGCGTTCAGCACATCTTCGCCGCGCGTCTGGCGAGCATCGACCTGGACGCCCGTACGGGCACCGAGTTTCACCGGCCCGAGCGCGGTGGCTACGAGGTTGTCAGGGTTCCCTGTGCCCCAGACGCGATCCGGGCTGTCAACCTGATGCCGCCCCAGCTGGCGGAGTACCTCATCGCGAACACCGACGCGATCACGTCGGTTGTTGCAGGCCCCTCGATGACGTCAACAACCTCATCGGCCGCTCACTGCGGCCACTGACCTAGCAGGCCAGGAGGCGGATCTGGGACGCCACACACTGGTGGCCGTCGTGCTCGTTTGTCATCGCGGCAGCAAGCACTGCGATGGGCTCCGCAGCGACGGATGGTTCGACAGCTACGCTCAGAGACTCGAAGCGGTCTGGACTGTCGCCCGGCCGTGGACGGACGACCTTGAGGAGACCCAGTCGCATGGGCCGAGTTGAGTACTACGACGACCCGGCGGCTCCTGCGGCCAACGCGCTCGTCCCCGCCAGCAATCTGCTCGTCACGGACGACGACGGCGCGATCCTGCTGCAGCGCCGCCGTGACACTGGACAGTGGGCACTGCCAGGCGGAAAACAGGACATCGGGGAATCGGCCGCGGACTGCGCGGTGCGCGAGTGCCTGGAGGAGACCGGCATCATCGCGGAGGTCACCGACTTCCTCGGGGTCTACTCCAACCCGGTACACATCGTCGCCTACAGCGACGGGGAGATCCGCCAGCAATTCGAAGTGGCCTACATCGGGCGGCCGATCGGCGGCACGCCCACGATCAACGACGAGGCCGACGGCGTGTGCTGGGTCCACCCTGGCGACCTGGACGACTACGACATCCACCCAAGCATGCGCCAGCAGATCGGCGACTACCTCAGCGGCAAGTACCCCTACCTGTCGTGATCCGGCGCCGCCGCGGCGAGCCTGGCCTCGGTTCGCGCCGCCGCGGTGCTGCGCTCGCGGATCTACGATGCCTGACACGTTGGCGCAATCCGGTTGAAGCGGCACCGCCTGGGCAACGCCGATGGCGTGGAGGGAACTTGCGGCAATATGGCCGCTGTTCCGGCCGAGGCCCGGGAGTTCAGCCGGTGATGGCGGTGACGGCGACTCGACGCAGGAGGCGAGCGGTCGGCAGGCGCCGCCTCGCCTTGCTCTGCAGGCCGCCGATCGCCACGCTCTTACCCGGTTCGCCGCAGTGGAGTGCGACGCGGTAGTTGCACGCCATGCTCCGGCGCACCCTCGGCGACCAAGCCCACCAGCACGGCTCCCTGGTCGACGCGGGCCGCCTGCGGTTCGACTTCGCGCACTTCTCCGCCCTCGACCCGACTCAGCTGGCTGCGATCGAGGTCCTCGTCAATGATCACCTCCTGGACGACCCCGAGGTGAGGATCTGGCACGCCTCCCGCGCGGACGCCGAAGCCGCCGGCGCGACCGCCCTATTCGGCGAGAAGTACGGCGACCAGGTCCGCATCGTCGACATCGGCGACTTCTCCCGCGAACTCTGCGGCGGCACACACGTCGGCCACGGCTCCAACGCCGGCCCCGTCCGCATCCTCGGCGAAGCCTCCATCGGCTCGAACCTGCGCCGCATCGAGGCCCTGATCGGCCGCGACGCCCTCAACTACTACGACTCCGAGCGGTGCCTGCTCGAGGAGCTCTCGATCCTGCTCGGAACCCGCCCCAAGGACGCGCCCGCCGCCCTGCGCAAGAGCCTCGACGCTCTCGCCACCGCCAAAGAGGAACTCGACCGGCTCCGCACCGAGGAACTCCAGAGCCAGGCCAACTGGCTCGCCTCCCAAGCCCACCGTGCCGGTCGGGGCTGGATCGTCGCCGAGAAGCTCACAGGCGTCGCGCCGGACGAACTGCGCGACCTCGCCCTCGAAGCCACCCGTCGCATCCATCTCGGACCCGCCATCGTCGTCCTCGGCACAGAACGCGCAGGCAAGGCCCTACTCGTCGCCGCAGTCTCCAAGAGTCTGCTCGACGACGGCATCCAGGCCCGCGACCTCCTCACCCGGGCCGCGACGGCCGTCGCCGGCGGAGGCGGCGGCACCGGCCAGGTCGCCAGCGCCGGCGGACGCAACCCCGAAGCCCTCGACGACGCGCTCACCGCGGCCATCGAGGATGCCACCCGGCTACTCGGCCCACGCTGACCTGACACTCCAGGGGCCCGCTGACGCACACGCGCGGAATCGGGCCCCTGGACAACCGCCGCGCAGGTCAGGTTGGTGCGCCCTATGATATTGGCGGTCAAGCGTGCCCAGGCATGGCGCTGGTGACGATGCCTCTGATGACATCGGGTAGCGGTGTCGCGCGGGCTGTAGCTGACGTTCCCAACGCTGGCGGTCAGCCTCGATGTCCTGGTGAACAATGTCGCCGCGGCCATCGACCGTGGGCAGGCCGCCGCAGCCCGGAAGGAGGCAGCGTGCTCATTCGCGGAGTGGTCGCCGCTGACGTCCCAGCGCTGGCCCGTGTCCACGTTGATGCCTGGCATGTCGGATACGCCGGTCTGATGCCGCAAGGGCTGCTCGACACGACGACCGTGGAACGCCGCACCGCATCGTGGGAACGCACCGTGCGCACCCAACGTGACCCCAGGGAGAAGATATTGATCGCCGAGGTCGATGGAACCCCCGCCGGCTTCGCGCACACTGGCCCCGGTCGCGACCCGGACGCTGCGGGCACGGGGGAGCTTTGGGCGCTGAACGTAGCGCCGTCGCATTGGGGCAGCGGCCTGGCTCCCTATCTCATCGAGGCGGCCCACGAAGCCCTGCGTCACGCCGGCTTCGAAAGGGCGACCCTGTGGGTACTAACGGGCAATAGCCGTGCCCGCAGGTTCTATGAACGGCACGGCTGGGGCCCTGATTCCGTCACGCGCGAAGAGACCATCAGAGGCTTCAGCGTCGCCGAGCTGCGGTACACACTCGACTTGCGCCTCGACTGAGCTGCTGCCGCATGCTCTCTTGTCTGAAGGAGGCTCTCGCCAGGCCTCCATACGGGTGACGGTCTCCGGTTCTCCTTCGAGTCACCCGTAAGGGGGGATTAGGCCACGTCCGTCGTTTCACGTTGCCGTCTCGGGTGCCGTGCCTCTACCCTCACAGGCAGCGCGTTGAGGGAGACGAGTACCTGCGGGACGGCGCGAGCCGAGAGAGCTGCCGGAAGCTGTGAAGGCAGTCTCACGCCCCCGAAGGGAAGACACTCCTGAGCGCAGGGAGGAAATGCCCTGCCGGTCGGCCCCCGTCATCGGGCCCGAATGAGGCCGCCGCCCCCGGGTGGTGGCGAAAGTGCGGTGGCACCGCGAGTTGCCCCTTCTCGCCCGCACTCCCAAGGGATCATGACGACGCCCCTGGAGGGCTGCGATGATCCACCCTACGACCCGCGTACTGGCCGCTGAGCTGCCGAAGCACGTGGGTGAATCCGTCGAAATCCGTGGCTGGCTGCACCGCCGCCGTGGGCTCAAGTCCGTCACCTTCCTTGTGATCCGCGACCGTTCCGGCCTGGCGCAAGTGGTGACTACCGAAGCGAGGGTCGACTTCCCCGAGGAGACGGTGCTGCGGGTGCGGGGAACCGTCATCGCCAACGCCCAGGCTCCCGGCGGTGTCGAGCTGACGTCCCCTGAGATCGAGGTGCTCTCCAGCCTCGCGCAGGCTCCGCCGTTCGACCTGTACCGCCCGACGGTCCCAGCTGGTCTCCCGACGACCCTGGACAACGCGCCGGTGGCGTTGCGGCATCCGCTGTTGCGCGCTCCGCATCGGATCTCCGCCGCCTCCGTGGCCGGCTTCCGCGGCGCTCTGGACGGCCTCGGGTTCACCGAGATTCAGACGCCGAAGATCGTCTCTTCGGCGACCGAATCCGGTGCAACCGTGTTCGCGCTCAACTGGTTCGGCACCAAGGCGTACCTAGGGCCTGTGTGATGTTGTGATCAATCAGCGGTCAGCAGGAGATCATCGATCCAGATCATCGAGGCGCGGAGGTGAAGGCCGGCGAGGTAGCTTT
>NZ_BAAATR010000033.1:0-109471 GCF_039533515.1 Kitasatospora cystarginea | reverse complement strand
GACGAGCTGCGCACCGCCGAGTACTGGGTGCGCCACGTCCGCGAGGCGGTCCGCTTCCACGACGCGATCCAGACCCTGGAGCGCGAAGGCGTCCGCACGTACGTCGAACTCGGTCCGGACTCGATCCTGTCCGCACTCGGCGAGCACTGCGTGACCGACGCCGTATTCGCCCCGGCGCTGCGCGCCGGCCGTCCCGAGGCGCAGACGCTCACCACCGCCCTCGCCCAGGCCCACGTACGCGGCGTGGTCATCGACTGGGAGGCGTTCTTCGCCGGCACCGGCGCCCGCCGGACCGAGCTGCCCACCTACGCCTTCCAGCGCCAGCGCTACTGGCCCGAGGAGGCCGACGCCGACGCCTCGGCGGCTCAACTCGGCGCGATGGACGCCGAGTTCTGGGACCTGGTGGAACGCGAGGACATCGACGCGCTGACCGCCACCCTGGGTGTCGACGGCGACCTGCCGCTGAGCTTCGCCCTGTCCGCCATGTCCGAATGGGCCCGAGGCCGCCGCGCGGAGCAGTCGAGTGCCGCCGACGGCGAGGCGGCCCCCGAGGCGGCAGGCCCGGCCGGGCCCCCGCTGCGGGAGCGGCTGGCCCCACTTACCGAGAACGAGCGCGAGAAGACGCTGCTCGCCCTGGTCAGGACCGAGGCGGCGGCGGTGCTGGGCTACCCGGGACCGGAGGACGTCGACCCGGGGCAGGCGTTCCGCGACCTCGGCCTGGACTCGCTGACGGCCGTCCAGTTGCGCAACCGCCTGGCCGAACTCACCGGGCTCACCCTGCCGGCCTCGCTGGTCTACGACCAGCCGACGCCAGTGCTGCTGGTCTCCCACCTCCGCGGCGAGCTGGCCTCGGGCGACGCGGCGAACCCCGCCACGACCGTGCTCGACGAGCTGGACCGCCTGGAGGCCGCACTCGCGGCGAGCAGCCCGGACGGCGTCACCCGGGCCCGGATCCAGATGCGCCTGCAGGCGCTCGCCACCCGGTGGAGCGAGTCGCAGCCGCTGGCCGACTCCGCGCCCGCCGAGCCCGGTGAGGTCGTGGACGTGGAGAACCTCGACTCGGTCTCGGACGAGGAGCTGTTCGCCTTCATCGACGACAGCCTCGCCTGATCCTCGACTCCCCGGCGGCGGGCAGGGCGCGGTGGCCGAAACGGCTACCGCCCCTGCCCGCCGCCCGCTTTCCGCCGTCCGTTTCTCCGCCCTACAGACCCGGTGTCCTGATCGACCCGGTGTCCTAGAGGCCGAACCGGCGGGTGGCCTCCTGCTCCTGGGCGAGGCGGCGCAGACTCAGCAGGACGGGCTCGAACAGGACGGCCGAGGCGACGGCGGCCTCCACCTGTTCGACGGCGGTCGGGAACCGCTCCATCCGGTCCAGGTCGTGGATGGCGGTGTGCTCCATCTGCCGCGCGTACGGGGCCAGGTCGTCTGCGTCGAGCGGGTATCCGAGCCGGTTCAGCGAGGCGACCGAAGCGACCAGTTCCCGGTAGACGGGTGAGAGCGGACCGATCTCGACCGCCAGGGTCCAGCCGAGCCGGGTGAGCATCCGGTCGACCTCCTGGCGGGCCGTGATCACGGCGGGGTCGTCCTGCTCCGGCTCGGTGGCCCGGGGGAGCGCCCAGAGCGCGGCACCGAGGCGGATGGTCGGGCCGAGCGAGTCGTCGTCGACCTGGGCCAGCACCTCGCGGACGGTGGCCACCGGGATCCGCCCGACCTGGACCATCGCCCGCACCAGCCGCAGCCGGCGCAGGTGCGACTCGTCGTACTCGGCCTGCGTCGCGTTCACCCGGCGGCCCGGCGGCAGCAGGCCCTCACGCAGGTAGTACTTGATCGTGGCGATGGAGACCTGACTCCGCTCGCTCAGATCGGCCAGGCGCATCCTCTTGTGCCTCCTATTGAATAGTGCCACTATCCCACTGGTCGAGAGCTGGGCCATCCAATCACGGGCGGGCGCATCGCGTCCGTCGATCACCAGGGGGTGCCATGGTCAGCAGGCCGATACCCGGTCGTACCACCGCTGCCGCCGAGGGGGAGGTCGTCGTCTTCCTGATCGGCATGCGGATCAACCACTTCTGGGCGCCGCACCACTGGCTGCCGACCATGCTCGCGATGCCCCGGATGCTCCGCGAGCTCTCCCGGGACCCGCAGAGCGGGCTGAAGGGCTACCAACTGCTCAGCGGCTCACCGCGCACCTACCTGGTGGTCCAGTACTGGGAGTCCGAGGAGAAGCTGCTGGAGTACGCCGCTGCGCCCGACCGGCTGCACCGCAAGGCCTGGGCCATGATCAACCGCTTTGAGCGCAAGTCCCGCCGGCACGTGGGGATCTGGCACGAGACCTACATCGTCCCGCCCGGCTCCTACGAGTCGATCTACGGGGACATGCCCCCGCACGGCCTCGCCGCCGCCACCGGCGTGCTGCCGATCGAACGGCGCGGCGCCACCGCCCGGGAGCGGCTCGGTCGAACGGACCCGCGGTAGGGGCGCTGTCTCCGACCCCTCCGGATCCGGGCACCTAGCGGTTCAGCACTCTGTCGAGAAAGGCCCGGATGTGGCTGGTGACCGGCTCCAGATGGCTCTCCAGTAGGAAGTGGCCGCCGTCCAGGAGGTGGACCTCGGCGTCGGGAACGTCGTCGCTGAAGGCGATGGCCCCGGCCGGTCCGAAGATCTCGTCGTTGCGGCCCCAGACGGCGAGCAGCGGGACCTGGCTGGTCCTGAGGTACTCGTGCAGCCTCGGGTAGACCGCGAGATTGGTGATGTAGTCGCGGAACAGTCCGAGCTGGACCAGGTCGTTGCCCGGACGCTGGACGAGCGCGGCATCGCGCCACCAGGTGTCGGGGCTGACCAGACTGGGGTCGGGAACGCCGTGCAGGTACTGCCACCTGATGGCTTCGACACCGAGCGCGGGCCGGACAGCGGCCTCGGTCTGCGGATTGGGGTCCTTGGCGTAGGCCCAGACGGGCTTCCAGAAGTCCTCGACGAAACCGGCTTCGTAGCCGTTGCCGTTCTGGCTGATGATCGCGGTGATGGCATCGGGGTTGTTCAGCGCGAGCCGCCAGCCGATGGGTGCGCCGTAGTCCTGGACGTAGATCGCGTACCGGTCGGCACCGAGTTGGGCGAGCAGGCCGGCGGTCAACTCGGTCAGCGCGTCGAAGGTGTAGTCGAACTCGTCGACCCCCGGAGCGTCGGAGAAGCCGAAGCCCAGGTGGTCGGGAGCGATGACGTGGTAGCGGTCGGCGAGGGCCGGGATGAGGTGGCGGAACATGAACGAGCTGGTAGGGAAGCCGTGCAGCAGCACGACCTTGCCGGCGTCGCTCGATCCGGCTTCCCGGTAGAAGAGCTGCCGCCCCTGCACGGTGGCATAGCGATGGTGAACGGCCATCCGACCCGACCTCCTGCCCTGGGATCCCGTAGCAGTTCGCTCCATTCCGCAGGCTAGGGGAATCTCTCACCGCCAGCCAGCTGCGACCCCGGCCGTGCTCGGCCGCCGTAGCCGTGCTGCTGCCAACCGGGACCACCGGGACCAGTGGATGCGAGCTCGCCCCGCCGACGGGCTGACGGAGGTGTGTGGCACCCCCGTGCGGCGCGGGATCCGCGTCTGGAAGCGGCCACCTCACCCTGGACGGCGAGAAGAGCGGTTGCCTGCGCAGCAGGACCGGCAACACCCGGCTCGGGTCGGCGGGTGGCGGGTACTGCGGAGTCTTTGCGGCGGGCGGGACGGGTCGCAAGCCGGATGCCCCACCCCGCCCCGCCCGAGCCCCGGCCTCAGCGCAGGTCGAGCCACATGGTGACCTCGTCCCGTTCGTCGCCCGGGGCGACCCGGATCGTCCGGGGTGCCCGACCGATCTCCAAGTAACCGCACCGGCCGTAGAACTTCCCGAGGCCGTGTCCGCCGCGCAGGTTCAGCCGCAGATCGCTCGGCCCCCTGCCGATCAAGTGCGGAAACCCCCCAAACCGGCCCGATCCGGTGAGGGTCGTCACACCGTCCGAACGTCCACGACTGCCGATAGTTGATCGCCGAAGGCGCAGCGGCCGCTCCCCCCTGGCTGCTTACCATGATCGCGCCAATTCAGGCTGGAATCGAGCCCTCCGGGTGCCTTCCGTTGGCTTTCGCCCAGGTCAGCGGGCATGTCAAAACTCTAGAAAAATGTCCGATTTGTCAGGTTTGGCGATCGAGCGGGCGGGAACAGACGGCTGATCGGCGCTCGTCAAGAACCGTCCGCCACTACGACGAGGCGTCGTATCAGGGGGTCTTGGCCCGGGCGCGACAGCTCGCTAAGAATGGCGACGTCGTCAGAGACCGCGGCTCCTGTCCCGCCGCGGAACTTCCCCCTGGCACCGAACGCAGACGCGTCGAGTGCCGCCGTGCCCCCACCCACACCTACGTGAACCCTGTCCGGTCACGTGGGCCCTTGAACGGGCGAGGACACGGCCAACCCGATTGAGGTCTCTATCTACATGCCCGCTTTCCCCGCTCGTATGCGTACCGGTGTCGCCCTGCTCGCCTCCGTCGCCGGCCTGACCGCCCTCGGCGCCGGTTTCGCCCCCGCCGCTTCCGCTGCCACCCCGCAGCAGATCGCGAAGCAGATGGTCCCTGCGAACCAGTGGGCCTCCTTCAACCAGATCATCTCCCACGAGTCCAGCTGGAAGGTGACGGCCACCAACCCGTCCTCCGGCGCTTACGGTCTGGCTCAGGCGCTGCCGGGTTACAAGATGGCCTCCGCCGGTGCCGACTGGCGGACCAACCCGCGGACCCAGATCAAGTGGGCCCTGAACTACATGAACACCCGCTACGGCAGCCCGAACGCCGCTTGGGCCTTCTGGCAGACCCACCACTGGTACTAAAAACCCGGAACGCGCACCGAAGGGGCCCTGACGGCACGCCGTCAGGGCCCCTTCGGCTCTGTAGCAGGCCCGTGTCTTCGTGCCGGACCTACGCGTCAGACCTTCAGCCGCGCGACGGCCCCCGTCTCCAGCGCGACATAGAGGGCGCCGTCCACCCCGACGGCCAGGCCGTGCGGCTCGGAACCGGGACTCGGCAGGGCGTACTCCTCGATCCGGCCGTCGGCGGTGATGGACCCGACGCTGTTGCCCGCCCACTGGGTGAACCAGCAGGTGCCCGCCGAGTCGACGGTGATCGCGTGCGGACGGGCCGAGCGGTCCGGCAGCGGGAACTCCGTGATCGCGCCGTCCAGGTCGATGTGCCCGACCTGCCCCGCGCCGATCTCCACGAACCAGAGCTTGCCGTCCGCGCCGGCGCTGAGGCCCACCGGAGCGGCCTGCGGAGTGGGCAGCGGGTGGAGTGTGACCTCCCCGTCGAGCGTGATCCGGCCGATCGCGTTCCCCTGGTTGAGGGTGAACCAGAGTGCACCGTCGGGGCCAGCGGTGATCGCCGAGGGGAAGGCGTGGTCGACGGGTAGAGGAAACTCCGTCACCTGGCCGTCCGTGGTGATCCGCCCGATCCGGTCGGCGTTGGTCAGGGTGAACCAGAGTGCGTCGTCGGCGGCGGCCGCGATCCCGAAGGGGCCGCCCTCGGCGGTGGGGACGGCGAATGAGACCGCCTGGCCGTCGGTGGTGATCCGCCCGATCCGGTGATCCCGGTACCGGGTGAACCACAGCGCACCGTCCGGACCCGGCGTGATCACCGTCGGTCCGCAGTCCGCCGAGTCCAGTGCGTACTGCTCGCACGCACCGTAAGGTGTCAGCCGTCCGATCCGCCCGGCGTGGACCAGTGTGAACCAGAGCGCACCGTCCGGGCCGACGGTGATGCCGTAGGGTCCGGCATCCGCCTCGGCGACGGGAACCTCGGTGATCACATGAGCTTCAGTTGACGGCATGCGGTGTTCCTCCCCGGTCGATCGGCCGCTCTCGGAGTCGGCCGGGTACCGAGCGTAGGCCGTGACCAGGCCGCCGCCTCGGCCGGGGCGCCCGGTGACACGCACGTGTGCTCGTGCCGCTACGCGGCCGAACCGGTCCGCCGCGAACGGCCGATGCCGGACAGGGCACGGACACTGCCGCTCCCAGCCGCCGTCATCCCTGGTCGGTACGCGCCCCGGAGGCCGCCGACTCGGCCTGTCCGTCCAGGAGTTGACGGGTTTCCGTGCCGGCGGAGCGCCTGATCGCGTCGAGCAGCCGGTGCAGCCGCAGGCCCGCTCCGAAGTCCGGGACGGTGTGCGATCCAGTCCGGATGTCGGACGCCAGTCCGGCGTACAGTCGGGCCACGTTGAAGCCCTCCGCGTCCGGGGCGACACCGGGTGCCGGATGGTACCGGTCCGGAACGGTGAGCTCCCGGTAGGTGCCCTCCGAACCACCGAACAGGCGGAGTCCACCGATCTGGATTCCGGCCGGGCCGCCTGGCCCGGTGGAGACGAGGGCCAGGTCTCCCTCGGTGCCGGAGATCTCCAGCCGGGTCCGCGCCTCGGTGGCCTTGGCGTCGTGGATGTGGGCCGAGACGACACCGCCCCCGGTGAGGGTCGCGTTGAGCAGGAGGTGGTCGGGGCTGGTGGCCTCGACCGTCTCGCCGGTCTCGGCGACGGTGTAGCCGGGCCGCTGGACGGACAGTTCGGCCGAGAGAGCGCTGAAGCCGCCGAGCACGTACTGCACCGCGTCGAGGGTGTGCCCGCCCGCGACCTCCAGGAGCCCGGCGCCGTTGTCGCGGTCGAGGGTGTAGGCCGCCCAGGCGGGGATCCGCTCCCCGGCCCCCCTGCCGCGGGCGGCGTACACGGTGGCGGAGACCACCCGTCCGATCCGGCCGGCGGCGACCAGATCGCGGGCGTAGGCGATGGCCGGGGCGTAGCGCGCCTGCAGTCCGACCGCATGGTGAAGGCGCGTGTCACGAGCGGAAGTTACCAGTGCCCGCGCCTCCTCGGAGGTGCGTGCCAGCGGCCACTCGCAGTACACGTGCTTGCCCGCGGCCAGCGCGGCCTCGACCAGTCCGGCGTGCGCGGGGACCTTCACGGTGATGGCGACCAGGTCCACGTCGGGGTGCTCGGCGAGCCGCCGGGCGTCGGTGAAAGCGTGTGCGGTCCCGAACCGCTGCGCCGCCGCCCGGGCGCTCTCGGGGCGGCTGGTGCCGACCGCGGTGAGCTCGTAGTCCGGCAGTGCCAGCAGGGCCGGTATGTGCGCCCGCGCTGCCCAACCCCGGTCGGGGCTGGCGCCGATGATGCCCACTCGGATCCTCTTCGCTTCCATGCGCGTGACTCCTCGGCAACATAAATGGACAACCATTGTCCGGTTAGCTGTCCGGAGACTGTAGCTAACCGGACAGGGTTGGTCCAGTTATTGCTAGGATCGGCTCATGGAGCAACCGCGAAGTGCCGTGGACCGCCTGCTGGTCGACGAGTCCGGGCGCCGCCCGCGCGCCGATGCCCGGCGCAACGTCGAGCGCCTGGTGGCCGCGGCCCGGCACGCGGTCGCCGAGGTCGGCGTCGGAGTGTCCGCGCACGAGATCGCCCGCCGGGCGGGCGTCGGCGTGGGCACCTTCTACCGGCGGATCCCCTCGCTGGAAGTGCTGCTGGAGGCGGTGCTCGACGAGGTGCTCGACGAGATCGCGCACCTGGCCGATCAGGCGCTGGACGACCCCGACCCCTGGCACGGACTGTGCGAGTTCGCCGCGCGCTACGTGCGGCTGCGGGCCGAGAGCTGCGGCATCGGCGAAGCACTCGGCGGTGCCTGCCCGGAGACCCTCGCCGAGCGGCTGGCGGGGCTGCGGGAGCGGATCGGCCGCCTGGTGGAACGGGCCCGGACGGCCGGCGTGATCCGGGCGGACGTGACCTGGCAGGACGTGGCGTTCCTGCTGGCCGCCGCGGCGACGGGAGACCGGACACTGGGCATCCCGGCGGACGAGCGGCAGTGGGAGCGCAACCTCCGGATCGTGCTGGACGGCCTGCGCGCGACCCGCTGCCGCTAGGTATGGCGGCTCGCTCCCGATGACCGTGCGGCGGTACGCATCTGGCGGGCGGCCGAGCGCGCGGAATCAGCCGGACAGGGTCTGCCGGATCCGCTGGGGAAGGGTGTCCCACGGGCGGCAGTCGACCACCGGCAGGGCGTGCAGCCCGGCCTGCTCGGCCAGCCACCGGGAGTACCGGGCGCTGACATCCGCCCGGTGGCTCTGGACGCCGGCCCCCGGCTCGCGCTCGGCGTAGTTGGCGGTGATCTGGGCGGCGTCCTGCTCGTGGAGGAACACCGCCCGCACGCTGCGGCCCGCTGCCGCGCCCTCCCGGATCGCGCGGGCGGCGGCGGCCGGGGTGAGGTAGTCGCCCTCGACCAGTGCGGGCACCTCGACCGTCAGCCGGTTGCGCACGACACCGAGAACGGCGGGCTCAAGTGCGTTCGCGGTGGCGATCTGCAGCTCCACCACCCGTGCGACGCCGAGTGCGGAGGTGTCGGGAATGCCGTCGAAGTGGTGCAGGCCGGGATGCTGCCCGGCGGTGGTGACGGTCTGGACGGCGCTGACCACGTCGTCGAACTCCACGACGAACGCCCCGGCCTCCAGGGCGAGTTGGGCGGCCGCCCGGCTCTTGCCCACCCCTGAGGCGCCGCCGACCAGAAGGATGTCCCACCGTGCGCTGCTCACGGCCCGACCGTACCGCACCGCCGCGGCGCGTCCCCGGCGCCCCCGGACCGCCGGTCCGGGGGCTGGCTGCTGTTCGGCCTCCCCGAGCTCCTTCGAGTTCCCCGGGCTCCTTCGAGCCGCCCGGTTACGGGTGGGGGGTCGAGGGGCTGAGCGGTCGGTCCGCCCGCGCGGAGGGGGCGGTGGGCAGGGATCTGCCCCATGAGCTCGGCGTGTGGCCGCCGATCCGCCGGTAGTCGCGATCGCGGGCCCAGGAGCGCTGCTGGCCGTGCTCGACCTCGCGCTCACCGTGCGGACCGGCGAGCATCGAGCAGCGCGGGCGCTCGGCGGAATCGCCTGTCGCGCCGACCGCCGTCGTCTCCAACTCCCGTACGTCCAACTGACTCTGGCTGCGCTGCGGGACGATGCCGGCGGCCTGCGGAGCGGTGTCGAGCGAATCGGCGGCGACCTGGTCGGCCGTCGGCAGGTACGCGGACAGGAACCGGCGCTCCGCGTGGGTCAGCCTGCGCGAGCGGCCGGAGGCCCGGTCCCGCGCGACCACGACCGTACGAGCCGTCATGTAGATGTGCGGATCGCGGCAGACATCCACCCGGACGTGGGCGGAACTGCGTCCCAGTCGCTCCACCGTGAGCCGGACCTCCAGCGGTTCGGGCCGGTGGTGCAGCTGTTCCAGGTAATCGATCTCGTGGCGAGCGATCAGGAATCCGGCCGGGAAAAGCGATTCCCGGGCCGCTTTGGCGTGGTGGTTGAACAGATCGTGAATACCCTCCTGGATGTACGAGACCAGGCGGGCGTTGTTGATGTGGCCGTTCTCGTCGACGTCGCCCCACCGGGTGGGGCAGTGCAGGACGTGTGCGTTCGTGTCCGGGTACCCCGCGCTCACTGCTTCTTCCGCCCGGCATTGCCACTGGCCCCGGCCGGTGAGGTCAGCAGGGCCCGCCTGAGGCGGGCGTGGTACGCCGAGTGCTCGGCCGCCATCTCCCCGGCGGTCCAGCCCTCTTCGGCCGCCTCGGCCGCGGTGCGGACGACCAGCGCGTCGAGCGCGCCGTCCACGGTCCGGCAGAGCTCGGCGACAGCGGCGAACCGTTCGGGGACACCCCCGCTCCCGGCCTTGAACCTGGCAGGGAACGCCGCGAGCGCGTCCACCGCGAACTGCAGACCGTCGGGGGCAGTCGAACCAAGTCCCGGTCGGCATTTGTGCACGATGTCTCCCGAAGTGATGGATAGCTGGGACGGCCGGATCCGGCTCATTCACTGGATTCCCCCGGACCCCGCCCTTGCGGAAATTACGTTATCGCAATCCGGCACTCGGTCGGGACTTTTATGCAAGGATTGGACAGATTGCCTACTTCTGGAGTAGTGGAATAGCTGCTGAACTCGCCTTCTCATGCTCGGATCCGATACCATGATCGGCGAGTGGGATGTTTTTGCGCTTCTCTGTCCCGATGGTCTCGAACGCATTTCTCGGCTATTGGCCCCTGTTCGAAATCATCGCTTCCTGTCGCCTTGCATCGCCCCGTTCCCGAGGCTCCCACTGGACAACGCGGGTAGCTGCCCGTCGGTCGCGGCCCCGGCGAAACCGATCCGACTCGTTCAGTTCCGATCCCCTTCGCCCACCGCGAAGTCGGCATCCGGCCACCGCCGGCCGCTCGGAGGCGAGCGCATCGCACCTCCGGGGGCCGGTTCCGTCCACCTGGGGCCGACCGCCGCAGGCCGAAGCCCGCTGCCGGATCGGTGAGTTGAGACCGGGTCCGGCCGCCCCCGGGACGGCCGGACGCCCATCGGTGCGGTGTGCCTTCAGCTGCGGGCGGCAGCCGCCAGCCGCCACAGCGAGGTGACCTCGGCGGCGCGGGCCGCATGCGGCGGATCGGTGGTGTCCCGTGCACGCGGGTGCCGCGGGCGGATGTCGATCCGGTCCACCAGCCTCGGGCCCGCGGAGTCGAAGGCGGCCAGCAGCTCGCGGTGGCCGGCAGCTGCTGCGGGCCGGCCGTCCCTCGGGCAAGCCGAGGAGGCGCCGGAGCCACTGGGCAGTGGATCGATGACGCTCCGTCACACCCGTCGGACGGTTGAAACCTGCCGCGCGTCCCCCCGGGTGGAGCCGACGGTGCGGGCGTCGCGCCTATGCGTAATTCCATATGGTTTTTCGCACAGTGGCCCCATGAGGCCCGTCACCCACGCCGCTGCCGCCTACCTGGTCGTTCTGCTGAGCACGTCCATCGACCCGTTGCCGAGGCCGCCGGTCCCGGCGGCCGATCGGGCCTCCCCGCCAGCTGCCGCGAGGCCGCAGGCACCACCGGCACCCGCCGTCGCCGCCAGGCCGGCGCCCGAGGAGCCCTACACCGCCCCGGACGAGGGGCGCTTCGGCCCGTCGGAGCCGGTGGTGCCGGGTGTGGACTACCGGTCGTTCACCGTGCCGGGTTCCCACGGCGAGACGCGGGTCCATCTGCTGACGGTGGATCTGCGGCAGCCGGGGGTCCGGGCCGGGCTGCTCTTCCCGGGTGCGGTCGCCTCCGGGGCGCCGGTGTCGGGGATGGCGGCGGAGCAGGGCGCGGTTGGGGCGGTCAACGGTGACTTCTTCGACATCAGCGAGGAGCAGCACCCGGGGGTGGAGGCGACCGGCGCCACCTCGGGGCCGATGGTGCTGGACGGGCATCCACTGAAGGCCGCCGTGCCGCAGGGGCAGCGGTTCGGCTGGACGCCGCCGGAGGGGGACAGCAGTGAGGACGTGTTCGGGGTCGGCACGGACGGCCGGGCGCGAACCGCCCGGCTCGCCCTGCGCGGCCGGGTCCGTACGCCCAAGGGGGCGCTGGAGCTGCACGGGCTGAACCAATACGCCCTGCCGGTGGACTCGATCGGCGTGTTCACTCCGCAGTGGGGGGCGGCCTCGCGGGCCCGAGCGGTCTGCGGGACCGACGAGAACCGGGCGGCGCCGTGTTCGGGAGAGGTCTATGAGGTGACGGTCCGCCAGGGGAAGGTCGAGTCGGTGTCCGAGGCCCCGGGCCGGGGCGCGATCCCGGCGGACGCGGTGGTGCTGCTCGGGCGGGAGGCCGGTGCCCGGGCGCTGCGCGAGTTGGCGAACGGCACCCCTGTCACGGTGGACTACGCCTTCGAGTCCAGTACCGGGGTGCCGTTCGCCTTCGCACTCGGCGCGTACCCGCTGGTCCGCGCGCACGCGCCGCTGCCGGGGCTGGACACCGAGGTCGCGGAGCCCCGGAGCGCGGTCGGGATCGCCGCCACGGGACGGGTGCTGCACCTGCTGTCGACCGACGGGCGGGAGAATGCCTCCAGCGGCCTGACCGTCGGTGAACTCGCCGAGCTGTTGCGTTCGTTGGGCTGCGCGGAGGCCGCCTACCTGGACGGCGGCGGATCCGCCACCCTGGTGACCCGGGACCAGGGCAGCGGCCAGGTGCGGATCCGCAACAACCTGGACCGGGGCCAGGAGCGCTCGGTGCCCAACGGGATCGGTGTGTTCGCCGGATGAGGAATGGCTACTGCGAGGGATCCGCCGGAGCGAGCTGGGCCTCGGTGGCGACCTTGGTGATGCCGAGACCGCTGAGCGGACCGATGCCGTGCTCCAGTTCGAGCAGGGCCAGCAGGATGTGCTCCGTCCCGATGTGGCTGTACCCGGTCCGCAGGGCCTCGCGGAAGGTGAGCTCGAGCGCCTTGCGAGCCTGGCCGTCGTAGGGGATCAGGTCGGGCACCTCGTCGCGGGTCGGGGGGAGTACGGCGGTCACGGCCAGGCGGACGGCGTCGAGAGCGATGCCCTGGGCCGTGATGGCCCGGGCGGCGGGCGTCCCGGGCTCGGCGAGCAGCCCGAGGGCGAGGTGGGCTGGGCCGATCTCGTCGTTGCCCGCCGCGTGGGCCTCGTTCTGGGCCGAGATGACGGCGTTGCGCGCCTCCTCGGTGAACCGGCTGAAGCCCTGGCTCGGGTCGAGGTCCGAGGGTTCGCCGGGGTCCTTGGGCACGAAGCGCTTCTGGGCGGCCTGCCGGGTGACGCCCATGCTCCGGCCGATGTCCGTCCAGGAGGCGCCCGAGCGCCTGGCCTGGTCGACGAAGTGGCCGATCAGGTGGTCGGCGATGTCGCCGAGGTGGTCCGCCGCGAGGACCGCGTCGGAGAGCTGGTCGAGCGCGTCGGAGTGGGTCTTCTTGATGACCTCGATCAGTTCGTCGAGGCGTACGGGAACGCTGGTGCGGATCGGATTCGCCATGTGTCAACCGTAGGTTGACGCTCTGGTGCTGTCAACCGGAAGTTGACATAGCTTCGGGGAATCCCGCCCGAGGGCTGCCGCGTAGGTAGTACAGACCTTGCCGGATCACGGCTTCCCGCCTGGCGGGGTGTTCCGTGAGACGCGCGGACGCCTCCGGTGGAGCGTTCGGTCCGGCCTGCCTGGACCTGGTCGGCGACAGCGCGAGCGGCGCCCGACCGACCCGATCTGCCGCGTCGGCGCCCCGGCGGCGGCCACCGCTCGCGGTGACGCCGGCGCGCGGGAGGAGTGCTCGCCATGAAACCGTCCGTCGAACGGCTGCGGGCCTCTCCTCGCGCCACCAGTGGCTCCGCGCACGCACCGCCGGTTTCCGCCGCCGATGCGGGCCTGCTGGTGCTCCGGCTGGCCCTGCTGCTGCTGGCCGGCCACGGCGCCCAGAAGCTCTTCGGTGCCTTCGGCGGGCGCGGTCTGAGCGCCACCGCCAAGGGCTTCGAGGAACTCGGCTACCGTCCCGGGACCCTGTTCGCCGCGCTGGGAGGCCTGTCGGAGTTCGGCGGCGGACTGGGCCTCGCCCTCGGACTGCTCACCCCGCTGGCCGCGGCCGCCGTGGTCGGGGTGATGATCAACGCGATGGCCGTCACCTCGGGCCACGGGCTGTGGTCCGACGAGGGCGGCCTGGAGTACCCGATGTGCCTGTCGCTGATCGCGATCGCGCTCGCTGGCATCGGGCCCGGGCGCCTGGCGCTGGACAGCCCGTTCCGCTGGGGCCGGGGCGGCTGGTGGGGCATGGCCACCGCCCTGGTGTTCGGCGGTGCCGGTGCCGCCGTCGTGCTGTCCCTGAAAGGGGTGACGCTCTAGAAGCCCGAACTGGGGTGACGGTCTGGAGAGGGGTCATGCTCCGGCCGCGCACCCGGTGGTCCGCCGCGGCCGGCCGTCGTACGGCAGTTCACCTGCGTCGGCGTGGCCCAGCCAGAGGATGCGGTCGGCCGTACGGGCGAACGCCCGGTCATGCGTGATCAGGACGGTGGTGCGCCCGGCCATCAGCTGCCGCAGCGGCGCGATCACCTTCTCGGCGGACCGGTCGTCCAGCCCGGCGGTGGGCTCGTCCAGCACCAGCACCGGGGTGGCGCGCAGGAAAGCCCGGGCGATCGCGATCCGCCGGCACTGCCCGCCGGAGAGCTGGAAGCCGTCGCGGCCGATCTCGGTGCGGTACCCGTCCGGCAGTTCGATGATGAAGCCGTGCGCGTCGGCGGCGCTGGCGGCCCGCTCGATCTCCGCCTGCGAGGCGCCGGGCCTGCCGTAGGCGATGTTCTCCCGGATGGTGGCGCGGAACAGCGCCGTCCGCTGGGGGAGCAGCGTGACGGCCCGGCGCACCGAACGCAGGGTCAGCTCCCTGAGGTCCTCGCCGTCCAGGCACACGGTGCCGAGGTCCGGATCCAGGAAGCGGACCAGCAGTTTGGCGAGGGTGGACTTGCCGCAGCCGCTCGGTCCCATCACCGCCAGGACCTCGCCCGGGCGGAGGTCGAAGCTGATGTCCGCCAGCAGCGGCAGACCCGGGTGGCCCGGGTAGTCGAACCCGACCTGCTCGCAGGACAGCCGCCCGGCGACCGGGCGCACGTCGCGGGCATGCGGGCGCTCACGCACTGGGCTCGGGGTGTCCAGCAGTTCCAGCAGCCGCTCGGCCGAGGCGCCGGCCGTACCGGCAACCGCGGCCAACTCCGAGAGCTGGTGGGCCGGTTCGAAGAGCTGCGCCATGAAGGCGGCGAACGCCAGCAGCCCGCCGAGGCTCAGCACACCGCGCTCCAGCTCGTACGCGCCGATGCCCACCACGGCCAGCCCGGCGAGCACTTCGAGCACATTGAGGAACGGCGGGTACAGCTCGGCGAGGCGCGCGGCGGCCAACTCGGCGTCCATCAGCGCCCGGCCCTCGCGCCGGACCCGGCCGACCTCGCGGGCCTCCTGCTCGCAGGTGCGGGCGAGTTCCGAGTTGCGCAGGCTCTCCTCGACCACCGCGCTGACCCCGCCCGCCCGGCGCTGCGCCACCCGCTCGCGCACCAGCAGCCGCCGGCCGAAGAACCGTGCCGAGGCCCAGAACAGCGGGGCGGTGCAGATCGCCACGAGCGCGAGCGGCAGGCTCAGGTACAGCGCGGCCGTCGTGAACAGCAGCAGCCCGAACAGGGCCGCCGTGCCCTCGACCAGCCCGGAGGCGACCAGCTGCTCGACGGCGACGACATCCCGGGTGAGCCGGGACACCACGTCGCCGGGCTGGCGCCGCTCCAGCGTGTCGGGCGGGAGGGTGTGCAGATGCGCCACGGCGGCGGTGCGCAGCCGCAGGACGAACCGCTCGGCGGCCCGCCGCGCGCCGTAGCCGCCCGAGAAGGTCAGCAGCGCGGCGCCGACGGCCGTGCCGAGCATGGCCGTCCCGAGCGTCCAGAAGGCCGAGAACCGCCGGGGGACCAGTACCTCGTCGATCAGGTCCTTGAACAGCCAGACCGACACCACCTCACCGAGGCTCCCCGCCACCAGTAGTACGGCGCTGACCGCCAGCCACGGCGCGTCGGGACGCACCCACGGCCAGAACCGCCGGAAGGCCACCCGCGTGGGGACCGCGGGCGAGGGCGCGACCGGTCCGTCCACAGCGGACCCGGGTGCCAGGGACTCCAAGACGTCGCCTCCGTCGTGGCAGAAGGGGGGCCGACCGATCGCGGCCGGCCCCCGGAGGTGAGGGTTCCGGTGCCCTCGCTCAGTAGCGGTGGTGGTGCCGGCCATGGTGGTGCCGGCCATGGCCGTGCCGACCGTGCCGGCCGTGCCGCCCGAATCCGAATCGACTGAAGACGCTCATCCTGGGCTCCTCTCTGCCTGACGGGTACGACCGGCCGGCCACGGGGCCCGCGGCGCGCGCCGGAAGCCTCCTCCTGCCCGGCTCCGGGCGGGGCACTCCCGGCCGCCGGGCCGGTGCGAGGGGTCCCCGGCTCCCCGCTGCGGGCTCCGGCCGCCCGGCCGGTCCAAGTCGGGGCCATCAAGTACTACGCAGAACGGTGCGGGAGGGATTGCCCGGGCAATCCCTCCCGCACCGTGGTACGTAGTGTGGATATGCACCGGATAGGCGCCACCCTGGAGCGGATGCCTGACGAGGCCCTGCTGGCAGGCCTGATGACCGGCGATCCGGAGATCGCCCTGGCCTTCGTGCGCCGGTTCCAGCACAAGATCTTCGGAGTGGCGCTCGCGGTGACGGGCGACGTACAGCTGGCCGAGGACATCTCCCAGCAGACCTTCGAACGGGCCTGCCGCTACGGCCAGGTGTACGACTCGCGCCGCGGCTCCGTCCGTACCTGGCTGGCGGCCATCGCCCACAACCTGGCGGTGGACACCGTCCGCACCCGCAGGACCGTCCCGCTCGAACCCGACGAGCTGGCGCACTTCCTGGAGGCCGTCACGCGCACACCCGAACGGCAGGCGATCGCCGAGGAGACCTCGGAGGAACTGCGCGGCGCCCTCGCCGAGTTGCCGAGAGAGCAGGCCCGGGCGCTGGTGATGGCGGGAATCTACGGGATGACCGCCCAGCAGATCGCCGAGTTCGAACAGGTGCCGCTGGGCACCACGAAGACCCGGATCAGGGCGGCGATGGGGAAACTCCGAGCCTCCCTGGCGCAGCAGAGGAGGACCGGCCATGACTGAAGTCGGCGGACTCAGCTGCGCGCAACTGAGGGAGATGGGTGCGGAGCTCGCGCTCGGCGTGCTGCCCGCCACCGAGCGGGCCAACGCCATCGCCCACCTGCAGTCCTGTCCCGCCTGCCACGAGGACATCCGGGAACTGACGCTGACGGCGGACCGGCTGGTGGGCGTGATCCCGGGTAGCGAACCCCCGGTCGGTTTCGAGAGCCGGGTGCTCCGACGGCTCGGACTGTCGCCCGCACACCGGATCAGACGCCGGGTGGCCCGCTACCGGTTCGCCCTCCCCGCGGCTGCGGCTGCGGCGGCCCTCGCCTTCGGCGGCGTGGGCGGCTGGGTGATCGGCGCATCCCAGCACCCGAACCCGCCCGTGGTCAGCGTGCCAGGCGGTACGTCGGTCGGCCATTCGCTGTTCAGTGCCAAGCTGGTCGCCAGTGGGCGGACCATCGGGCGGGCACTGATCTCCACCGGCCCGTACGCCTGGTTCTACATGTCGCTGGACGCCGGTGGGACCTCGATCGCAGGCAAGATCAAGTGCCAGATCGAGCGCGGCGACGGTTCCAGCGTGACCTTCGGCCCGTTCACCGTCACCGCCGGGTACGGGCACTGGGACGGCCCGTATCCGCAGAGCTCGGCGCCGGTCACCGGCCTCCGGTTGCTCTCCGCGGACGGCTCGGTGCTGGCGGACGCCGCGTTCGTGCCGATGTATCCGCCACTGGAGACGTAGGACCGAGCGGTACGCGACGCCGCGGGCCCCGTTGTCCGAGTCCTACCAGTAGTGGCTGCGGCCGCCGACGGCGTGGCCCACCGCGCCGAGAACCCACAGGATGAGTCCGATGAACACGAGGATGACGCCGATCGACCACAGGATGGTGAGGCCGGTGACGAATCCGATGATCAGAAGGATGATTCCAAGGACGATCATGACGACCTCCCGTTGGACGACCCCCCTCGTCCACGCTTGTGCCCGGACTCGGGAGGCGTAATCACCCGGCCGACCGCATGCCCGGGCGTGTACCGTCCGCTGAGCAGCTGAGCAGCTGAGCAGCTGAGCAGCTGAGCAGCTGAGCGGCTGCGTGCGACGGACCTGCCTCGCCACCTTCGGCGGACCCGGACCGGGTGCCCATCCGGTCGCCGCGTCGGCGCCGCCGGCCGGTCATCGGCCCCGGCGTCGCTCGACGAGCCCGTGCACCCCCCGGGCCAGCAGCAGCACCACCGTGGTGGCCCAGACCAGCGCGAACACACCCAGCGCGGTAGCCGAGCGCACCTGGACACCGACCGACAGCAGCCCGAACGAGCAGGCCGCCAGCAGGACCAGGACGGAGACCGGGACCCGGCACAGCGCCTGGAAGACACACCGCAGCCGACCGGGCCGCATGTTCCGCAGCCGGCGGTCCAGTCCGGTGTCGTTCCGCAGGTCCGCCTCGATCTCGGTGAGGATCTGCCGCTCCCGCGGTGACAGGCTCGGTTCGCCCATCGTCGCCACCTCCATACCAGCCGGTGACGGGTTTCTGCCTGGCTGTTGCCCGGTGGACGCCCGTTCTGACGCCGCCGCCCGGCCGGTGCGCGCGGTATCCCGGGGCCACCACCGTCGCCGCCGTCCGCAGCGGGTCCGAGTCCGGCGGCGGCATCGTGGGCGAGGTCCGGCCGCCGAGGGCCCGTGGGACAGCGCGACCGGCGGCGACTCGGGTAACGGCCGCCGTCCGTACGGCGCTTCCCCATTCTCGTACGCGGTCGGAACCGCAGCAGCCCGAACGCCCGTCCCGGCACCGGGCCGCCCGTGCTTGGTCCTCGAATCCACCCGCAGGGCGGGGCGCACCCCTGCCGGACCGGCCGTCGCGGCGCGGCGGCCACCGCGGACTTTCGGCGCGGCCGGAGCGGAGAGACGCTGGCAGTGAGCCGACGCCAGTGAGCAGGGCCGGAAGGGAGTACGCCATGAGCTACGGTCTAGCGCTCGACGTGGACCGGATCCGCCGCGAAGCCCTGCAGACCATGTCCGCCGGGCCGGCGACCTCCGGGCACGGACTGGACACCGAGCGGGTGGTCAGCGTTCTGAACGACGTGGTCGCGACCGAGGTGGTCGGCTGGCTGCGCTACACCCGGCACGCGATCTCGGCGCAGGGAGCCGACCGGTCCGCGGTGCGGGCGCTGTTCGACCGGCACGCCGACCAGGAGATGCGTCACGCGGTCGCCGTCGCCGAGCGGATCAACCAGCTCGGCGCCCAGCCCAACTTCGACCCCGCCACCCTCGCCCAGCGCGCGCACACGGACTACTCCGCGCCCGACGACGGCGAACTGCGCGGAATGCTGGAGCAGAACCTGCTGGCGGCCCGGATCGTGGTCTCCACCTACCAGGAGGTCGCCGACTGGATCGGCGACCGCGACCCCGCCACCAGGCAGCTGATCGAATCCCTGCTGGCGGACGAGCAGGAGAACGCCGAGGCCCTGGCCGAGCTGCTGGCCGCCTGAACCGTCCCGGCCGCAACCGGCCGGCACGTCCGCGCATACGTGGGGGAGCAGCCGCACCCCGTGGGATACCGGCGTCAGTCGATGCCGGCGGTGCGCCGACGGGCGTAGTGGCGGGCTGCCCGCACCCGGTCGCCGCAACGCGTACTGCACCACTGGCGCCGGCCGTGGCTGCGCAGCAGCAGCCGGACACAGCCGTCGGCAGGACAGGCGGCGAGCGTCTGGGCGTCGGATCCGCACAGCAGGCCGAGGGCGTCCTCGGCCAGGCCGGACAGTGCCCTGGCCACCTGGTCGCCGCCGGTCGCGACGGCCCGGCGCCGCGGTCGGTCCTCGGACGGCCAGTCGAGCGCCGAAACCGTCGGCGCCGCGCGCAGGGCGCCATTGAGAGTGTCCACCGCCGACCGCGGGGGGTCCGTGCGGCCGATGGCGGCGGCGAGCAGAGCGCGGATCGCCTCGCGGAGCTCGCGAAGGCCGGCTGCGGCGGCCGTGTCCAGCCTCAACTCGCCCTCGTCCGTCGTGTGTTCGGCCAGCCAGCTGGTCGCGGCCTCCGGCGTGTCGAGTGCGTCGACCGGTGCGCCGCTGCGCACGGTCCTGGTGTTGACGAGGGCGAGCGCCACCGAGTGCTCCTCGCCCGGCGCCGGGGGTAGCGGGTCGGGTCGGCGGTTCGGTCCACTGGCGGAGAGCTGATCCATGTCTCTCATGTTAACCGTTGACCTTTTCCGTGAAGATCAGTTAGCTTCTCACGGTAAACGAAGACCATATCCGTGAGGAGTATGACCTTGGTATCCGCCGACGACCGATCTGCGCCCGCACCGCTGGGAGCCGCCCCCGCCGCCGGGCCGCAGGTGGGCGTCCGAGCAGCGGGAGGGCCGACCGCCGTCCTGGAACTGGGTGGCCTGCGCCTGTTGACCGACCCCACCTTCGACGCCCCCGGCGCCTACACCTCTCCGTCCGGCTCCGTGCTGACGAAGACCGCCGGCCCCGGGCTGCGGCCGAAGGAGCTGGGGCGAATCGACGCCGTGTTGCTCTCCCACGATCAGCACGCCGACAATCTCGACGAGGGGGGCCGCGCCCTGCTTCCCACCGTTCCGGTCGTCGTGACCACGCCCGACGGCGCGGCACGGCTCGGTGGCAACGCCCACCCGCTCGCCCCCTGGGCCCATGTCGACCTTCAACGCCCCGGTGGTGCAACGCCGTTGCGCGTCACCGGCGTACCGCCGGCCTGCTCCCACCATGCCGGAGCCGATAGCGCCGAGGCGGGGCGGGCAGCGTCCGCCGGACGCCCGCCCCGTCTCCGGCTGTGCCCGCGCCGTACCTCCCGGAGAGCCGGGTCCCATCCCCCACGAAGTGGCGACCGTGCAGATCCGACCCACCTCCGGAACCGACCGTGAGGTGTTCCTCCAGACTCTCACCAGCGCCGCCCCGGAACCGCCCGGGGTCAACCGATGACGGTGAGACCGGTCAGGCCCGCTGCCGCGGGGCCGTCGCCGAGCAGCGCGCTGACTCCGGTGGGGGTCACTCGGATGATGTCGTACCGGGCCACGGCGGAGGTGACGAAGGGATCGGTCCGGGTGATCTCCCGTATCTCGTCCGGATCGTCGCCCAACGCCAGGATGAAGCCACCGGTCCGGGGCTCCTGCCGGCCGGAGAGGAGGAACCTGCCCTCGCGGTAGTGGCGTTCGAGGTACTCCCGGTGAGCCGGCAGCAGCGCGTCGATCTCCGCCAGGTCCTTGAGGTAGGTCAGTGTGAGGATGAACACGGCGTTCTCCAGCCCGTAGTCGCCGGCCGCCGTCGCGGCCGTCCCGTCTGGCCCAGCGAACCGCCCCAGGCCCCGGGCGTCCATGAGTTCCGGCCGAAGGAGTGCTAGCCGCGAACGAACACCGCAGGTCATCGATGGTTCGGCGGTCGCTACGATGCTGATCGCACACACCTGTGAACGTCACCGCCAGTCCGGGGGAACCGTGGAACTGCGTCAGCTCCGCTACTTCCAGGCCGTTGCCGAGGAGGGGAACCTCACCAGGGCGGCCCAGCGGCTGTACCTCAGCGGCCCTTCCCTCAGTCAGCAGATCCGGCTGCTGGAGAAGGAACTGGGCGCCCCACTGTTCGAGCGCAGCGCGACCGGCATGACGCTGACCGCGGCCGGACTCGCCCTGCTGCCCGAGGCGAAGGCCGCACTGGATGCGGCCGAGCGCGCGCGGCGCGCGGTCGAGGCGGCCGTCCGTGCCGAACCCGTGGTCCTGACGGTCGGGGTCCCGGCGGGTGTGCCCGCAGCGCTGGTCCGGCGGGTGCGGGACGCGAGCGCCGCGCTCCGCCGGACCGGCACGGCCGCCGGCGCTGCCGCGCGGATCCGGTTCCAGGACGCCTCGACGGCCGAGCAGCTCGACCGGCTCGCCGGTGGGGACCTGGATCTCGGGCTGCTCACGGCGCCGTTCCCGACCGCGGGTCTGGGGACCATGACGGTGTGGCAGGAGCCGATGGGAGTGGTGGTGAGCCGTGCCCACCCGCTGTCCGGGCTGGACGCGGTCGGCTTCGGCGATCTGGCCGGACAGGATCTGATCTGGTTTCCCAGGGAGTCGGCCCCCGGGCACCATGACGAGGTGCTGGCGGTGTGCCGCCGCAACGGCTGGGATCCGCAGCTGCGCCCGGGTTCGGGCCACCGCTCGGTCTTCCTGACCCAGCTGACCTGCGGCGAGGAGGTCGTCGCCCTGCAGGCCGCCTCGATGGTGGACGACGACTCGGCCCTCGTCTGGCGGCCGCTGGCGGGGGACGACACCCCGAGCCTCACCCTGACCGCCGCCTGGCGTGCCGCGAACACGGATCCGGCACTGCGGGAGCTGGTCGCGGCGCTGCGACGCCACCGCCCGGCTCCGGACCGGGCCACCGGCGCCCCACGGGCCGCGTACCCGGCGAGCGGCTGAGCCACCGGGGTTCAAACCGGTGGACGCCCGACCGGCAGGCAGGGTGCCCAGGAGACGGGGCACCCGGCAGACACCGCACCGGGCCGGTGCCGGATCGGGCCTACTTTGCGCTGTCCTCGGTGAGGGTGTGGGCCACCAGGGCGTTGGCGTGGCCGTGTCCCAGTCCGTGCTCGGTCTTGAGCCAGGAGACGAGTTCCATGTGCTTGGTCAGGGGCGAGGAGCGGATGAGGTCCTTCCACTCCGCGATCGGGCGGCCGTACTTCTTCTCGATCGAAGGGAAGTAGCTCGCGGGGCCCTTCACAGGTTCAGTCATCTTCGCAGTCTGCCGTTCATCCGGTCGTAAATGATCTTGAGGTGCACCATCTCACACTGGGCGGTCCGGTGTCCGGACTACCGCGCCGCCGACTCGGCGCGCAGCCGGGCGGACACCGCGGTGAGCCATACGAGGCCGAGCCCGGCCCCCGCGGTGAAGGCCATCACGGTGGCGGCGGACCCCGCGAAACCGGCGAGTACAACCACCGGCATCAGGCGGCAGGCCACGGCCCAGCCGCGCAGCTGCCGGACGGCGAAATGCCGGGCCAGCACGACGAACGCGGCGCACAGCGAGAGGTAGCCCACCATGCCACCGAGCATGTGGACGGTGCCGTGTGCGCTGAGGGTGACGGTGGAGGAAGCCGGGGTGCCGGCGGGGAACCCGGCCCCGGGGTCGGCCCGGAACGCCGAGCAGACCAGGAACGAGGCTCCGAACACACCGATCAGTCGTGGGACCCAGGTGACGCCCGGGCCGCCGCGCAGCGCCCGGCGCATCCCGACCGCGCCCGCGACCAGCAGCGACCCGGTGAGCAGGAAGTCGACCACCTGGATCCAGCCCAGCTCGCCGAGGCTGAGCTGGCTGATGGCGTTCCGGGTGAAGTCGAAGCCGTCGCGGGTGAGGCCCTGAACCAGTCCCAGGCCGAGGAAGAGCGGGCCGCCACCGATGCCGCCGGCCAGCAGGAGCCGCGTCGTCCGCTGCGACGGGGCCGCGACGGCGGCGACGGGGGCGGGGGCGGCGGTGAGCGCGTGGGTCATGGGAGGCCTTCCTCGTTCGCCTCGCCCGGGCTTGGGCGTTGCGGTGTTGTCGCAGGTAGGACCGGAGTGCGACGGTGAAGTAATCGCCGGCCGAAGGTGATGTGGGTCACGCTTCGGCTCGCCCTGACCCGGACCGCCGCTCGGGACGGCGGTCGTCGAGGACAGCGCGCCCGTGCGCCGAACCGGTGCCGCGGGTTCACTCACCGCAGCACCGGTTCGCCCAAGAGGCCGTTCAGGGGACGGTCAGTTCCGCCAGCGCGTCCACCACGTCGAGCAGCCGCCCGCGCCGGCGGAACGCCGCGCGCTGCCGGTTCGCGCCGGTTCCCGAGGCCAGCAACCCGGCCAGCAGTTGCTCCACCAGCGGGAGGTCGCCGCTGTCGCGGAGACCCGGCGCCGCCCGGAGCATGAGATCCTCCAGCAGGGTGCGCAGTGGCCGGGCCCGCCCGGTGAAGGGGTCCACCCCGGCTCCGTCCAGCCCGCCCCGGGCGGCCTGGAAGTGCGCTGCGCGCAGCAGCGCCCCCGAAACGTCGGGTGCGGGGACGCCTTCCCGGACCTCCGCCAGAAGGACGGTCGCCAGGCCCCGAAGCAGCAGTGCGAGCAGGACGGCGGTGTCGAGATCGGCGTTGACGTCGGCGACCCGCAGCTCCAGGGTCGGTACGTGCTCGGACGGGCGCGCGTACCAGTAGATCATCCGGCGGTCCAGCAGCAGGCCCGAGTCGACCAGGGTGTTCGCGAGCTCCTCGTACCCGGCCTCGTCGAGGATCGGTGCCGGGCCGACGGTCGGCCAGCGGTTCCACAGGATCGCCCGCCAGCTGGCGAAGCCGCTGTCCCGGCCTTCGTTGAAGGGCGAGTTGACGGCGAGCGCCTGCACTGTGGGCAGCCAGGGGCGCAGTTGGTTGGCCAGCGCGAGGGCCTGGGCTCGCGACGCCGTGCCCAGGTGGACATGGCAACCGCACACGCCGCCGCCGTTGCCGTCGGCGACCGCGCCGAACTGCTCCGCCATCCGCCGGTAGCGCGGGTTGTCGGTCACCTCAGCGGGGATGTGGCCGGGCAGAGCCGGAGTGCCGCTGGCCACCAGCAGGCAGCCCGCACTCCGAGCCACCGCCGCCACCGTCCGGCGCAGGAAGACCAGTTCGGCGCGCAACTCGTCGACGGTGCGCACCGGCGAGGTGCACACCTCGATCTGGGTGGGATAGAACTCGGCCTGCACGCGCCCGCCCAGAGTGAGCCCCGCCTCGGCGATCACCTCGGGCGCCCGTGGCACGGGCCGTCGGCTGCGCCGGTCGACCAGCAGGAACTCCTCCTCGACGCCCAGGCTCAGAAGTTCCGGTGGTGCATGGGCCGCCATCTGATCACCGGCTACGGGGTGGGGGCCGGCGGGGGAGCGAGGGCCGGGCCGGGTACGGGCGGCGGGTGTGGCCCCGGGGCCGGTTCGGGGAGCGGCTGCGGGAGAGCCGGCTCGTCGGCCCCGGGGCCGGGATGCGGGAGCGGGCCGGGACCAGGCGGATCGGTGTCCGGATCGGGCGGGGCGAAGATCGTCATCGAAAAGTCCTCCTCCGCTGCCCAGCGCGCCGCCCGGCCGGCGCTACTCGATCCCGAACGGCCGGGCCGACACGTGGACTGATATCGAAAACCCGGCGGGGGTCCGATCTGTTCCGGGGCGGCGGGTCGCCGAACCATCCGGCCTGTCTGGCGCGATCAGGCCTCCCGCACGGCCGCCGCGACGGCGTCGAGCAGGATCACGCACGCGGTCTCGACGTGCTCGGCGGTGACGTTGAGCGGCGGCATCAGACGCACCACGCAGTCCTCGCGGCCGCCGACCTCGACGATGAGGCCGCGCCGGAGCGCTCTGGCCTGGACGTCCGCGGCCAGCGAGCCCGCCGGGCGGCCGTCCACCGGGTCGGCGAACTCGACGCCCCACATCAGCCCGCGGCCGCGCACCTCGGCCACCCAGGGGTGCTTCTGCAGCGCCGAGAGGCGCTCCGCGATCTGCTCGCCGCGCCGGGTGACGTTGCCGAGGACGTCGTCGCGTTGGATGATCCGGATCGCCTCCACCCCGGCGGCGAAGGCCAGTTGGTTGCCCCGGAAGGTCCCGGTGTGCGCGCCGGGTGCCCAGGTGTCCAGCTTCCGGTCGTACAGGATGACCGCGACCGGGGCGCCGATGCCGCTCAGCGCCTTGGAGGCGACGATGACGTCCGGATCGATGCCGTACTCCTCGAAGGCGTACCAGGTCCCGGTGCGCCCGCAGCCGGTCTGCACCTCGTCGACCACCAGGGGGATGCCGAGGTCCCGGGTCAGGCCGCGGACCCGCTGGACGAACTCCCGGCGGGCGGGGACGATGCCGCCCTCGCCCTGGACCATCTCCATGATCACCGCGGCGGGGAGCGGCACCCCGCCGTTGCCGTCGGCCAGGGCCCGTTCCAGGTACTCGACGCAGTTGGTGGCGCAGCGGTCCGGTGACAGCCCGAGCGGGCACCGGGCGCAGTAGGAGTAGGGGAAGAAGTGCACCCCGGGGACGCCGTTGGCGACCGGCTGCTTCTGCGCCACCAGCCCGGTGACCGCCATGGCCGCGTGACTGCTGCCGTGGAAGCCGCCCTGGAAGGAGACGATCTCGCCGCGGCCGGTCGCGGTCTTGCAGAGCTTGATGGCGGCGTCGACGGCGTTGGCGCCGGTCGGGCCGCAGAAGTGGATCTTCATTTGGTCCTGGAGCCGCGGTGCCAGCATGGACAGCTGGGCCTCGGTGAAGGCGTCCTTCACCGGGGTCGGGAAGTCCAGGCCATGGGTGAGCAGGCCGAGTTGGGCGGTCACCGCCGCCACCAGCTCCGGGTGGTTGTGGCCGAGCGAGAGCACGCCCGCGCCGGCCAGGAAGTCGATGAAGACATTGCCGTCCACGTCCCGCACCAGGCTGCCGGACGCCTCCGCGATGGCGATGGGCAGCCGCCGGGGATAGCTGCGGGCGTTGGACTCGCGGCGCGCCTGGCGGGCGAGGAGCTCGGCGGAGCGCGGCCCGGGCAGGTCGCCGTCGACCCGTGGGCCGGACCAGGTGTCGAGTTCGTCAAGCGAGGTCATGCGGTGCCTCCAGAGTGGGTGGGGCGGCGGGGCGACACGGGCGCCCCACCGGGCGGATCAGCAGGGACGGGCGGGGATACCGCGCCACCGGGTGTGCGGGGGAAGGCGTTCGCCCTTCATGACCAGGGACAACCCGTCCAGCGAGGTGCCCGCACCGACCTCGGCGTCGTACAGCACCACGCAGCGCAGGCCGACCGAGCTGCCCTCACCGACCCGGACCGTGGACATCTTCATCACCCGGTCCTCGAACAGGTGGGTCTGCAGCGAGGTGCGCTCGCCGACGGCCGCGTCGTCGGCCACCTCGACCAGGTCGAACTCGGTCAGGTAGGTGGTGTTGAGCCAGACCCGCCGGCCGATCCTGGCACCGAACAGCCGCATCACCCAGGCCATCAGGGGTGTACCGGTGAGGAAGGCGATCAGGCTGGGCACCACCAGGTTCTCGAACAGGCCGGTGATCAGCTCGGTCCGCCGTACCCAGATCCCCCAGAGCGGTTCGACGCGGGGCCGGTAGCGGCCGATGACCAGCCACTTGAGCAGCACCACGACCAGGGTGGCGAACACCCCGGCGCCGAGCAGCAGGGCCGGACCGAGTAGGAAGACCGGCAGCGGTGAGGTGGCCCTGGCCAGCATGACGGCGGCGTACAGGTAGAGCAGCACGGAGACGGTGCCGATGGTCGCGGGCAGGGTCACCCGGAAGTACTCGATGGCCAGGCGCGCGGCGATCAGACCCGGGCTCGGGTCGTAGGTGTACTTCGCGGGGAACCTCTGACTCCCCTCCCGGCGCGGCAGGAAGAGCGCTGGCGAGCCCAACCAGGTCGTCTCGGGCCCGATCGGCCGGGCCGGTGCCACCGAGTGCACGCCCAGCAGGCTGCCGTCGCCCATCCGGCAGGAGCCGGGCAGCAGCGCCCCGTTGCCGACGAAGCTCCGCGTGCCGACCTCGGCCGGGTCCAGCGCGATCCGGCCCCGGTGGAAGACCGCCGGCGCCACCACGCTGACGTCCGCGACGAAGCTCAGCTCGCCGATGATCAGCATGTCCGGGTCGACGAAGCTGACGGTGGCCACCTCGGACCAGCGCCCGGTGCGGGCGCCGAGCAGCCGCAGGAACGGCACCAGGTAGAGGGTGGAGTAGAGCGAGTGGGTCATGGTCAGGCTGATGGTCAGCATGCCGTCGGCGATCCACTTGCGGACCCCGAAGCCGCTGCGCTCCGGATGGATGCCGGCCCGCGCCCTCGGCAGCACCGCCCGCTTGGTCAGTACGATCAGCGCACAGGTGGTGACCACGATCACCGGCCCGGCCGCCAGCGCCGAGAGCAGCGCCCGGACGAAGCCGTACCACGCGGCCACCAGGACGACGACCGCCGAACCGGCACCGAGGACGGCCACCGGCAGCAGCCCGAGCAGCAGCGCCCCCAGTGCGTAGCCGGCCAGTACCCGCACCGGCCAGGGACGGGCGTCGGGCTGCCCCGCGAGGGACTGCAGCACCAGCGGTACGGCGTCCTGCCGGGCGGCCGGTGAGCCCGACCAGTGCTCGCCAGCCGGCACCACCTGGTCCGCGGGGATCAACGACTGCTCGCCGACCGAGGCACCCGCACCGATCACTGCGCCGGGCAGCACCACGCTGTTGGTCCCGAGGAACGCCCCCGTGCCGAGGCGGACGGGAGCCAGCCGCAGCCAGCCGCCCTCGACCGCGTAGGCCTGCACCCGCACGCCGTAGCCGACGCTCACCTCGTCGCCGAGCTCCACCAGGGGCGGCAGGGGGATCGGAGCCGACACGTGGCAGCCGTGGCCGACCCTGGCGCCGAGCAGCCTGAGGAAGGCCGGCAGCAGGGGGGAGCCCGCCAGCAGCCCGACCGGTGTCAACGCGAGGATCTTGGTGTACAGCCAGAACCGCAGGTAGGTGACGCCCCAGAGCGGGTACCAGCCCGGCCGGACGCCGGCCAGCACCACCCGGCAGCCGATCACCGGGATCAGCAGCAGGTTCAGCAGCAGCCAGCCGATCTGCACCGGCACGAACACGGAGTACCGCAGGTGCGTGAGCACACCCAGTGGTCCGCCGTCATCCACTGCGGCCGTGTGGACGCCCCAGGAGGCCAGTACCCGGTAGAGCACGACCAGTGCCGGCAGTCCGAGCAGCAGCAGCCACCCGTACAGCGCGAGGAGCTGGGCCGTGCCGCAGAGGGCCACCCGGGCGGTGGAGTGCCGGCGCGGCGGCGGGCCGGTGGCCTGCTGCCGGGCCGGGGCGACCGCGTCCCCGCGCTCGACGAACGCCGCGAGCGAGCGCACCGTCGGCTGGAGGTACAGGTCCGCCATCGCCAGCCGCTCGAAGCCGGGCAGTCGGCGCAGCCGGGACATCAGCCGCGCTGCGGCCATCGAGTGGCCGCCCAGGTCGCAGAAGAAGTCGTCCTCGACGGAGAGTTCCCGACGGCCGAGGACCTCCTGCCAGACGGCCGCCATGCGCCGCTCCAGCGGGGTCCCGGGGGCCACGTGCGGCCGGCTTCCGCTTGCCAGCGGCACCGAGACGGGGGCGGGCAGCGCCTTGCGGTCCACCTTGTCCGCGGTCAGCAGCGGGAACTCCGGGAGCACCTCGACGAAGGAGGGGATCATGTACTCGGGCAGTCGGCGGCGCAGCGTGGTGTGCAGGCGCTTGCGCAAGCCGTCGTCGTCCCGGTCCGAATGGCCGGTCAGGGTGACGTAGCCGACCAGGTCGTGGACGACCCCGTCCTGTTCGCGCGGGGTGACCACCGCGTTCTCCACCGCGGGGTCCTCCCGGAGCACCTCCTCGATCTCCGCCAGCTCGATGCGGTACCCGCGGATCTTGACCTGGGTGTCGATCCGGCCGAGGAACTCGATCTCTCCCGCCGGGTTCAGCCGGCCCAGGTCGCCCGTGCGGTAGATCCGGGGGCTGTCGGCCCGGTCGGCCTGCACCGGATTGGGGATGAAGCGCTCGGCGGTGAGCTCCGGGCGGTTCAGGTAGCCGATCGCCACGCCGGGGCCGCCGATGCAGATCTCACCGCTGTCGCCGTCGGGGACCGGCCGCAGCCGCTGGTCGAGCAGGTAGACGCGGTAGGTGGGCAGCGGGGTCCCGATGGTGACCGGCCGGCTGGGGGAGAGCTCGGTCCAGGTCGCGGTGACCGTCGACTCGGTGGGGCCGTAGACGTTGAGGATCCGGCGGCCCTCGTGGGACCAGCGGCGCACCAGGTCGGGCGGGCAGGCCTCGCCGCTGACCAGCAGGCTGCGCAGGGTGGGGACTTCGGCCTCGATGGTGGACAGCAGGGTCGGCACGCAGCACAGCACCGTGACCGCCTGCTCGGTGAGGAACGCGGCCAGCCCGTCGCCGACCCGGCGTTCGTCGGTCGGTCCGGCCACCAGCACCGCCCCCGCCGCCCAGGCCGGCCAGATCTCCTCGACGGAGAAGTCGAAGGCGATGGACAGGCCCTGGTAGACCCGGTCCGTCGCACCGACCCGGTAGACCGGTGCGGCTACCCGCAGGAAGTTGACGATGTTGGCATGGGAGACGGCCACGCCCTTGGGCCGTCCGGTGGTCCCGGAGGTGTAGATCACGTAGCACATCGACTCCGGGTCGACCTCGACCATCGGACGGTCGTCCGGGAGATCCGCCAACTCCGGCAGCGGCTGGTCGAGTTCGAGTACCCGGCAGGTCAGATCGTGCGTCCGCGCACGCATCGCGGAGGTCGTCAGCAGATCGCACAGCCCGGCGTCCCGGGCGATGAACTCCACCCGGTCGGCCGGGAACGAGGGGTCGAGCGGCACGTACGCCGCACCGGACTTCAGCACCGCGAGCAGTGCGACATAGGTGTGCAGGGACCGTTCGAGCAGGATCCCGACGGTCCGGCCCTCAGCTGCGCCCCGCTGCTGCAGCAGCCGGGCCAACCGGTTGGCCCGGCGGTCGAGTTCGGCGTACGTCAGCCGGGACGGGCCGCAGCTGACCGCGGTGTTCTGCGGGACCCGGTCGCAGGCCCGCTCGAAGTACTCGACCAACCGCCGCACCTTCGGCACTGTGAGCTCCCTCGGCGCGGCCGTGTCCGCGGTCGATTCGGTACGTGGCAAAGCTCCTCCTGGTCGTCGGCGGAGAAATTCCCATCCCAATTCGCACTCAATCCTCCGGACAATACATACCGTCAGGTGGCGTCCGCAGTGCGGCACGCGCGCCTGCTTTCACCGTGAAGGCGGTCGGTGGGGCGGCCTGATCTGGCCGGAATTCTCAGACTCCTCATATACGTATGACCGGTATTCGCCCGGGAAGGCCGTTGTCCGCCGACACCTTGTTGGCGTAGTGGAATCTCCGTTTTCCACGGTGGTCGCGGCAGAATCGGGAGCCGGGTGAGGCGCTGCCGCCCGGTCCGCGGCGCTGACGGATTTCGGAGGGTGACCATGGGTGTGAGCGAAAGCGAAACGGACACCGGCGCGAACGGGCAGCCGCTGGCGGGCTGTGCGGCGCTGGTGACCGGTGCGTCCAGCGGGATCGGGGCGGCCACCGTGCTTGCGCTGGCCCGGCAGGGCGCCGCGGTCGCCATGGTCGCGCGCCGGAGCGAGCGGCTGGAGCAACTGGCTTCCACGATCGACGAGTTCGGCGGCAGATCGATCTCGATCACCGCCGACCTGATCGACCCGGGCCAGGCGCGCCGGGCCGTCGGGGACGCCGCCCGGAGACTCGGCCGGCTGGACGCGTTGGTGAACAACGCGGGCTACGCGGCGCTGAACACCCTGGAGGAGGGGGAACCCGAGGACTGGGAGCGGATGGTCGATCTCAACCTGAAGGCCGTACTGCACATCTCCAGCGCGGCTCTGCCACACCTGGTTCGAGCGGCCGCCGGGGGGCCGCGCGGTGTCGCCGACCTGGTGGCCGTCAGCTCGGTCGCGGGCCGCGTGGCGCGTCGGGGCAGCAGCGTCTACTCGGCGACCAAGCACGCGGTCTGCGCGTTCGCCGAGGCGCTGCGCCAGGAGGTCGCCGGACGGGGAGTGCGGGTCGGCCTGGTCGAGCCGGGCGTGACCGCGACGGAGATGACGGCCGATGACGCCAGGCTCGCCATCGCCTTCGACCTGCCGAAAACCGCATGGCTGCGCGCCGAGGACATCGCCCGCGCCATCGTGTTCATGGTCACCCAGCCCGCGCACGCGGCCGTCAACGAGATCATGGTCCGCCCGACGGCCCAGGAGCGCTGACCGGCGGTGCGACCGAGGGAATACCGCTGATCCGCGGTTAGACTCGACTCGTGATCTTCATCGTTGTGAAATTCCCGGTCAAGCCCGAATACGCAGACTCCTGGCTGTCCCATGTCGAGGCCTTCACCCAGGCGACCCGCGCGGAGGAGGGCAACCTCTGGTTCGAGTGGTCGCGCAGCGCCGAGGAGTCGAACACCTACGTACTCGTCGAGGCCTTCAAGGACGGCGCCGGTGATGCGCATGTGAACTCCGATCACTTCCGGGCCGCCATGGAGACGATGCGTCCGTTGGTCCAGCGGGCGCCGCAGATCGTGAGCACCACCATCGAGGGCGCCACCGGCTGGAGCCGGATGGGTGAGCTCGGGATCGACTGACCCGCCGGCGAGGTGACACTTCATCTGCCGGCCGCTGCCCCGACCACGGCCGTTCCCGGCGCGGTCGGGGCAGTGCTGTGTGATGGGGCCGCGAGGCGAGGGCCGATCGCGGCCCACCGCCGCCCGATCGGGTCACACGCCGAGCGCGGCGGGTCTCGTGGATGGCAGGCTTTCTGTCAGCAGCGGGCCCGACGGACCGGGCCCCGGTGGGGGGAGGACCCTCGTGAAGGCTCGTTGGATCGGTTGTGCGCTGGCCTCGGCAGTGATCGCGCTCGGCACGCAGGCGGCGGCGTCCGCGGCTCCGGGGCCCACCACCTCGACCGCCCCGCCCGGAGCGGAGGCCGACCGGGTCGGCCCGCTCTTCTCGGGGCCGGTCGCACCGGGCAAACACTTCTGCACCGCCTCCGTGATCGACAGCCCCACCGGGGATCTGCTGGTCACCGCGGCGCACTGCGTGTCCTCGCCGGACGGGGTCGTGTTCGCCCCGGGGTACCGCAACGGCAAGGCGCCGTACGGGGCCTGGCGGATCGTCGAGGTTTTCGAGACGAGTGGCTGGCACAAGAACGCCAACCAGGACCAGGACTTCGCCTTCCTCCGGGTGGCGCCCGACAGTGAGGGCCGGCCGATCGAGAGCGTGGTCGGCGGGATCCCGCTGGGTGTCGACGAGAGCCTCCACGAGACCGTACGACTCTACGGCTACCCCGCCCGGTCCGAACTGCCCCTGCTCTGCACCAATGTGACCACCGCCTTCACCGCCCACCAACGCCGGATCGACTGCCCCGCCTACACCGGCGGGACCAGCGGCGGCCCCTGGGTGAGTGAGTCCACCGGCAGCGTCGTCGGAGTCATCGGCGGCTACCAGCAGGGTGGCGACACCGCCGACGTCTCCTACAGCGCGGCCTTCGGCGACACCATCGCCGACCTCTACGTGAGCGCGGTCTTCTCGGACAGGTGACCGGCCGGAAATCTGACGGTCGGCCAGCCTGGGGTCGGAGAACAGGTCGTGGGAAGTGGCCCGGCAGAGCGATGCGCTGCTCGCCGGCACCCGGATACCGTGCTGGTCCGTCCATCGGAACGACCGGCAGGGGTGGCCATGCGCCACCGGAAGACGACCCGCGCGGCGCTGTGCGCCCTTGCGGCGGTAGGGCTGCTCACGCCGTCCGCGACGGCTCAGGCCGCGCCCGCGGCGGCGCGGAAGGCATCCACGGCGCCAGGGATCACCTGGGAGCGCTGCGCGGGGACGGACGAGTCCGACACCGTCCGGTGCGGTGCGATCTCCCTCCCGCTCGACTGGTCCAGGCCGGGCAGCCCGGAGCGGACCGAGGTGCGGGTGGCCCGGCTGCCCGCCGCCGATCCGGGCCGCCGGGTCGGCACGCTCTTCTTCAACCCCGGCGGCCCCGGGGACGGCGAGGTCGGCTACCTGCTCGACGGGCGGGCCCGGCAGCAGTACTTCCCGGCGGCGCTGCGCGAACGCTTCGACATCGTCGCGGTGGACCCACGCGGCACCGGCACCAACCCGCCGCTCCACTGCCGGATGCCGATCGACCCCGCGGTGAGCAGGTTCCCCGCTGACCGGGCGGCCGCCGCCGACCTGGTGCGCAGCAACCGGCGGCTCGGGACGGCGTGCGCCCGGGCCGGCGGCCCCCTGGTCGAACACCTGGACACCGGCACCATCGCCAGGGACATGGACGCCGTACGCGCGTCGCTGGGCGAGCGGCGGATCAGCTTCCTCGGGATCTCCTACGGCTCGATGGTGGCCCAGAGCTATGCCGAGCTGTTCCCCGGGCGGGTCCGGGCCATGGTGGTGGACGGAGTGGTGGACCGGGCGCTCCCCTGGCAGCGCATGGCCGTCCTCGATGCCGCGGCCGTCGAGGACGGCGTGGGCCGATTCGCGCAGTGGTCGGCCGGCCACCCGGAGAGCGCACTGCACGGCCAGGACGTCTCCGCCTTCCTGCCCACCCTGCTGCGCCGGGCCGACGCCGGCGAAATAAAGGACGGCGAGCGCCCGGCCCGTGCCGAGGAGATCGCCCAGGCGGTGAACAGCGGCCTGCAGATGCCCGCGTTCTACCCCATGCTCGCCACGGCGCTGCGCCGGACGGCCGAGACGGGGAGCCTCGCCCCACTCGGCCCCCTCACCCCCGCCCAGAACCCCGAGTACCCGGCGTATCGCTCGATCGTCTGCCAGGACGTCCCAGTTCCGGCCGGTGCCGAGGCGGCGCTCCCGGAGCTCGCCCGCCGGGTACGCGAGGCGGCGCCGACCCTGCGCGGCTACTCCGAGTTCTGGGACATTGCGAGTGGCTGTGCGGGCTGGCCAGGCCAGTCGTGCTGGACCCCGCACGGCTGGCGGGTGCCCGCAGACTTCCCACCGGTGCTGCTGCTCTCCGGCGCGCACGACGTGGCCACCCCGCCGGCCTTCGCCGAGTCCGTCCGGCGCGCCCTGCCCGGCAGCAGGCTGCTCCGCTGGGAGGGCGACGGCCACACCGCCTGGGCCAACAGTCCCGCGACGGTCGACGCGGCGGTCGGGTACCTCGCCGACCTGGCCGTACCGCCAACCGCCTCCTGAACGGCACTCGCCGTCCTCTGCGCTGACCAGCGGTCAGGAGGCGTGGCGCTCCTGGGCGCGGCGCGGCCGGGCGGGGACGGGAAGCTCGGCCACCGGCGACGGGACGACCGCGTGGACCGGGCGGGCCGGTGCCGCCGGAACCGGCGCGGCCGCGGCCGTGGCGTGGGCCTCGCGGATCCAGCGGGTGAAGGCCTGGGCGAACTCGGGCCCGAGGCCGGCGGCGAGCTTGAGCTGGTCGAGGTCGCCGCTGCGGATGGGGATACCGGCCTGGTTGAGGACGGTGAGCATCGGGTGGACGAGGGCCCAGTCGGCACGGGTGGCGGACGGGCGGCAGGGATGTTCGGGATCGGTCACACCATGATCCAACCACCTGAGCGGCCCCAGGTCACCGTGTGAAGCGGCTTTGATACGGAGGCGGGACAATGTCCGGCCACGGGCCCTAACCGGGTCGGGCCGGGCGCACCCGGCACGGTTTGGGTCAAGCCGGATCCGGACCGCGTATGACGGGGAGACGGAGGCCCGGTGCCCGGGCCCGAGAAGTTCCGTCCGGGTGTGTCCGGTGCTGTAGTCGGTTCGTGTGACCCGATGTCCGGAAGTCGCGTTGACAGGCGGTGCGGTGACGAATCGGTGCCGCACTGGCAACAGTCGTACCGAGCTCGGCTCCGGCGGCGGCGCGGTTACCGGCACAGGCGGTGGCGGTGGTGGTGCGGTGTCGGATTTCGGCTGCTCTCGTCTGATGGGATGGCCGTACACCTGGGTCGGTCGTACCGCTGCGGCGCACCTCCCGGGAGCAGGCGTCGGTTGGGACTCTCGGCGCCTCGGAGACGGGACCGGTGGCACCGGGGAGTGGGGCCGACGGTCCCTGGTCGGGGTGTCCCGGATACCCGAGGATATTCCCAGGCGGGCGGCGAGCGAGACGGCTCACGGCCCGACTTCCGACCACTGGAGAGGGAGCCTCTCATGTCCGAACGTGGCAGCAGAAGACCGAGCACCGTCGAGCCGACAGGACGGTACGGCTGACCGGCCGCTCGTGCCGCAGCTGTAGCGCACCCGTCCAGCTGGGGACCTCGGAGCCCGTCACGGGCCCGGCGCACCCGCCGCTCGTACTGGCGGTCGCCGGGTGCCGCGGTACGACCGCGACCGGGAGCGACGTCCTTCACCACCGACATGACGGCCACTTCGGCCGCAACACTCCCGCGCTGTGGGGGCGCGGGGCCGCCCGGCCGGCTGTGGGGGCCGCCCGGGACGGAAGGCAGGGCCGGGGGCGGGTGGGGCCGCCCCCGGCCGCGCCGTGCGCAGGGGGTCCGATACGGGCGCCGAGACGGCGGCCGGCCCGGCTGCCGGAGGGTGCGGCTGCCCGGCGTACACCGGGACCGCGGTGCCCGAGGGCACGCGGCGGCGTGCTCCGGGAACCTGCGCCGGACCGCACGGGGATTCAGCTCCTCTTACGGCCTCCGCCGGCATCGGGCAGCCGCGGCGGCGTGACCGGCTGGGCTGGACTGCTGCGGTGCGGGCGTTCAGCCCAGGCCGCCGAGGGTGTACCGGTCGAAGGCGTCGTACAGGTCCTCCTCGTCGGGGACGGCGGCGTCGACCGAGGGTGCCGCGGCCGTCGCGAGCAGGGTGACGAGGCGGGCGAGCCCCGGGTAACTCGTCTCGGCATCGGGATGCACGGCCTGGGCGTCGGCGACGAGAGGAGCTGCCGACAGCGCCCCGATCGGGTACCCGCCGGTGAGATAGACGGTGTGCGGGTGCGCGGCCACCTCGGCGAAGGCACTGTCGACGGCCAGGCTCCGAAGGCAGTCGCGCAGGGGGGATGCGGAGCACGCGGGGAGGCGGTCGTGCTCGGTGTGGTCCACCGCGTGATGGGGCACGGAGCGCACTCGGGCCACCGTCTCCCGTCGGACGGACGGTGCCAGGTCGAGCCAGGCGGAGTCGGGTGCCAAATCGGCGAGCGCGGACGCCGCGCGTTCCTCGGCCTCGCCGAGGCGTTCGGCGTCCACGGCGAGTGCCGTGAGAGCGAAGGCCGGATCGGGCCGGGAGGTGCGGTCGGTGACCGCGAGGAAGACGGTGTATCGGTTCATGCTGCTCGCCTCGACGGTGGACGCGGACGGCCGGGCCGCACTCCGGCCGGCCGAGTCACGGTACGCCCTTACTTGATACAGATCTTGCCCTGGCTGTGGTTGGTCACCGTAGTGGTGTGCGCTTTCCCCTCAGCGGTGATCGTGAACGTCGCGCTGGCCGAGTAGTCGTGGCACTGCCCCTTCGGCGGCGGCCAGTTGGCCACGACGCGCGCCTTGAACTTGTTCTTGCCGGACCCGGTGTCGTGCGCGACCTGGCTGCCGTCCTTGTAGAGGGTGACAGAGATCGAGTACTCGGGCATCTTCTGCTTGCAGCCCTTGATGTCGGCGTGGACGTTGATGACGTCCGGATTGGTGTGCGATTCGTGCGGTGAGTCCAGCGCGGCTTCGCACTTGTCCCAGAGTGCGGCCGCTAACTGCGGCCGGATCGACGCTGGTTGGGCCATCGCCTGGGCTTGGAACGGTACGACCAGACAGGCGGCGGCAAGCGCGCCGGTGATGATGCGCCTTCGCATGGCGAACCTCCGAAAGTAGGGGTACGGAGGGAACGCTATGTCCTGATATCGCGTCATCACGACGGAGAATCAAGCCAGTTGGGTACGTCCAAGCCGGGCGGCCTCTTCGGCGAGCCCACCTGGGGTGAGATCGGAGTGTGGCCGGCCGTACGGGGTGGCGGCCCCGTACGGCCGGGTGCGGGGCCGCCCCGGGCAGTGGGCGGTGGTTGCTCAGGGGGCGAGCAGCCCGCGTTCCACGGCGTCGAACGCCTGGTGCACTCGGAGGCGGTGCTCCTCCGCCAGGTCGTCCGCCCGCTCACCGGCGAGCAGGCGCCGGGCCGTGGTGAGGTAGACGCTCCGGTAGGCGGCGACGGTGAGGGCCGCCGTGATGGCCGGATCGGCCTCGCCTGGGCCGGTGGTCCGGCGGATCGCCTCCTCCAGCGCGTGTTCGATCTCCTCGACGCCCTCGCGGGCCCGCGCCCGCAGTGCGGGTGACCCGATCACGACCCGCCAGAAGGGCGGAAAGGTGTCACCGACTCCGGCCAGCGGGCTTCGCTGATCCAGTAGTTCGAGTGCCAGCCGGCGTAGCGCGGCGAGCGGCGTCTCGTCGTCCGGGCGGTTCAGGACGGCGGACGAGAACAGCTCCACGGCCTCGGGGATGCGGTCGAGGAAGAGATCCTCCTTGCGGGGGAAGTGGTTGAAGACCGTCATCGCGGACACACCGGCGGCCTCGGCGATCTCGGTGACCGTGACGTTGTCGAAGCCGCGCACGGCGATCAGGGGCGTCGCCGCATCGGAGATCCGCTTCCGGGTCTCCCGCTTCTTGCGCTCGCGCAGGGTGAGCTCGGTGTGGCCGCCTCCGGCGGCAGTTCCAGCTGGCATGGAGAAAAGTGTAGTGGCCATAAAGTTTTAGTGACTATAGTCATTCGCATGAAGCCGAGCACAGGCAGGGGCCTGGACTACGACGTGGTGGTGGCCGGGGGCGGTCCGGTAGGACTGATGCTCGCCGGCGAGTTGACGCTGGGTGGGGCACGTGTGGTGGTTCTCGAGCGCCGATCGTCGGTCGATCCGACGATCAAGGCGGGCGGGATCAACACCCCGACCGCCGAAGCCTTCTACCGGCGCGGGCTGCTGCCCGCGCTGACCGAGTCACAGCAGCGGACGCTGGAGCAGTTCAAGGCGTTCGGAGAGCGGAACCAGGGGAAGAGCCGACCCGAACGCTCGCCTCACAAGGTCGCGGGACACTTCGCCGGGATCATGCTGAGCGCCGATCGGATAGACCCGGCGGAGCCCGACTTCGCCGACCTCGGGCCCGCCGTCGCCGGAGTCACCATGGTGCCGCAGCAGGAGGTCGAGCGCATCCTCGGTGAGCATGCGGCGAAGCTCGGTGTCGAACTGCGGCGCGGGGTCGAGGTCACCGGCTTCGACGAGGACGCCGAAGGAGTGACGGTCCACACCGTCGACGCGGCGGAGGACGGTGAGCGGCGCCGCGAGAGCATCCGGGCCGGCTGGCTGGTGGGGTGTGACGGCGGCCGCAGCACGGTCCGCCGGCTCGCCGGCTTCGCCTTCCCGGGCACCGATCCGCAGATCACGGGCCATCAGGCGGTGGTCGAGATGACGGGCGCCGAAGCGCTGATCCCGGGGTGGAACTGGACGGACACCGGCGTCTACGTGCACGGCCCGATCCCCGGCCGCATCCTGACCGTCGAGTTCGACGGGCCGCCCGCCGACCGGGACGCGCCGGTCACCGCCGAGGAACTGCAGCGGAGCCTGCGCCGCGTCTCGGGCGTGGACGTCACGATCACCGGAGTGCGGACCGCGACGCGGTTCACTGACAACGCCCGCCAGGCGACCGAGTACCGCCGGGGCCGGGTGCTGCTGGCGGGCGACGCCGCCCATGTGCACTCGCCGTTCGGCGGTCAGGGACTGAACCTGGGCATCGGCGACGCGATGAACCTCGGCTGGAAGCTCGCCGCGGTGGTCGGCGGCCGGGCGTCCGAGCAGCTGCTCGACTCGTACACGGCGGAACGGCATCCCATCGGGGCCTGGGTCCTCGACTGGACCAGGGCGCAGGTCGCGTTGATGCGGCCGTCCCCGCACATCCGGGCCCTGCGCGGGGTCGTCACCGACCTCACCGGGACGGTCGCCGGGACCACCTATGTCGTCAAGCAGATCTCCGGCGTATGGCAGGGCTACGGGCTTCCCGGGGACCATCCGTTGGTCGGCCGAAGCGCGCCGGACCTCCTGCTGGCCGACGGCAGCAGGCTCGCCGACCATCTCCACGGCGGCCGGGCCGTGCTGTTCGACCTCATCGAGGACGACGCCCTCCGGGCATCGGCCGGGAAGTACGACGGCAGGGTCGACACCGTCACCGCGGCGTGCCCGGACCGGCCCCAGCTGCGGGGGCTGCTCGTGCGTCCGGACGGCTTCACCGCCTGGGCGAGTGATCTCTCGGACGACCCGGCGGCGAGCGGGGAAGCACTCGCGGCCGCGCTCGTCCGGTGGTTCGGCGCGCCGTAGGACGCGGTGCCGCCCGGGCGGACCGGTCGACCGGAGTCCACCATGGTCGTCAAGGTGCCGCGGAGGGCGGTTGGGTCGGAGGGTCGGCTCGGCCGCTGTCGGAGAGGATCGTGCGGAAGCGTTCGAGGAGCGGGCTGTCGTCCTCCGCACGCCAGACCAGGTAGAGGGTGGTGGAGGTGTCGGCCAGCGGCCGGGCCGCGACTTTGACCCGGCGCAGCGCGCGGTGCGAGTCGGTGAGCACGGCTGCGCCGAACCCGGCCGCGACCAGGGCGAGCAGGGTCTGGACGCTCCTGCCCTCCGCCCCGATCCTGGGGGTGACCCCGGCCTGCCGGCACAGGGCGATGATCTCGTCGTAGGAGTGGGGCGAGACCTCGCGCGGCCAGAGCACGAGCGGGATCCGGCCCAGTGAGTCGAGGGGCGCCGGGCCGGCCGCGTGGGCCAGTGGATGGGCGGCGGGCATGAAGAGGGTCAGCGGCTCCCGCCACCAGGCGGCCGTCGCCAGCCGGCTGTCGCGCCGTGGTAGGCGCTGGACGGCGATGTCGTAGCGGCCGTCGAGTACGCCGTCGGACATCTCGGCGTCGTTGAAGCTCTCCTCCAGGCGGAGATCGACGCGCGGTAGTTCCCGGCGGAGGCGCCCCAGCGCCTCGCCCAGGGGTCCGTTGATGCCGGAGCCGGCGAAGGTGACGGTCAGTCGGCCCGTCAGGCCCTGCGCCGCCAGCTGGACGTCGTCGAGCGCGGCCTGCGCCTCGGCCAGCACCGTGCGGGCGCGCTGGGCCAGGACCCGGCCCGCCGACGTGGGAGTCAGACCACGCCCCTCTCGGGTGAACAGCACCACCCCCAACCGCCGTTCGAGGTCGCGTAGTTGGCGGGTCAGGGTCGGCTGGGTGAGATGCAGGCGGCGGGCTGCCGCGCTGATGCTCCCTTCCTCGGTGATCGCGATGAGGTAGCCGAGTATGCGCAGATCCATCCATACCTCCAGAGCATGGAAAGCATAGATCACGATGCCTCGTGGGCAGAACGGCCGGCCGCCGGGCCACGATGGTCACCACACGGGCGAGCGGAGAAGCCGCTCGACCCACGGACCCGGGAGGGACACCATGACTCGTGAAGAGCGCTACGCACACGGCCTGAAGGTGCTGGAGCAGGTCGACGGCGAGGCCGGCCGACGGGTCGTCGACACGCTCGCCGACACCTCGCCCGAGCTGGGCCACCAGGTCGTCGCGTGGGCGTTCGGAGACATGTACGCCCGGCCTGAACTCCAGCCCCGGGAGCGCCAGTTGGTTACCCTCGGCGTGCTGGCGGCACTCGGCGGCTGCGAGATCGAGCTGGATGTGCACATCAACGCCGCGCTGAACGTCGGCCTGGCTCCGACGGAGATCACCGAGGCGCTGCTGCACTCGGCCGTGTACTGCGGCATGCCGCGGGCGATCAACGCCACGCTCGTGGCCAAGAAGGTCTTCGGCGAACGCGGGCTGCTCCCGCTGACCAACGTGTGATGACATGCCGCGCCCACGGGCGCCGGCCGACTCCCACGGGCACGGCGTGGCGGATCCCGGGAAGGCGGGAGCGGTGCGGGACGAACCGGCCGCGAGCGCGGGCGCTACTCCCCGGCGGTCTCCCGGAGCCGCTCCGCCGCCGCCCGCAGCAGCTTCTTGTCCGGCTTGCCGGCGTCGGTCAGCGGCAGCGCCTCGGCGAAGGTGACGCGGTACGGCTCGTGCGTCGCACCACGCCGCTCGCGGACCATCGCGCACAACTCGTCCGGGTCGATCCGGTTGCCCGGTACCGGCACGACGACGGCGTGCACCCGCTCCACCCGGTCCGCGTCCGGGACTCCGAACACGGCGCTCTGCCGCACCAGGGGGTGGGAGTTGAGAAGGTCCTCCAGTTCGGAGGTGTACACGTGGCCGCCACCCGTGTTGATCAGGTCCTTCAACCGGTCGACGATGGTCAGGTAGCCCTCGTCGTCCAGGAACCCGATGTCGCCGCTGTGCAGCCAGCCGTCCCTGAGGACCGAGGCGGTCAGCTCGGGCTGCTTCCAGTAGCCCTGCATCAGGGTGTCGGAGTGCACGCAGATCTCGCCGTGCTCACCGGGGGGAAGGTCCCGGCCGGACTCGTCACGGATCGCCACCCGGTAGCCGGGTGCCGGCCTGCCGACGGACCGCAGGCGCTCCGGCCGGCTCGGATCGTGGTCCTCGGCGGCGAGGACGCTGATGATGCCCGCCTCGTGCTGTCCGTAGAGCTGGACCAGCACCGGTCCGAACCGCCGCAGCGCGTCGGTGATCCGGGCCGGCGACGCCTGGCAGCCGCCGTAGCTGAGCCGGCGCAGACTGGAGGTGTCGGTGTGCTCGGACCGCGGATGGTCGGTCAGCTGGTAGATCAGCGGGGGCATCAGGAACAGGTCGGTGATGCGCTCGCGTTCGATCGCCTCGAGTACGGCGGCCGGTTCGAACCCGTCCAGTAGTACCGCACTGCCGCCAGCCCGCAGGACCTTGTCGGTCATCTGTCCGGCGGCGTGCGCGATGGTGGTGCACACCAGCAGCCGGAGCGGCTCCTCGGGGCTGCCGGACAACTCCGGCCCGAACGGGCGGACCTGGCCGTAGCTGACGCAGATCCCCTTGGAGTGGCCGGTGGTACCGCCGGAGTGCCGGATGGAGCGGATGTCCTGCGGCCGGGCCCGGCAGGGGAAGGTGTCGGCCGGCTGGTCGGCCGCCAGCGCCAGCAGGTCCTTGCCCACGCTCGCTGGGCCCAGCACCAGGACGCTCTCGACCGGGACCAGGCCGGTGAGCTCCGCGGCCCGGTCGGCGTGCCGGGGATCGACGATCAGCGCATGGGTCTCGACGTCGCGGACCATGACGGCCTGGGTGTCGGCCGACAGCCGGTTGTAGAGCTGGTTCACCCGGCAGCCGACGAGGTTGGCCGCGTAGCGCGCGGCGATGGCCTCGGGCAGGTTCCCGGTCAGCAGGGTGACGGTGTGGCCGCGGTCGATGCCCTGGGCGCGCATGGCCCGGGCCATGCGGTAGGTGAGGTCGCGCAGTTCACCGGCGGTGACGGTGCGCCCTCGGTGGGCAAGGGCCTCCCGATCGGGACAGGAGTCCAGGTCGGCGAGGATCTGCTCCACTTCGGTGAGCAAGGGGCGAGTGGCGGTGGGCATGGGTGATTCCTTGTCGGCGCGGTGCGGCTGTCGCCGTCACCTGGCGGTTCCGGTACGGGAGTTGGCGGTCGGCCCGGGCCGTCGGGGCGTGGTGCCCTTCGAGGGCGTTCGACGACCCGGGGCCGATCGCGGGCTCGGCTGGCCGTCAGTGACGGGCGAGGAGCCGGACGTCCTCGGCCTGCGGGCTCTCGGCCTGCGGAGCGCCGGTCAGCAGGGAGTGGGCCAGCACGCTGTAGAGCGTGTCGTTGGGACCGTCGGCGATGCGCAGCCCGCGGATGTCCCGCAGCCGCTTCTCCATCGGCGTGTGCCGGGTGTACCCCTCACTGCCGTGCAGTTGGAGGGCGAGGTCCACGGCACGGTAGGCGACGTCGGTGGCCAGTGCCTTGGCGGCCGAGCAGGCGGCGGCGTCGATGTCACCCTGGTCGATGCGCTCCAGCAGCGAGAAGCACCAGGAGGTGGCGGCCTCGACCTCGGCGGCGGCCGTGCCCATCCGCGCGGCGACGGAGGGGATGGCGGCCAGCGGCATCCGGCCCACGCTGCGCCGCCGGGTGCGGGCAGCCGACTCCTCGATCGCCGCCGACGCGGTGCCGAGGCAGACCAGCGACATCATCAGCCGCCAGGCGGAGAAGTGGGCGTCGAAGATCCGGCGTCCGTCGCCGGTGGCCCCGAGCAGGAGGTCCTTGTCCAGCCGGGCGTCGACGAAGTGCAGGTGCCCGAAGCTCCATCCCCGCATACCCAGCGGGTCGGTGGTCTCGGTCAGGACGCCCTTGGTGTCGGCCGGTACCCACACCGCCGACAGCGGCACCTCACGGAGGTCGACCGTGCCGGCCTCCTCCCGGCCGACGAGCTTGCAGAAGACGACGAAGCCGTAGGCCTCCTCGACCCTGCTGATCAGACCCTTGGTACCCGACAGCACGAAGTGGTCGCCGTGGTCGACGAGGAGGGTGGTGAAGCCGCGCAGGTCCGATCCCGACTGCGGCTCGCTGGACGCGACGCCCGCCAGCTTCCCCCGGCTGACCACCTGTTCACGGGTGTGCCGGACGAGCTCGGGCGACCCGTAGTTCAGGGCCATGGCGGCATGGCCGGTGCTGAAGACCTCGCGGGCGTCGCAGTCCCGCCGGCCGGCGAGGAACATGGCCACCCCCTGGGCCACCCGTCCGGCCGCACCCGGCCCGTCCGGCGGAGCGAGGTCGATGCCGGTCAGTCCGGCGTCGCAGGCCAGCTTCCGCAGGGCGAGCCAGTCGGGCCGCGGGTCGTCTTCGCAGAGCGGCTGGGGCAGATGGATGTCCAGGAAGGCCGTGAGCCGGGACGCCAGGTCCCTGAGCTCGGGGTGGCGGTTGAGTACCGGAACGATTCCGTTGGCGGACAAGGGAGATGACTCCTCGAAGGATCGGCTGGTGACGGGAGGCGGACGGTGCGGCGGTCAGAGCACCGGCGGCTGGGTGCGCACCACGTCGTTGAGCTTGGCCTTGTCGTGGCGCTCGCCCTTCTTCAGGTGCTTGATCACCAGAAGGCAGGGCAGGCCGAACGTGCCGCCGGTGAACTCGCGCGGACGGCTGGCGGGAACCGCGACCGTCCACGGCGGGACGACGCCCCGGCTGAGCTCCTCCCCGGTGGCGGCGTCGATGACGGGGATCGTGTCGGTCAGCAGCGCTCCGGCGCCCAGCAGCGCGCCCTCGCCGACCCGGGCGCCGCTGTAGATCATCGACCGGGCGCCGATGAAGGCGTCGTCCTCGATCACGACCGGCTTGGCCATGGGCGGTTCGATCATGCCGCCCAGCCCGACCCCGCCGGACAGGTGGACGTTCCTGCCGATCTGGGCGCAGGAGCCGATGCCGACCCACGAGTCCACCAGCGTGCCTTCGCCGACGTAGGAGCCGATGCCGATGTGACTCGGCATCACGACGACTCCGGGCTCCTGGTAGCTGCCGCGCCGGATCACGGCACCCGGCGACACCTGGACACCGGAGCCGCTTGTTCCGGACTTCAGCGGGATCTTGTCGGCGCACTCGAACGGGCCGAACTGCGTCTCCACGGGCTTGGCCTGCTTGTACAGCAGGAGGATCGCGGACTTCAGCCACTCGTGCACCACGACCTCGCCGTCCACGAGCTCGGCAACCCGCGCCCGGCCGGTGTCCAGCAGATCGATCGCCGCGTCGACGGCGGCGACCACCTCCGCGGAGTGCAGCGGGATCTCGTCCCGCCGCTCCCAGAGTTCCTCGATCTCGGTTCGCAGCATCGCCATGTCGGCGCCACGGTTTCGCATCGCGTTTCAATGCTTCCTGTAGGAACGGAAGGCCCGCCGGTCATCCCCGGGGCCGTTTGCCGGGCGCTCGGCTCGAACTGCGCTCCGCGTGATCCCCGGTTACGGCGATCGGCTGCCCCTCGCTCGAACGGGGTGTCAGCACGGCGATGTGCGCAGCGAGTTACCTTTCGGTAACTGCCCGACTGACCCAGTCTCACATGTTGGGATTCGTAGATCAAATCGCCAATTGGGAATGGATATGAAGGTCACAAAGCGGTTTTTGGTCGACTTGAAAGGTCGGCTTATTGGCGGTCGAGAGCGTGGCTGCGGCATGGAGAGGCCCGTTTCCGCGGTGCCGCGGAAGCGGGCCAAGGGTGGGTGCGGGGGCGCGTTCACAGCCCGTGCGCCCGGTTCGGGCGGCGCCGGTCAGGTGACGTTGTCGGTGCGGAAGGCGCAGTCCCAGGTCGCCGGGCCGACGATGCCGTCGACCTGGAGCCCCTTCTCGCTCTGGAACTGACGGCAGACCGCCGCCGAAGCGGGTCCGTACCAGCCGTCGACGGCGATGCGCCAGCCGCGATCGGCCATCCGCTGCTGCCAGATCCGCACACTGGCGTCGTGCTGCATCGGGGATTGCAGGTGCAGGTACTCGCCCGGCCATGCCGGCCCGGGGTCCGGCGTCGGGGTGGGCTGGAACGATGCGGCCCAGGCGCGCAGCGCGTCCGCGCTGTCCAGGTGGCAGTAGTCCTGGTCCACGCCGCCGGAGTCCGAGTACTGGTGGAAGAGCCAGGCGGCCTGGATGCCGGGCTGTCCGGCCGGCCGGCCGGAGGTGGCTATCCAGAGGAAGTCGGCGAAGTAGCTGGTGGTGTCGACGTGCTGCCAGTAGTCCTTGTTGCAGTACATGCCGACCGGATTGTGCGGCAGCCGCTGCTTGACGTACCGGAGCCACGCCTCCTTGTACGCGAGCTGGTCCGGCTTCGGCACCGAGGAGTTGGCGCTGTCGTACCCCTCCCAGTCCAGCACGACCAGCTCACCGGCCTGCGGCTGGGCCGTGGAGAGGAAGCGGGTCGCCTCCGCCGGCACCGGATTGGCCATGTGGGGGTAGTGGTAGTAGCCGAGCACGAGGCCGGCGGCACGGGCGTGGTCCCGCTGCGCCGTCCACACGGGGCTGGTGTACGTCAGACCCTCGGTCACCTTGATGAAGGCGAAAGCGAGGCCGCTGGTGTCCGGGGTGGCGGGCTGGTAGCTCGACCAGTCCTGGCCGTAGATGCCCATGTTCACTGCTCCTGGGGCTCGGGGATCGGGGGATGGCGATCGTCGGTTCCGGCTGCTCGCCGATGAGTTGACCGTCTTCCGGTAATCCGGCACGGCCCGGCGGGCCTGGCGTCACGGCCCGGCGGGGAGGTGCGGCACGGGATCGGGGGAGGTGCACTGTGCTCGATCGGTGCAGAAGTCCTGCCGTGGCCACCGGCAGGAATCCGTACCGGAAGAACAGGTAGGTCGTCGGAACTGTCGAAGACCTCGCCGCCGGGGCGGCGGGGCTGTTGTCCAACGCGGTGGCCCGGCTGGTGAGATCCGGTCTGCTATGCGGTGCGCCGCGTTGAAGTCGGGAGCAGGGAGCGGTGAACGCCACTGCCCCGGTGGTGATTCGCTCGGTAACTCGTGCGGAAACAGAACAGATTGTCGGTGGATTCGACCCAGGCGCCTACCTCGTCCGGATTGCTGATACCCGGATAGCCGACTTCCAATAGCGCTGGGACGACTCCCTTTTCGCGGTGTGAACTCGATGTTCGCGCCGCGGAGTTCAGGGGCGGGCGGGAGTGGGCGTGCGCCGCCCGCGCTCTTCGGGTAGCCGACCAGCCCCGCGCGGCCGGGCCCGTGCGTCCGGGCCCGTGCTGGCACTCCCAGGTACGCCCGTCCTGAGCGCCTGTCAAAGGCTCGACGGGTCCCAGCCGTGAGGGCGGCGAAGCCTCATGGATCGGTACCGGTGGAGCCGACCTGGACAATGGATCACATGAGCGAGACACATGACCTGCGAGCACGCCTGGAAGCACTGGAGGCTGAGGTCGAGCGGCTCCGGAAGGAGGCCGCGGCCACCCGCGCGCTCGGCGCGACGGCCGGACACGGCGGCGAGGACCGCAGTGTGCGGCGCGAGCAGCGGCAGCCCCTGACCAAGCTCGCCGAAGCCGTCGGCGTCCTGATAACCGGACCGGCCGGTCCTGCCCCGGTATCCGGCGGCCTCCCGGACGGCTGCACCGCGCCCCACGAGGAGCCGGGGCGCCTGCCCGGACGGGACTGATCGCCTCCGCGGGCGGGGGTGACGCGTCGGCGCGCCCGGCTGCGACGTTCAGCCCGCCTCGCCGTCCTCCGGGGTCGGATGCGCGCTGCCGGGCTCGCGGGCGCGTTCCGCACGGTGTGCGGCGGCGATCCGCTCGGCGCGGGCGGCGGTACGGGCGAGCCCGCCGATCAGCAGGAGCAGGAACACCGCCGCGACTACGGCAGTGATGATCCCTGCGGTGGTGACGGCGTCGGCGAGTTGGCGCATAACGGATCTCCCAAACGGGGTGGTTGTCGCGCCAGCTCAACGGCGTGGCGGGCCCGAGGTCATGGCCGAGGCGGGCCCAGCCGACGATTCACCCGTCCGGGTCATCCGGAACGGCCGTCGGCCGAGACCGAAAGGCGGGCAGGGCCAACCGGGCGAGGCCGGCGTCGGCGGGCCGGTCACCCCGCGTCCGGGCACGGGGGAGGCCCGGTGACAGCCGGGCCTCGGGGGTGCTCCGCCACAGCGGAGCAATGTGTTCGGATCCGTCGATCCGCCGCTGTCAGCGGCCCGGGCCTCCGTCGACACGGAGCCCGTTCGTTTCTACGGCGCCTTTACGCAGGAACTGCCTCGGCCGGGCTTCGCCCGCGTGTCTGTGATGACAGTGCTGATCAGCTCCACGTCCCAGTGTGCGCCCGGCCCGGCCGCTCCGCCACTCCTCGGCGACCCGCCGGCCCGAACCGGGTGGGGCAGCGGCCGACGACCCGGACACCCGGCTAGATGCTGGCGCTCCCCGCGGCTGTGCAGCACCCCTCCCGTCCCGCCCCGGTGCCCGTTCGGCAGCGCGCCGGTCCGGACGGAGGTGGGCCCTGCGCGGTATAGCTGGCGGCATGAACGATTCCCTGAGTGCCGAGACCGTCAGGATCACCGGTCACGGCGGTGACGAGATCGAGGCGTATCTGGCCCGCCCGGACGGTGATCAGCGACGCGGTGGCGTCGTGGTCATCCACCACATGCCCGGCTACGACCGGGCGACCAAGGAGATCGTCCGCCGCTTCGCGGAGCTGGGCCATGACGCGGTCTGCCCGAACCTGTACTTCCGCGAGGCCCCCGGAGCCGCACCCGACGACGCGGCCGCCGTCGCCCGGGCCGCGGGCGGAGTCCCGGACGAGCGACTGCTCGGGGACGTGGCCGGCGCCGCCGCGATCCTGCAAGCGCTGCCGAGCTCAAACCGCCGCGTCGGGGTGATCGGTTACTGCTCGGGCGGGCGGCAGGCGGTGCTGGCGGCCTGCAACCTGGACCTGAACGCCGCGGTGGACTGCTACGGAGCGTTCGTCACCGGCACCCCACCCGAGGGCTTTCCGCTGCAGGTGACCAACCTGGTCGACCAACTGCCGCAGCTGCGCACACCGTTGCTCGGCCTGTTCGGCACCGAGGACACGTTCCCCGGTCCGGAGCAGGTCGCGGAGCTGGAGCGGATTCTGACCGCCCACGGCAAGGACTTCGAGTTCCACAGCTACCAGGGTGCGGGCCACGCCTTCTTCGCGGTGGACCGCCCCTCCTACAACGTGGCCGCGGCCAACGACGGTTGGGAACGGATCAGCGCCTTCTTCCGCCGGCACCTGGGAGGCTGAGCCCATGTGCACCTACGCCACAGTCAGGGACGAGGTCGACGGCAGCGCCAAGGGGCCCGGCGGCCCCTGGTTCCACGTCTCCGACGTGACGGTGTACTTCGACCATCCCGTGCACGCCATGGCCGAGCACACCCTGAACATCGACTTCGCCGACCCCGCCAAGGGGCCCTCGGCACGGGTCGCGGTGGAGCTCACCGCCGAGTCCGCCCGCCGGCTGGTGGCCGCCGTCCAGGCGGCACTGGCGGCCGCGCCCGACGGCCTGACCGGCTGACGGCGCTGCGCGGGCGTGGTGGGTGCTCCGGCTGCACGGTGGCCGCGGTCCAGCTGCTCACCGGGATACTCGTCGACCACTTCGCGATGGTGGACTTCGCAGGGGTGGTGAGCACGTCCGACGCCGTCGGCGGAGTCGACGTCTGCGTGGATGACGACGCCGGTCGAACGTACTGTCATTCGACGGCCGCGCCCAATCGCGGTCCTCCCGGAGGATCCGGTCCATGCCTGCGTACCACCACGAACCATCGATCAAGAGTCCCTCGTCAGACCCGGCAGACCGGCCCGAGGTGGATCTCGTTCCGATCGGACAGAGGACTCTGAACATCGCCACCCCCGGGGCGGGACGGCTGCGTTGCAACCGCCGACGATTCCACCCACTGCCAGGCCCCCGCGAGAGCGCCGAGAGCCTCTGAGCCCGCGCAGGCGCAAGGAGGAGAGGATGCAGACTTCGTTCGACCGCAGCCGCCTGGCCTCCGACCGGGCGGATTGTCAAGCCCGCAGCCGAGTTGTCCGTTCAGCAGTAGCCTCAGCCTCGGTAACGACGGCTGTGGAACGGCGAATTGGAGGCGACGGTGTTCGAAGGGGAGCCCGAGGCCGGGGGTGACGGCGGGGCCGGCCAGGGCGGCTGCCCGCTGCACGAGCGCGAGGCCGAGATCCAGTCAGCCGGGCAGGCGGTCGAGGCGCTCACCCGGCACGCCGGTGCCGGGATCGGGGAGCTGCTGGTCTACACCGGCGCGGCCGGGCTGGGTAAGACCGCGGTGCTGACCGAGGTGCGGCGGCAGGCGAAACGCGCGGGTTGCACGGTGCTGTTCGCCCGGGGCGGGGAGCGGCAGCGCCATGAGCCGTTCTGCGTGGTGCGCCAGCTGGTGCAGCCGGTGCTGGCGGCCCTGTCCGACGAGGAGCGGGCGCAGGTCTTCGGGCCCTGGGAGGACATCGTCGGTCCGGCGGTGGGGCTGCTGCCGCCTGGAGGGCAGCTCGACCCGCAGGGGGTGCGGGACGGGCTGGACTTCGTGCTCACCCGCCTCGTGCAGCGGCGCTCGCCGGTAGCCGTGGTCGTCGACGACCTGCACTGGGCCGATCCGGAGTCGCTCGGCTGGCTGGCGGGCTTCGCGGTACGCGCGCGGGAGCTGCCGGCCCTGCTCGTGCTCGCCTGCCGCGACGAGTTCCGCGACGACGCCCTGACGCTGCAGCGCGGCCTCGTCGGCAGGGCCGACCGGCGGCACGAACTGCGGCCGCTCCAGCCGGCATCGGTCGCGCACCTGGTCCGTGCGGCCCTGGGCACGCAGGCGGAGGACGCCTTCTGCCGTCACGTCTGGGCGGTCACCGCCGGGAACCCGTACGAGACCACCGCCCTGCTGCGCGAGGTGCTCGACCATCGGCTCGATCCGGTGGAGGAGAGCACCGGACAACTGCGCGAACTCGCCTCCAGTGCACGGGGGATGACACTCCGGCTCTGGCTGGACAAGCTCGGCCCGACCACGCTGCGATTTGCTTGGGCCGCGTCCATGCTGGGCACCGACATCCGCCCGGACCTCGCCGCCGTCATCTGCGCCCAGGGTCCGGAGACCGCCGCCCAGTCGATCCGGGAACTGCGCCGACACGGGGTGCTGACCGGCACGCCGGGAGGCAGGCTGGAGTTCGTCCACCCGCTGATCGCCACCTCGGTCTACCAGTCGATGCCGCCCGCCACCCGGACCGGGATGCACGGAGTCGCCGCCGTCGAGACCGAGAACGCCGGCCTCGGCCTGCTGACCGCATCCCGGCACCTGCTGGAGACCCTGCCCGAGGGGGACGGCGAGATCGTCGGCAAGCTGCGCCGGGCCGCCCGCGAGCACCTGGCCATCGGCGCGCCCGGGGCGGCCCAGCGCTGCCTGCGCCGCGCCATCAGCGAGCCGCCCGCCGACGAGGACCGGGCCGCGGTGCTCTACGAACTCGGCTGCTCGGCGTTGCTCACCGACCCGGTGACCACGGTCAACCAGCTGCGCCTGGCGCTCGCGGACCCGTACGGGCTGGGCCCCGAGCTCAGGGTGGACGCGACCTTCCGACTCGCGCAGGCCCTCGCCCACAGCAATCGGCTCGGCGAGGCCGCCGCGGTCTGTGTCGAGGAGGCCGCTCGCACCCGGCCCGGACCCGGACGCCTGCGCCTGGAGGTCGCTCACCTCATGTTCGCCGCGTTCCAGTCCGAGGACGAGGACGGCCCGGGCCGCTCCCGGCGGCTCGCGGAGTTCGACCGGATGTTCGGCACGATCGGCCTGGCCCGTACCGACACCGGCACGGTCAGCGAGCCGACTCCGGACGAGGCCGTGTTCGAACGTGACGGCCTGGCCCATGCGGTGGCCGTGCTGCGCTGCTGGGACCTCACGCTGCGCGGCGCGGACCGCGAGGAGGTGATCGCCCTGGCCGAGTCTGCACTCCCGGACGGCCGACTGCCCCGCAGCCTTGGCTGGACCAACACCACTTGGGGCTTCGAGCTGCCCGGGATCCTCGGCATCAGCTACCTCTACGCCGACCGGGTTGACCGGGCGGACGAGCTGTTCACCGAGGCGGTCCGCGCGTACGAAGTCGCCGGGTGGAGCGGCGGCCACCTCGGCTTCGCCTACCTGCTGACCGGAATGCTCCGGTTCCGCTGCGGTGCCCTGGCGGAGGCGGAGGACTACCTGGGCCGGGCTCTGCGCATCGCCGAACGGATTGGTCCGGGCGTCCCGCTGCACTGGGACGCGGTCGGGGCGCTGGCCGAGACCCTGGCCGCGCGCGGTCGGCTCGCCGAGGCCTTGGAGCTCGCGCGCACGCACGCCTTCGGCCCGCCGTACCCGACGGTGATGGTGCTGCCCGACGCCCCCACGCTGTACGGCCGCCTACTGCTGGCCCGGGGCGACGCGCCCGGCGCGGCCGCGACGCTGACCGCCGCTGGCGCGGCCCTGGACGCGCGCGGGTGGCGCAACACGGTGTGGGCGCCGTGGCTCGGGCACCTGGCGCGGGCGGTCGCCCCCGACCAGCCGGACCGGGCCCGCAACCTCGCCGAGGAGGCCGTTCGCCGGGCCCGGCAGTCCGGGACGGACTCGGCCATCGGCAGCGCTCTACGGCTCTGCGCGGCGGTACACGACCGGCCACACGCGGCTGAGCTGCTCGCGGAGGCTGTCCGGCACCTGGAGCGGTCTCCCGCCCGCTACGAGCACGCGATCGCCCTGGTCGACCTCGGTGAGGCGCTGGGCACCGCTCCAGCCGCCCGTACCGCCCTGGCTCAGGGACTGGAGCTGGCCACCCGCTGCGACGCCGACGGCCTGGCCGCCCGGGCCGGGGACCTCCTGCGCACGGGCGCGACGGGCTGAGGTGCGCCGACGACGCCGTGGACGCCGCGCTCCGCCGATGGGGGGCGCCTCCCACCATGAAGTGACGAAGGCGTACGGCCCCTCGGCCTGCCCACCCGCCGGACCCGGCGTCATCCGACGGCCTCGGCCTCCGGAACGGGGTCGGCCATGCCAGTGTCGAGGATCGCGGGCACCAGCGGTCGGCCGGCGGGGTGCGGCGGTGGCGGATCGCGGCGTCCCGCAGGCCATCGACCCGGACGACCCCGACCGGCTCGGCCCGGCCACCGCCGCCTCCGCCGTGTTCCGGGCCGTCGCCGCCGACCAGCCGCTCCCCGCCGCCGCCACGGCGCCCCCGGACACCGGGCAGGCCGCCGGGCCGCCGTCCGGGCCGGACCCACCGACCCCGACCGAAGCCGGGAGCCGGCTGTCCGACGGTCCGACCGGCGGGGCCGTTGGCAAGGGCGGCGTCGCGGTCAGCACCGACGACACCACCCCGTTCGGGCCGCCCGCACCCGCCCATGCCCGCAACCCGCAGATCCCGGACTCAGCGCCCTGAACCCGTCAGCGGAAGTCGTCCGCGTGGTCGGCGGCCCACTCCTCGAAGGTCCGGGCCGGGCGTCCGGTGATGCGCTGCACCTCGTCGGTGCGCTGGGGGTCGGTGCCGACCGAGGCGCCGAAGTAGCCGAGGAGCTGGAGAGCGACCTCCTTGGGGAAGCTGTCGGAGGCCATCGCGTCGGCGGCCGCCTCCACCGTGATGGTCTCGAAGCGGACCTCCCGGCCGATGGCGCGGCCGATCGCGGCGGCCTGCTCGGCCACGGTCACCGCCTCGGGCCCGGTGACGTAGGGAGCGGTGCCGAGCAGTGCACCGCTTCGGTCCAGCAGGGCGCGGGCGGAGACAGCGGCGAGGTCAGCCTCGTGGACGGGGGCGGCGACCGCCTCCGGGAACGGCCCGCGCACCACGCTCTCGGCCTTGATGCCCGGGGCCCACTGCAGCGCGTTGGTGGCGTACATGCCGCCGCGGACGAAGGTCCACTCCACCCCGGATGCCTGGATCGCGCGCTCCACCGAGGCGTGCATCCGGGAGATGAAGCCCTCGTCGTCGGCGGTGGTGTCGGTCACCGACAGCGAGGAGTTGAGGACGATCCGGCGCACCCCCGCCTTGACGGCGGCATCGACGACTTGGAGCGCCGCCTGGCTGCCGCCGGCCGCGAGGTTGAGCCAGAGCGCCTCGGCGCCTGCCAGCGCCGTCTCCAGGGACGCGGGGTCGGTCAGGTCGGCCCGGACGGTCTCGGCGGCGGCGGGCAGCCCGGCGCGCTCGGGATCGCGGGTCAGGGCGCGGACGGGCGCGCCCTCGGCGAGAAGCAGGTCGACGAGGTGGCGTCCGATGTTGCCGGTCGCTGCGCTCACAACGATCACAGGGGTGTCCTCCCGATCGGGTCGAGAGCCGGGTCTTCGACGGCCGCCGTGGCTACGGTCGGCCGGGTCCGGCGCTGTCACGCGGTGGTTGACCGCGTAGGTGGACAACGGACTCGCCGACCGGTTGTTTCCGGCCATGGACGGAGAGGGGCGGTTTTCGGCCACGGCGAGGGGTGCCGCGGCGCTCTCTCCCGCGGGCGGAGACGGGGCGGGTTCAGGCGGAGTGGTGTCGGGTCGCGCCGAAGCCGGTCTCGTGGTCCCAGACGTGGGTGCAGGCCGGGCACTGCAGGTGGAGGAGGCTGCCGGTGTTGGAGAGGAGATAGCGCCAATGCTCGCCGCAGGTGAGCTGCTCCCGGCACGGAGCGCAGTCGCGGGCGTCGTCACAGCTCGGGCAGGCCACCCACGCGCGGCGTCCGATGTCGGCCTGCGGATCAATGGGCAGCACGGCCGTCCTTCGGTTGTCCGAGCGGGGTGAAGGGCCGGTCGAGTCGGCGTGGTGACGGAACATGCCTGCAGAACTTAGGCAAGCCTTACCTATCTGTCAAGCATGGCTATCGGCGGCCGGCAGTCGAACCGGGGTGTCGGAGGGCAAATCCGGAATCACCGTGCGATCGGGCTGGGTGCGAGGCCCATCGCCTCGGCGAGCAGCCGGTACGAGTCGAGCAGCGCCGCCCGGTCGTAGGCGTGGGTCGTGACCAGGAACTCGTCGGCTCCGGCGCGCGCCATCAGGGTGCCGAGGGCGACCGCGGCCTCCTGCGGCGTGCCGGCCACGTGCCCGTGGAGTGCCTGCTCGTAGGCGGCGCGCTCCCGAGGGCTCATCTCCCGGGCCAGGACCTCCGGCTCCGGGGTGAGCGGCGGGAACTCCCCGTGGGTACGGGCGTACGCGCTCGACCAGGCCTCGGAGACCAGCAGTTTCCTGGCCTCGGCGGCCGTCCCGGCGACCGCCACGTTGCCCGACAGCACGACGTACGGCTCCGCGCCCTGCGCGGACGGACGGAACCGGGTCCGGTAGCGGTCGACGGCGGCCAGCATCTCGTCCTCCCCGCGGAGCGCGCCGATGACCAGCGGAAGCCCGGCGTCGGCGGCGATGTCGGCACCGGCGCCGGTGGCCAGGACGAAGGCCGGGACCCGCAGGCCCTCGGCCGGCCGGGCGTGGACGTCGGGGTGGACGCCCTGCGATCCGTCGAAATAGCCCAGCAGCTCGGCCAGTTGGCCCGCGAAGGCGTCGGCGGCGTCCTTGCCCCGGCCCAGCGCCCGCCGGACGCCGTCGGTGAACCCCACCGAACGGCCGAGGCCCATGTCGATCCGCCCGGGGAAGAGCGAGGAGAGCACCCCGAACTGCTCGGCCACCACCATCGGTCGGTGGTTGGGGAGCATCACACCGCCGGTGCCGACCCGGATCCGGCTCGTCCGCGCCGCCACCGCGGCGGCCAGTACCGTGGGCGCGGAGCCGGCCACCCCGGGCACGCCATGGTGCTCCGACACCCAGAACCGGTGGTAGCCCAGCCGCTCCGCCAACTGTGCGAAGGCCACCGTGTCCCGCAGCGCCTGCGAAGCGTCCTGCCCCTGTCTGGTGCGGGAGCGGTCCAGCACTGAGAGTCGGGTCGCAGGCGTCGCAGTAGTCACACCGACGCCAACCTCCGTCGGCACCGGCCGCATTCCCGGCCGCCTCGGCGGCGGCCTCAGCCTCCAGCGGACGTGCCGTCACCCGGCGCGCGAGCGGGGCGGCGGGAGGCTTTCACTTCCCGGACTTCTTGGGCGTCGCCGGCTGCTGCGGTGACGCGGGCTGCTTCGGCGCCGCCGGCTGCTTCGGCGCCGCCGGCTTCTCCGGTTCCGCCTGCTCCTCCGGGTCCGCCGGCAGGACGTCGATCCGGCCCATCTGCCCGTGCGAGGAGTGCACCAGGTGGTGGCAGTGGTAGACGTACTCGCCGGAGTAGTCGCCCCAGGTCATGGCGATCCGGACGGTCTCGCCGGGGTAGATGGGGATGGTGTCCTTCAGACCCGCCTCGGCGGGGCCGGGCGGCCGGCCGTCGCGGTCCAGCAACCGGAACTGCACCAGGTGGACGTGGAACGAGTGCGGGGCGTGGAAGACCCCGGCCGGTTTGCGGTTGGGCCAGTTGTGGATCGTCCAGATCTCGCTGGTGCCGAGCGTGGTCTCGACGTCCACCCGGTCCGGGTCGTACTTGCGTCCGTTGATCCTGGTGTCGGGGAAGGTCTGCATGAAGAACTCCCGCTCCACCATGCCCTTCGGTACCGGCGGCAGGGTGGCCAGCACACCGGGAACCCGGCTCGGGTCGTCGGCCTTGCGGGTGATGTCGAAGCGCAGCACCTCCGGCCGTTCGGACTCCAGCGCGGCCGTGTTCTCCAGCACCACCGAGGAGCCGATCGCGTAGCGGGAGAAGTCGACGACGATCTCGGCCCGTTCCGCACCAGCCAGCGTCAGTTCGTCCCGCGGGACGGGAGCGGCGAGCAGGCCGCCGTCGGAGGCGATCTGGATGAAGTGGGCGCCGTCGGCGAAGCGCAGTGAGATGTGGCGGTTGGGAGCCACGTTGTAGACGCGCAGGCGGTACTTGCGGGCCGCCACCGCGAAGTGCGGCCGCTCCTTGCCGTTGACCAGCATGTGCGGGCACTCGTACGGCGAGACGTACCGCAGGGTGCCGTCGGCCTCGATCCGCGCGTCCCGGAACAGCAGCGGGATGTCGAACTCGCCGTTGGGCAGCGGCAGACTGCTCTCGTGCGGGTCGCTGAGCAGATAGGCACCGTGCAGGCCGCGGTAGACGTTCTCGGCCTCCTTGCCGTGCGCGTGGTCGTGGTACCAGAGGGAGGCGGCCACCTGGTTGTTGGGGTAGCGGTACTCGCGGGACTCCCCGGGATCGATCAGGGCCATCGGCAGGCCGTCGTACCTTGAAGGAACGTTTCCGCCGTGCAGATGGACCGAGGTGGACACGTCCAGGGCGTTGGTCTGCTGGACCACCACCTCGCGTCCCCGCAGCGCCCGGATGGTCGGGCCGGGGAAGCAGCCGCCGTAGGAGTAGACCGTGGTCTGCAGCCCCTTGACGATCTCCACCTGGGTCTCGGCCATCCGGAGCTGGTACAGCTCCGAGGACGCCGTCACCGAGGTCGGGCGAAGGACCGGAGGGATGGGCATGGCATGGGCGAACGGAGCGGAACGGGCGAGCTCCTCGTCCTCCGGCCACAGCTCGGCCGGCCCCGCCGGCGCCTCGGGCGGGGCCTCGTGCACGGGCTTCGCCTTAGGGGGGTCGATCATGCGGCCCCAGGGGAACATGGCCGCCGCGCCGCTGATGGTGGCGGCCGTCAGGATGTGGCGTCGATTCAGCATGCCCCGTGTGCCTCTCCGTCCGAGTCCCGGCGGTTGGTGAACCGCCGGGCGGGTGGCCGGTCGCGGAAGCCGAGTCAGAAAACACCCGATCGCTGACCGTGGTTCTCTTGACTCGCTCCGTCACCGCCTGTCGGCCCAGTATCAGCGGGCGCCGCAGCGCGTGCACCACGGCGACGGCGGGGGAGTGCGCCGCATCCGGAGGGAGACGGCGTGAAAGCCGGGTGAACCCGGCCGCCTCGGGCGCCGGGCGCGGCGCGAATCCGGTCACGAGGCGTCAGAACGCGATCGGGTGCCGCTGAGCCGGCCGGGTGACGCGGCGTCCGTCCGGCGCGCCGGGCGGGTTCCGGGACGGGGTGTCAAGTGTCGGCAGCCGTGACCGGCCAGCCGCGGACGGCGATGGTGATGGTCCGTTTGGCGTCCGGCCGTCGCCCGGCCACCACGTTCCAGTCGATGGTCTGCGGCTGTGCCGTGCCCCGGCCGCCGGTGTGCCCTGTCTCGTGGAGCCCTCTGCGGGGCTGCTCGCGAGCCGGTCTTCCGGCAGGGGTGCGGCTGCCCGGCGAGCTCGTCCGGCCCGGAGGATGTTGCCCTACCGATCTCGGGTTTTATAGTGAAAAATGTTGACACAAACGATAGTTGACGAGATATCAGGCGCTGGGCGGAGGTGGGCGATGGTGTCCGGGGAGAGGGGACCACCGGCCGGAGACGGAGTGCCAGGAGTGCCGCTCATCGTGCCTGTGGCTCCCCGGGACCGGCCTGCTCGGGCTCTGCCCGGGGCGTGGTCCGCCGCCCTGCGGCAGGCTCGGCCGGCGCTAGTGATGATCCGCTCTGCCGGCGCGTCCCCGGCGGAGTGCACCGCTTCGGCGGCAGGCCGCGGTATGCGGACGCGGCCCCGGGCCAGCGAGGCGGCCGCAGCGACCAGGGACATCGCGATGGCCAGCCAGAACACCACGATCAGGCCCTGGTGGAAGGGCTCGGAGATCAGCTGGGGGAAGTACTCACGGCCGGTCAGGGTCTGCGCGCCGGCCGCGGGAAGCTGTCCGAGCACCTGCGGGCCGAGCAGTTGCCGGAGCGGGGTGTAGCCGAGGGACACGGCGAAGAGGATGCCCACCGGCGGCAGCGAGGCGCTGGTACGGGCGTCCGCGGCGGGCACGCCCTTCGCGGTGAGCCCGGCGCTGAGCGTGTGCGGCAGCGACCCGGCCAGCCCCGCGGCCATCGAGATTCGGCCGTCCGCCGCGCCACCGTCCGATGCCCTGGACGGCCGGAGTGTTCGCCCTGCACTGTGGCCTGAGCCGCCGACGGTCGGTGGCGCGAACACTCTTTGGGGGTCGAATGACCGTTCATCATCTGGACTGCGCCGGTATGTGCCCGTTCGGGGGCCGGTTCCTACTGGGCACCGGCGGCCCGCTGACCGGGCGGATGGTGACCCACTGCCTGCTGGTGGAGAGCGCCGACGGCCTGGTCCTGGTCGACACGGGCTTCGGGACCGAGGACGTGGCGGACCCGGCGCGGCTGGGGAGGAGGTTCCGGCTGGTGAGCCGGCCGCGGCTCACGCTCGCCCGTACGGCCCTGCACCAGATCCGCACGCTCGGCTACCGCCCGGAGGACGTACGTCACATCGTGCTCACCCACCTGGACCTCGACCACGCGGGCGGGCTGGCGGACTTCCCGCACGCCGAGGTGCACGTACTCGCGGACGAGCTGCGGGCCGCCCGGACCCTCGCCACCCGGGGCGAACGGGACCGCTACCGTCCGGCCCAGTGGGCGCACGGCCCGAAGTGGGTCGAGCACCAGGCCGACGGCGAGTCGTGGTGCGGCTTCGAGGCGGTCGGGCCGCTGACCGGTTCGGTGCCGGAGATCCTGCTGGTACCGCTGCCGGGGCACACCAGGGGCCACTGCGGCGTCGCGGTGAAACGCGGCGGCGGCTGGCTGTTGCACTGCGGCGACAGCTACTTCTGGCACGAGGAACTCGATCCGGCCGACCCGCGCTGCCCGCCCGGGCTGGCGGCCTTCGAACGACAGGTCGCCTTCGACGACCGGGCGCGCCGCAACAACCAGGAGCGCCTGCGCGAGCTGCGCCGCACACACGGCGGCGAGATCGAGCTGTTCTGCTCCCACGACGCCGTGGAGTTCGTCCGCGCTCGCGGTACCGGTCCGGTCCGGTAGCCGGGCCGACGGCCAGATCGGGCCCTCGGCTCGCGGAGGATCCCGCGGCCGGCGTCGCGTCGTCCCGCTCCACTCAGGGCCGGGTGCCCGCTCAGGTGCGGCGCGGCGGCTGTCGCGGGGGCAGGGCTAGGGACGGGCGGCGGTCCGCTCGACGCCGGGCTCGGCGGCCGGCTGCGGCCGCGACCCGGCGCGGGCCCGGCCGGCCTCGGCGGCCAGCAGGGCGAACCACACCCCGGCGGTGACGAGGTGGATGCGCTGTGCCAGGCCGTGGCCGCCCGGGTGGCCGAGGAACGGGCCGGTCGTGGCGATCGCGGCCGCCATCGAGACGGGCAACAGCCAAGGCGCCCAGCGGCGCACCAGGGTGAGGGACGGCACCGAGTACCGGGCAGCGGCGATGAACAGCGCCATCGAGGCGAACAGGACGAGGTGGACCAGGCCGCTGGTGGTGGTGTGCCAGGGGTTTCCCTCCGGGCAGCCGTGCTCGATCGAGGGCGCGCAGCGCATCGGCAGCAGCACGTCGGCCACCGAGAACACCCCGAGCGCGGCCAGGCAGGCGCACCCGGCCGCGGCCAGCCGCCCGGGGAACAGCCCCCGGGCGAGCACCGCGCCGCCGGTGATCAGCCCCGCGCAGACCACCTCGACCAGGCTGAACAGGACCCGGTAGGGCTGGTCCGCCGCGAACAGCTCGCTGACGTAGGAGTCGCGCTGGTCCAGCCCGGTCGGCAGGAAGAACTGCAGGACCCAGTCGTTGTAGACCATCGACGCCACTGCCAGCGTCCCGGCGGCCGCGATGCGGCGCACCCCCGCCGACAGCGGTCGGGCCGGGGGCCGTGCTGCGACCGAAGCGGGCACCGCTGTCTCCCTTGACGTATCACCTGGACGGACTTCGCCGACCACCGGAGCCGGGCGGCTCACACCGGCCGGCCGCCGCTCCGCCACCGTACGGGACGGTGCGGTTCCGGTGATCCGTGCCCGCCGCCGTGTACGGGCGTGTCCCGCACCGCCATGCTTCACCCGAACCGGTGACCCGGCCAGGACCTGCGGTGTGCCTGTCGGCCGAGGTGAGCGGAGGCGGTTCCCGGCTGTGTGTGGCGCGCTCCCGGCGAAGTCAATGCCCGTCCGGGCGGTGCCCTGCGGCCGCCGGGCCGACGGCGGTCGAGGACGGGGCCGGGGAGTGGGGGAGGCGGTAGGCGCCGGCGCGCGCGGCGGCCGCGGCGGCCGCGGCCGCCTGGTCCGCGGCGGCGGGATCGATCGGCTCACCGCTGGCGAGGAGGCGGTGGTAGAGCGGGGCGGAGACGGCGCGGATGACCTCGTGGGGATCGGTGCCCTCGGGGAGTTCGCCCCGTTCGATCGCCCGGGTCACGCAGGGCGCCCATTCGGCGATCCGGGTGCGGTAGAAGCGGTGCAGGGCCTGGGCGGTGTCCGGGTCGCAGGTGGCGGCCGCGATGACGGCCTTGAACAGCGGGCCCTGGCGGGGGTCGGTGAGGGTGCGCTGGACGAGGTGGGCGTTGGCCCGCAGGTCTCCCAAGAGCGAGCCGCTCTCGGTCCGCGGCAGCGACTGCTCGGCCATGTCCACCAGCAGATCGGCGACCAGTGCGGTGGTGGTGCCCCAACGGCGGTAGACGGTGGTGCGGCCGACTTCGGCGCGGCGGGCGATGTCGCCGAGGTCCAGGTAGGCGAAGCCGTGCTCGGCGAGCGCGTCCCCGGCCGCCTGCAGTACGGCGGCGCGTACGCGCGCGGTGCGTCCACCGGGGCGGGCCCGCCCCGGCTCCTGGGCTTCGGCAGCGCCTTCTGTCGCCATAACGGGACTCCTGTTCCATTAGATGGCCAAGCCTGTTAGATTGGAGCCATCTTAACGGAACTTCAGTCCCGTTAGTGGGGCTGTGGCGGTGAGAGGACCAGCCATGGAGTACAGGCAGTTGGGGGCATCCGGTCTCAAGGTCCCCGCGTTGAGTCTCGGTACGGGCACTTTCGGCGGCCAGGGGCCGCTCTTCGGCTCCTGGGGCACCACGGACGCCAAGGAGGCACGCCGGCTGCTGGACATCAGCCTGGAGGCCGGGCTCACCATGTTCGACTCCGCTGACGTCTACTCCGACGGCGCGTCGGAGGAGGTGCTCGGCCAGGCCGTCAACGGGCGTCGGGACCAGGTGCTCATCTCGACCAAGGCGGGCCTGCCGCTGGGGGACGGGCCGGGCGAAGCGGGCACTTCCCGAGCACGCCTGATCAAGGCCGTCGAGGAGGCGCTGCGCCGGCTCGGCACGGACTACATCGATCTCTTCCAGCTGCACGCCTTCGACGCCGCGACCCCGGTCGAGGAGGTACTGGGCACGCTGGGCGATCTCGTACGGGCGGGCAAGATCCGCTACACCGGGGTGTCCAACTTCTCCGGCTGGGAGCTGATGAAGTCGCTGGCGGCGGCCGAGCGGCTGGGTACTCCCCGCTATGTCGCGCACCAGGTCTACTACTCGCTGGTCGGCCGGGACTACGAGTGGGAACTGATGCCGCTCGCGGCCGACCAGGGGGTCGGCGCCGTGGTCTGGAGCCCGCTGGGCTGGGGCCGGCTCACCGGGAGGATCCGGCGCGGCAGGCCGTTGCCGGAGGGCAGCCGGCTGCACGACACCGCCGACTACGGCCCGCCGGTCGAGGAGGAGCAGCTCCACCGTGTGGTCGACGCCCTGGAGGAGATCGCGCAGGAGACCGGCCGGGCCGTCCCGCAGATCGCGATCAACTGGCTGCTGCGGCGCCCGACGGTTTCCTCCGTCATCATCGGCGCCCGCAACGAGGAGCAGCTGCGGCAGAACCTCGGCGCCGTGGGCTGGAGCCTGACGGACGACCAGGTCGCCCGGCTGGACGCGGCGAGCAGCCGCACCGCGCCGTACCCCTACTTCCCCTACCGGCGGCAGGAAGGCTTCGCCCGGCTGAACCCGCCGATGGCCGGCTGAACCCGCCGATGGCCGGCTGAACCCGCCGGAGCGACGCCCGGGCCCCAGCGAGCCGCCGTGCGGGCGCCGGCGTCCAGCGGACCGGTCGACGTCCGCGCGGTCGGCCCGCGACGAGGGTGCTCCCCGGGCCCTGCCGGGGGAGCACCCCTGCGTGCGGCGTCACTGGAGATCCTCGAGGTCGTCCTGGTCGTAGGAGGTGTCCTCGTCGGTCGGGGCGCTGCGCCGGGATTCCTGGCGGTGCTGCCGGAGCTGGCGTTCCTGCTCCTGTACGGACTGGGTCTCCTCGGTGAGGTCGTCCATGTAGTGCGTCTCGCCGTACGGGTCGCGTTCTCTGTCGGCCATGTCTTCCCTCCTCGGTCGAGCTGGGGTCGAGCTGGGGTCGAGGGGGCGGACGTCGGGCGGACGTCCCCAGAACAGCGTGGCACTCACCCGGATGGCCCGCACATCGGTGGACGGACACCTCGGGGCACCGGCCGGACGGCAGGGTGCGGTGAAGGTCCCGCGCCGGCCCGGGAGCGGCTCACACGCCGGCGGAGTGCAGCTGGGTCTGGGCCTGGCCCAGGCCACGGGTGACCAGTGCCTCGACGGTGTCGGCGCAGCGGTCGAGGAGCGCCGGCAGTTCCGTCCGCTCGCTCTGGGAGAACTCCTTCATCACGAACGTCCCTATCGTCTGGCCCTTCGGCGGACGCCCGATGCCGAAGCGGAGCCGGGTGTAGTCGCGGGTCCCCAGGGCGTTGCCCACCGAACGCGCCCCGTTGTGCCCGCCGGGACCGCCCCCGCGCTTCAGCCGGATGACGCCGAACGGGAAGTCCAGGTCGTCCTGCACCACGACCAGCCGCTCGGTCGGAACGCCGTACGTCCGCAGCGCGGTGACGACGGGGTTGCCCGACAGGTTGATGAACCACTGAGGCTTTGCCAGGACCACGAGCCGGCCGTCGACCTCGATCTCCGCGGCGCCGTAACGGGCCTTGCGCAGCCGGAACTTGGCGCCGTAGCGCTCGGCGAGCCGGTCGACAGCCAGGAACCCGGCGTTGTGCCGGGTGCCGGTGAACCACGGCCCGGGATTGCCCAGGCCCACCACCAGCCAGCGCTCGTCAGACCTCATCGACTCAGAACCTCCGCGTATCGGTACCACGCCGGTCACGGTTCGGCCGGCGCGGACGGTATTCTGCGCCATCGGCCTGACAGACCGTCTCCCGGATGGCCCCAGGAGGGCAGGAGCAGCAGCGCCCCCGCGACGGTACGAGTTCCGCGCCCCGGGGTCCCAACTCCCGGGGAACCACCTGCCGGTCGGCCGCCGATGGCCGGAAGGACACTGACCGACGCCGGGTGCGGGGCAGCAGAATGCCCGAGTGGGCCCGGCCGAGTCCGAGCGGTGCGGGCGCAGGCCGACGGCAAGCGGGAGGTCTGGGGGCGATGGCACTCACCATCGGTGTGGACATAGGCGCCAGCAAGATCGCGGCTGGGGTGGTCGACGAGGCGGGGCGGATCCTCGGCCGGGTGAGGGTGGCCACCCCTCGGGAGCCGGACCGGGTCGAGTCCGCCGTCTGCGACGTCGTCGAGGCGGTGCGCGGTGACCATCCGGTGGCGGGCGTGGGACTGGGAGCCGCCGGATTCGTCGACGAGAAGCGCGCCACGGTGCTGTTCGCCAAGCACATCGGCTGGGAGTCCGAACCGCTCGGGGCCGTGGTCGAGAAGGTGCTCGACCTGCCGGTCACGGTGGAGAACGACGCCAACGCCGCTGCCTGGGGCGAGGCGCGGTTCGGGGCCGGACGGGGCCGTGACCCGGTGGTGTGCGTCACCGTCGGCACCGGGATCGGGGGCGGTCTGGTGGTCAACGGCGGTCTGTACCGCGGCCGTTACGGTGTCGCGGCGGAGTTCGGCCATCTGCCGGTGGTCCCCGGTGGGCTGGTCTGCGGCTGCGGCAGCCGGGGGTGTTGGGAGATGTACGGTTCGGGGACCGCGCTGGTACGGGAGGCGAGGGCCCTGGTGGCCGCCGGCACCCCGGAGGCCGCGCCGCTGCTGCGGCGGGCGGGCGGCACCGTCGACGGACTGACCGGCCCGCTGCTCACCCGGGCGGCCGGGGAGGGGGACCAGGCGGCACTCGGCCTCCTCGCCGGGCTCGGCCACTGGTTGGGGGTGGGTCTCGCCGCGCTGGCCGCCGTCCTCGATCCCGCCTGCATCGTCATCGGCGGCGGTGTGGGTGCGGCGGGCGAGCTGCTGCTCGGCCCCGTCCGGGAGTCCTTCCGCGAGCACCTCACCGGGCGCGGCCACCGGCCAGAGGCGGCCGTCCGGCCGGCGGCGCTGGGCAACGACGCCGGTCTGGTCGGGGTGGCCGACCTGGCCAGGCGGCCCCTGGGATGAGGTCCGCGCGGTCGCGCCGCGCTCGGGAGACACCGTGGTGAGGCCCGGGTGGCCGGCCGGGGAGGGGAGTGGCTGGCCGTGCTCCCGTCAGGACCCGTCGGGCGACCGGCCGGTGAACTCGTCGAGCGCCAGCACGGCCGCGCCGATCGCGCCGGCGTCGTTCCCGAAACGAGCGGGCACCATGGGCACCCCGGGACGGTCACCGGGGGAGTACAGCCAGCTGGTGAACGCGGCACGGGCCGGCCCGAGCAGGAGCTCGCCGGCCGAGATCGGGCCGCCGCCCACGACCAGTACCGACGGGTCCAGCATGTTGGCCAGCGAGGCGAGTCCGCGGCCGGTGAGCGTGCCCACCCGGGCGAGGATTTCGACGGCCTGCGAGTCGCCCTCCTCGGCCGCCCGGGTGACCGCCTCTCCCGCGCCGGCGCTCCCCCGGCCGATCAGCCTGGCCAGTGCCGAGCCGGGACGGGCCGCGGCGGCCTCGCGGCCGAGCCTGGCGATGGCGCGGCCCGACGCGGAGACTCCCCAGCACCCGTGCTCGCCGCACTCGCACCGGGGGCCCTGCGGATCGACGATGAGATGGCTGACCTCGGCCGCGTAGCCGTGGGATCCCCGCAGCAGCCGCCCTCCGACGATCATGCCGCAGCCCAGCCCGGTGCCGATCGTCACCAGCACCATGTGGTCGTGGCCGCGGCCGGCACCTAGTCGGTACTCGGCCCAGGCGGCCGCGTTCGCGTCGTTGTCGGTGCGGACCGGCAGCCCGACCGAGTCCGCGATCATCCCCCGCAGCGGGGCCCGGGCGAACTCCAGGCCGGGGGCGAAGACCAGTGCTCCGGTGCGGGCGTCGACCATGCCGGGCAGGCCGGCCCCCACCGCTACGACCCGGTCGCCGCGGACCTGCTTCACCAGGCCGGCGAGGGTGTCGACGAGGTCCTCGGCGCTACCGCGCGGAGTGTCGCAGCGGGCCCGGGCCAGTACCGTGCCGTCCCGGGCGACCCGCAGCGCCGCGATCTTGGTGGCGCCGACGTCGATGCCCACGGCCTCCGTCGGGGCGGCTCCTGCCGGTGGCGGGGTTGATGTCGTCATTGCGCCTCCGTCGTCACTGTGCCTTCGGCAGAGTCACCCGCAGGTCCGGCGGCCCGCCGGCGGTACGGACGTCGAAGCCGCTCGGCCGGCGCACCGCGGACAGGTCGCACGGCTGGTCCGAGGTGAGCACGTCATCGCCCGCCCGAACCCGGACCGGCACTCCCGAGTCGGTCCTCTCGTCCAATCCTTTCACATAGCAGGCCCGCAGCCGGCCGTGCGAGATCCGGACGACCGCGCAGCCGCCGGACACCAGGTCGGCGGTGACGGGCCGTCCACGGAACTCGGTGCGGGCCCGCCGCACCTCGTCGGACCGGTTGAACAGGAACACGAAGCAATCCTCGGGATCCGCCGCCGAACTCCGGAACTCCAGCCACCCGCCGGTCCCCGGACGTACCGTCACCTCACCCGCACGGGTCAGCCACTTTGCCACCGCCGCCCCGACGGGCCGATCGTGCGGCGCGACCACACGGACCTTCGGCGACCGTTCACCGCTCGCCGTCAACCGTCCCACCGCGTCGGCCAGTTCGGTGCATGGCGTCAACATCTCGTCCAGACGAGGGAGTTCACCCAGCAGCAGGAGGGATCCTCCGTCGTCCGCGAATCGGGCCAGCCGTCCTTGCAGCGCCCGCCCCATGAAGAAGCCGGAGGACACCACTAGCGGCCCGTCCCCGGGGCCGGGCGCCCACTCCCCGGTCAACTCGGCCAGCCGGAAGGGCAGGTTGTGCGCCAGGCAGTGGGCGACGAACGGGACCAGGGTCTCCCCGGCCGGCGCGGGCAGCGGGCGCCCGGCCCAGGTGGCGGGCCCGCCCTTCTCGGACGCCCAGGCACCGACCGCCGCGTACGGCGGGTGGAGCCCCCAGGTGATGCCCGGCTCCGGCAGGGAGCGGACCAGGGCGGCCCCCTGCCCGGCGAGGAAGTGGGTCAGCACGCGCAGCGCGGCGAAGGCCGGGCCGGGAGTGCCGTCCACCCGGATCGGTGCCGCCTCCCCGTACGGCGGGTCGAGTTGCGCCGGATCGCCGGCCGCCTGTGCCAGGTAGCCGCGGTCCACTGCGAGGTGCTCGCCCCAGCCGGCGGTGGCGCAGGCCGGATAGACGTCGATGCCGGTCGCTCCGCAGGCGACGCCGAGCAGGGCGTGGTGGATCGGGACCACCGGGAAGGCGCAGCCCGGGTCCACCCGGCCCAGCCCCCAGTTCTCCTCGATGTTCGGGCCGCGCCCCTGCTTGGCCGCCAGGACGTAGTTGACCAGGGCTTCGTCGTCCGACAGCACGTTCCCCGCCCAGCTGGTGTAGGCGCGGGGCAGCGCGGTGGGCCGCCCGGGCCGGTTCCTGGCCAGCCAGGCGTCGTACCGGCCGGTCGGGCGGGCGGGGGCGCGGTCGGCCCGGGCCGGGGGCGAGGAGGTGGTGAACACCGGGACGGCCGGCCCGAGTTCGACCGCGAGCGTCCGCATCCCCTCGGCGAGCGCCTCGGCCGACCACTCGCCCCAGCGCAGCATGGACCGCAGCCGGTCGGTGGAGAGCGGACCGTCGTCCGGTCCGGGTGCCTCGACCCCGGGCGCGAAGGCGCCGAAGCGGCGCAACCCCGCCGGTGAGTAGTCGAGGGCGTCGATCGCCAGGGCGGTCTCGCCGTAGTGCCCCTCGTTGCCGATCTGCACCGCGACCACCGGGCCCGCCGGGTGGAGGAACGGCTGCAGGACCCGCCCGACGGCGCGCAGCCAGGATCTGGCGTCGGCGAGGAAGACCGGGTCCGAAGCCGAGGGCAGGGCGAGCCGCTGGGAGAGCAGCGGCTCGCCGTCGGCCGAGAGCGCGGCCTGGCGGCCGGGGGTGGCGGTGGGGCTGAGCCGGTCGGGCAGCCCGCCGAAGGGCAGTTCGGCGTGGACGAACGGGCCCGGTTTCGGCACCGCGAGCAGCCCGGTGGCGGCGACCAGCTCCAGGAAGCCGACCAGGTCGCGGTTGCCGTCCCCGGCGAACCGGAAGTGCCGGCCGCCGCCGTCGGCGACCTCGTGGTGCCGCCAGGGCACGTAGCAGGTGACCGCCTCGATCCCGGCCGCGCGGATGGCCCGCAGCTTGGCCGCCCACCGTTCGGGAGCATCCCGGTAGTACGGGTACTCGCCGGCGATCAGGAACCGCGGACCGCCGTCGAGCCAGAGGGCCCCGCCCACCATGGCGGCCCGGGCCGCGCCCGGTTCGCCCGTCACGGCGCCATCCGCTCGTCCGAGGCCAGCAGCACCTTGAGCGCACCGTATCCGGTGGGCGGGTCGCCCGGGTCGCCCGGGTCGCCCGGGTCGCCCGGGTCGCCCGGGTCGCCCGGGTCGCCCGCCGGCTGCGGTCCGGCGGGTGCGGCGGCCAGCAGGGCCAGGGCCTCGGCGTACCGGTCCAGCGGGAGCACGTGGGTGACCAGGGAGTCGAGCGGCAGGTCGGCCGCCAGGTCGAGCGCGAGCTCGAAGTCGGCCGGCCGGTACGGTCCGGCACCCACCAACCGGATGCCCCGGGTCACCAGGTACCGCAACGGTACCTCGGCGACGGCCGTCTCCCGTTCGCCCATCACCACCACGGTGCCCGCCGCTGCCAGCGTGCTCAGGACGCCGTTCGGCAGGGTGCCGGTGGTGTCGATGACGGTGTCTGGGGCGGGAGTGCCCGGGCCGGTCTCCTCCGTGGCCAGTACCCGGACCTGGCGCGGCAGCAGGGATTCGGCCAGTTCCAGGCGGAGCGGGTCGCGGTCGGTCAGTGCCACCCTGGCGCCGCGCCTGGCGAGGACCAGCGCGCACAGTGCGCCGATCGGGCCGGCGCCGATCACCAGGATCCGGTCGTCCGGGCGCGGCCCGGCCGCGGCCAGGTTGTTCAGTACGCAGGCCAGCGGTTCCACCAGAGCGGCGCGCCGGTAGGACATCGATGCCGGCAGGCGGTGCACGAAACGCTCGGGCAGGACGACGTACTCGGCCATCGTCCCGTCGCGGTCGACCCCGATCTCCCGGCCGTCCTTGGCCTCGCAGTGGGCCGGCAGCCCCCGTCGACAGGTGCGGCACTGCCAGCAGTAGGAGGTCGGGTTGATCACCACCCGGTCGCCGGGCACGAGCGAGGTGACCGCGGCCCCGACCGCGGCCACCTCGCCGGCCGCCTCGTGCCCGAGGATCACACCGGGCTTGGCGGGGAAGCCGCCGAGCACGATCAGCCGGTCCGTCCCGCAGACTCCGGTGACCGCGACCTTGACCAGGACCTCGTCGGCCGCGGGCACCGGCACCGGGCGGTCCTGGAGGGCCACCCGGCCCGCCTTCTCGAACGTGAGCGCTTTCATCCGGCTCCTCCCCTCTTCCCCCAGGGCGGGCCCGCGTGGTGTCATCGCATCGCGCGACCACATGACCGGCTCAATGCCCTTGATGGGAGCTGTTTATGACGATTCATCAGGTCACTGCATGAGGATCCTGCTGCTCGGTGCTTCGGGGTTCGTGGGCGGCGGTCTGTGGACCGCCCTGGCCGACCGGCACGAGGTGGTCGGCACCTTCGCCACCCGCCGGGTTCCCGGGCTGGTGCCGCTCGACCTGCGGGACGAGCGGGCCCTCGCCCTGCTGGCGGGCGAGGGCGGGTTCGATCTCGTCGTCCACGCGGCCGGACTGGTGCCGCTGGAAGCGGCGGAGAGCGATCCCGTGCTGGCCCACGCGCTGAACGTCCGGCCGGTCGAGGTGCTGCTGGACTCGCTGCGGGGCTCGGCGGCCAAACTGCTCCTCCTCTCCAGTGACAACGTCTTCGACGGCACCCGGCCGCGGTACACCGAGGACGACCCCAGGTCCCCGGTGAACGTCTACGGCCGGACCAAGGCGGCCGCCGAGGACCTGCTGCTCGCGGACGGCACCCACCTGGTGGTGCGCATTCCGCTGGTCTTCGGACGCAGTCCCTGGGCGGACACCTTCCTGGCGCGGATGGCCGGGCCGAGGACCGCCGCCCAGACGGATCTGGTCTGCGCGCCGCTGTACCTGCCGAGCCTCGCCCCGGCGCTGACCCGGCTCTGGGACCGCACCGGGGTGGTGCACTACGGCGGCAGGGAGGTGGTGACCAGGTTCGAGCTGATGTCGCGGGTCCAGCGGGCGCTCGGCCTGCCCACGCGGGTGGTGCCGGTGCGCGACCGGGAGATCCATCCCGACTGCCGGCGTCCGCCCCGGCTGGTGCTCAGGAGCGCCCGGCACTCCCTGGAGGGGCCGGACCTGGACAGCGCACTCGCCCACCTGGCGGCGGACGCGACCGGCTGACGGGCGCGCCGGACGGGTGCCGTGGTCGGCGCGGCACCCGTCATCCGCCCGGCAGGTGGTCGGCCACCAGCGCGAGGTGGCGATCCGCGTCCAGCTCGCCGGGCCGGCCGAGCTGCACGTCCAGATCGTTGATCAGCAGAGCGCCGAGGAGGTAGTGGCCGAGGGCGAGTTCCGTCGGCGTGGAGTTCGCACCCCGCACGTCGGGCTTGGGTTTCGGGTCCGAGAGCCGGCACGGGGCCTCCGCCAGTACGTGGAGATCGTGGAGCAGCAGCAGCCGTTCCAGCCAGTGCGGATCGTCCTCGAACAGCTCGGCCAGCCCGTCGGTGGCCCTCAGGAACGGCAGGAACCGGTGGATCGCCGCGCGGTACCCCGGGAACACCTGCTGCCGGAAGCCCACCTCGTACTCCCCGCGTCCCGAGCGGCGCACCGAGAAGCCGAGTCTCAGTCCCGGGTCCCACACGCTGAGGCTGAACAGGGTCTTCGCCAGGTCGTAGACCGGGTCCCAGGGGTCGGTGGCGCCGCGCGGGTCGATGATCCGGAACTCGGCATCCGTACCCGGGAGTTCGCGGAGCAGCAGATTGCGCGTGTTGGCGTCCCCGTGCGCGGGGAGCATCAGCCGGACCGGCGCCATCCGGGCGAGCCGATCCGAGTGACGGGCCGTCAGTCGATCCAGCACCAGCCGCGGGGCGTCGCACGGTACGCCGTTGACGACGAACCGGTCGGCGTCGAGCAACTCGGCGGGCAGCGCCCCGCGCAGCACGGGCAGCCGGCGCAGGAAGCGCCCCACCGTGATCGCGGCCAGGTGGCCGGCCGGGGCCGGGACGGCGTGAACGGCGTAACCGTCGAGGACCAGGGCCCGGACGACCGCCGTGTACCGGCGGAAGAAGGTCTCCGCTCCGTCGGACGGACCGCGCAGCGGGGCCGCGAGATCCTCGGAGGCGTAGTAGGGCGTGGTGCAGGCCGACCAGGTGTCGCCGTCGAGGGCGTGCACGATCGGGAGGTAGTGCGCGGCCAGCCGTGGCGCGCCGGCCCGGATCAGCTCGATCTGGCGCAGCTTGTGCCGGAACGAGGTCAGGTCGTGGCCGTCCACGACGCCGTCCCCGGCCACCAGGACCTTGACCACCAGGGCCTCCCCGGACGCCGTGCCGGCCCGGTACACCCGGGCGGGGGAGCCGCCGTCGAGGATCTCGTCGCCGACGCTCAGACCGAGTGCGCCGGCGACGGCCGCCAGGGCGCTCTCGTCGGTCCACCCGCCGGCCGGGGGACCGAAGGGTAGGTCGATGTGCTGGACGTCGGTGTACCGGACGTCGGTCAACGGCGTTGCCTCCTCGTCCCGGGGCGGGACGGCGGGAACCTCCGCCCCGGTCGTGCTGTGGCGTCCCTGCGGACGCTCCGGCGGACGGGCCCCGGAGCGTCCTCGGTCCGGCTACCAGCGGATGGACTCGATCAGCGCGGCGTGCAGCTTCGCCGTGCAGGCGGCGATGCACGAGCGCTGGTTGGCCGGGCCGATGTCCAGCAGCAGGGTGTCGCGCAGCGAGCCGCCGTAGGCGTCGGTGATGGTGACCCCGGCCCGCTCCGCCAGGAAGACCGAAGCCGCGATGTCGTACGGGAACAGGTGCAGGATGCTGCCGTGGCCGACCCGGCGGAACTCGGACTCGGTCTCGGGGCGGTCGCGGAGCAGCCGGTTGCCGATGTCGACGTAGGCGTCCATCTGGCCGGTGATGATCCGGGAGATGGAGAAGGACGCGCTGTTGAACACGTACACGCCGCCCCGGTTGGCCGAGGCGTCGACCAGGTGGCCGTAGGCGCCGAGCATCAGGTGTGCCGGGTGGCCGTTGAACTCCAGCGACCAGAACATCCGCTCGAGGTCCTCGGTGGCCGACAGCCGGGGCACCGGGGTGCGGAAGCCGCCGGTCTCGATCCCGCTGCCGTGGACGTCGGCGTACAGCCAGTTGCCCGTCTTCAGCTCCTGGAGCACGGCGTACTCGATGTCGCCGATGGTGGGCGACTCGGTGAAGCGGGCCGCGGCGATGGAGACGCAGGCCATCTCCAGGTCGGCGGCGGCGCCCCTGGTGCCGTCGATGGGGTCGATGACCAGCACGTGCCGGGGCCGTGAGCCGATGGTGCGCAGGCCCTCGCTCTCGGTGTAGACCGCGACGGGTGCGCCCTGCTCACGCAGGTAGTCCCAGGCGGCCCGTTCGGCGAGGACGTCGACGGGGAACTCGGCGTCGCCGCCCATCGCGGTGCCCGCGACGTAGCGGCTGCCGACGCTCTCCCGGCCGCTGTTGACGGCCGCCCGGATCCGCCGGGACAGGCCCTGCACCAGCGCCCTCATGCGACCGAGAGGAACAGTCGCTCCAGCAGGTCACACATCTCGTCCGCCTCCCGCATAGTCATGATCAGTGCCGGTCGAACCTTCAGCACGTTGCCGTGCCCGTACAGCGACGTCCGCAGCAACAGTCCCTGCTCCAGGCCGAGTTCGGCCAGGTGGTTGGTCAGCCTGGCGTCCGGGCGTCCGGTGCGGTCCACGATGTCGATGCCGATCATCAGGCCCACACCGCGCACCTCCTGCACGAACGGCACCTTGGCGGCCAGTTCGCGCAGCCGGGCCGTCACGTGCGCGCCCACCGCCCGGACGTTCTCCAGGAACCCGGGACGGCCGATCACCTCGATGGTCTTCACGGCCGCGGCGGCGGCCAGTACGTTGCCGCCGAAGGTGGAGTTGATGTGGTGCCCCGCCACGCCGGTCAGCCGGTCCTCGGTGAGGATGCCGGCGATCGGCATGCCCGAGCCGCCGAGTCCCTTCCCGAACGTCATCATGTGCGGGGCGACCCCGAAGTGGTCGGCGGCGAACATCTGCCCGGTGCGGCCGAACCCGGTCTGGATCTCGTCGAAGACCAGGATGATCCCGCGCTCCTCGCACAGGTCCTTGAGCGCTTGGAGGTAGCCGTCCGGCGGCACCACGTTGCCGCCGTTGCCGCTGATCGGCTCCAGCACCACGCAGGCCACCCGGCCGGTGCTGGCGTAGTCGATGAAGTCGTTGATCCGCTCGACGCAGAGCAGGCCGCAGGTGGCCCGCTCCTGCTTGTAGAAGCAGCGCAGGCAGTGCGGGTCGGGGACGTGCACGACGCCGGGCAGCATCGACGGGAAGGGGGTCCGGCGGAAGGCCGCGCCCGAGGCGCCGATCATCGCCAGCGTCTGGCCGAGGTGGCCGCGGAAGAGCGTGACCACGTCGGACTTCCCGGTGTGCGCCTGGGCGATCTTGACGGCCCCCTCGTTGGCGTCGGAGCCGCTGGCCGACTTCAGGTGCACCCGGGTGAGGTTCGGCGGAGAGACCTCGGCCAGCTTCGCCACCAGGTCGTTCAGCGGGCCGGTCTGGAACTTGGAGGTGACGTGGATCAGATTGGCGGCCTGCTCGCGAACCGTCTCTACGATCTCGGGGTGGGCGTAGCCGAGGCTCAGGTTGAACGTCCCGGCGGAGCAGTCGAGATAGCGCCGTCCGTCGTCGGAGTAGAGGTAGACGCCCTCACCGGCGACCACCCGGAGCTTGTCCGGCAGGTAGTAGTAGTGGTCCAGGACGTTCCCCACGTCCTGCGCGGACACGGGAGTAGGGCGGGCGACCGGTGATTCGGGGTCGGCATGCGTCATGAGCTCTGCCTCCGGCAGGTCGGCGGTTTCGCGGGGACGGGCACACTCACCGGGTGAGCGGCAGCGGACCGGTGCGGTCCGGCCGGGCGGGGCCCTGGGGGAGCGGTCCGAGGAGCGCGGGCAGGTCGAGCTGCTCGAAGGAGTCGCAGCGCAGATCGGCCTCGCCCAGATCGAGCCCGGCGGTCATCGGGTTGGGCACCGCGACGCACCGGATCCCGGCCCGCTTCGCGGCACGCAGGCCGCTCGGCGTGTCCTCGAAGGCCACCGCCTGCTCGGCGGGTACCCCCAGCACGTCGAGGGCCTCGACGTACAGGTCCGGCTCCGGCTTCGCGCGGGAGAGGTCACCGTCGGCGCACCGCACCGTGCTCCACCCCTCCCATAAGCCGCACTGCCGCGCGTACCGGGCGATCCAGTTCCGGGTCGAGTTGCTGACGATGGCCCGGGAGACGCCCAGCGCGTCGATCGTCCGCAGGACGGAGTGCACCCCGGGCCGGCCGCGCAGTCTGCCGAGCAGTTCGCGCTCCCGGCGGCGGACCCGGTCCTGCAGGGCCCGCCGGTCCACCGGCCTTCCGGTGAACTGTTCCAGCTGCGCCCACAGATCGAACCCGATCGTTCCGACGACCGAGGACCACAGCTCCGCGGAGAGCCGTCCGCCGAATTCCAGGAAGATCTCGGCGTGGGCGCGGAAGATGTCCGGCTCCGGATCCCACAGCGTCCCGTCGAAGTCGAAGAGGACCGCACGGACCGTGGACGAACTGGATGATTCCGTTTCGGGTAGCACGAGGGAAGACTTCACGCGGCTCTCCGTCCAACTCGGTACGGACTGTTGGGACGTGCAGCGGTGCGGTCTGTGTGGCGCGGGTGTCCGGTCGTGCGGGATCCCCGGGGCCCGGCGACCGGCGAGTGACAGGCTAGGCAGGTGCGCCACGGGAAGGGAAGAGTGCGTAGGCGTTCGGTCGGCCCGGAACGCGTACCCGTCCCGGAACAAGGGATCGGCCCGGCGGGTGGCGATCCGGCCGAATCGCCGAGGTGTTCTTCCCGGCGGTGCGACGGGGTGTCACACTCGGGCGACGACGTGTCCGATCACGTCCGGTGCCCGAGCAGACGTGTGCTTTTCCCGCGCCCGGTTCTCCCGGGTCCAGTACGGGAGTCGACGAACTGATGGACGAGGACGCTCTTCTGTGCGATACGCCGTTGCGCCGGCCCACCGGGCCCGACCGGTTCCGGGTGGCGGTGGTGGGACATGTCGAATGGACCACCATCGCCCGGGTCGAGACGGTGCCGCTCCCCGGTGACGTGATCCACGCGGATCCGCTCTGGCAGGGCCCGGCGGGCGGTGGCGCGGTGGCCGCCGTGGGGCTGGCGGAACTCGCAGGCGGCTGCACCTTCTTCACCGCCCTGGGCGACGACGACGCCGGGCACAGCTCGCGTACCGAGCTGGAACGGCGGGGCGTACGGGTGCTGGCCGCACCCCGCCAGGGGCGGACCCGCGAGGCGGTGAGCATGGTCGACGGCTCCGGGGAACGCACCACCGTCACCCTCGGCGAACGGCTGGAGCCGGCCGGGGGTGACGCGTTGGACTGGCGGGAACTGGCCGGTTTCGACGCGGTGTTCTTCACCGCCGGAGACACCGCCGTGCTGCGGGCGGCCCGGCAGGCGGCGGTCCTGGTGGTGACCTCGCGGGAGCTCGCGACGGTGTCGCGGTCGGGGGTGGTGGTCGACGCCATGGTCGGCAGCGCGCACGACCCGGCCGAGCGCTACGACCACACGCTGCTGGCGGAACCGCCTGAACTGCTGGTCAGCACCGAGGGTGTCCGGGGCGGGCGGTTCGTCCGCCGCGGTGAACCCGCTCGGCGCTACCCGGCGATCGAGGCCCCCGGGCCGGTGGTGGACACCTACGGCGTCGGCGACAACTTCGCCGCCGCGCTGACGTTCGCGCTCGGCTCCGGCTCGCGGACCTGGGAGGCGCTGGAGTTCGCGGCCCGCCGCAGTGCGTCCTGCGTCGCGCGACGCGGGCCGTTCGAGGCCACTGCCCTGGCCGGCGCCGGGCAGCGGGGGGCGGGCACGTGACGGCGACCCTGCTGCTGTGGGACATCGACGGCACCCTGATCTCCAGCGTCCCCGGGTGCGCCGAGATCTACCCGCGCGCCTTCGAACGGCTCACCGGCCGCCCCGCGGTCCACCAGGTGGACATCTCGGGTCGGACCGAACGGGACATCATGGACGAGTTGTTCCGCCGGAACGGACTCGGACCGGCCCCGCGGCACCGGTTGGCCGAGGTGCTGGTCCAGGAGCTCCGCCACAAGGCCGCAGAACTCGAAGCCGTCGGACGGGTCCTGCCCGGTGCCCGCGAAACCCTCACCGCGCTGGGCATGCGCGAGGGCGTCGTCCAGTCCGTGCTGACCGGGAACCTGCGCGCGAACGCCGCCCTGAAGCTCGGCGTCTTCGGACTCGACGAGCTGGTGGACCAGGAGGTCGGCGCCTACGGGGACGACGCGGTCGAACGGGCCGCCCTGGTCGCCGTCGCCCGGCGCCGTGCCGCGGCCGTCCACGGCCGCGTCTTCGACGCCGGCAACACCGTCCTGATCGGCGACACCGTACGGGACGTGGCAGCGGGCCGGGACGGCGGGGCCCGCGTGGTCGCCGTCGCCTCGGGGACGACCGGCGCGGCCGAACTGCGGGCGGCGGGAGCGGAGTCCGTCCTGCCCGATCTGCGGGACACCCCGGCGGTGATCCGCGCGGTATGGCCCGGCGGCGGCGCAGTATGACTCCATGTCGGAAGCGCAGAAGTTGAACGAGGCCGAGAAAGCCGAGAGGCCACCCGGAGCCGGGACGGTCTCGGTCGTGATCCCCGCGCGCAACGCCGCGGCGACCATCGCCTCGCAACTCGCGGCGCTGTGGCGGCAGACCTACCCGGGACCGTGGGAGGTCGTCGTGGTCGACAACGGTTCGCACGACGGCACCGGCGAGGTACTCCGGTCCTGGCAGCTCAGGATGCCGCAGCTGAAGGTGGTCAGCGCTCCGGCGAGCGGCGGCGCGAACCACGCGCGCAACATCGGGTGCCGGCACGCGAGGGGCGAACTGGTGCTCTGCTGCGACGCGGACGACCTCGTCGCCCCCGACTGGATGACCGCCATGGTGGAGACCCTGCGGACCAGTCCGGCCGTCGGCGGCTCGATGGAGCGCCGCATGCTCAACGGCTCCGTGGCACTCGCCGCGCGCCCGCCGCGCGGGGCCGACCGGCTGCTCGACACCTTCGGCTTCCTGCCCTATCCACTGGGCGCCAACTGCGGGTTCCACAAGGAGCTGTGGAGACGACTCGGCGGATTCGACGAAAGCTACCGCTACGGCTCCGACGACGTGGAGTTCTTCTGGCGGGCGCAACTGGCCGGATACCGCCTGGACTTCGCGCCGGACGCCGTCGTGCACTACCGGCTCCGCGCCGAACCGCGCGCCATCGTCCACCAGCAGTACCGCTACGGCAGATCGCACGCCAAGCTCTACCGGGACTTCGGCCCGCACGGGATGCCCCGCTCCCGGCCCGCCGAGGCCGCCAGGGCGTGGTGGGGCCTGCTGCTCCACGCACGGGACCTGGCCGCCTCACCGGAGAGCCGCGGCGCCTGGCTCGCCGTCCTGGCGCTCCGCGCCGGCCGGATCGCCGGGACGCTCCGACACCGGCGGCGCTACCTCTGAGAACGGCAGGCCCGACCGATCCGCGGTCACCGCGCCGCCTGAGGAGTACGCGGGCGGTGGTGACGAGGTCGAGCTCTGCCGACGAGCCGAACTCTCCTCGTACACGCTGGTGTTCGCACCGGAGGCGGTGAGGCGGTGCCGGGTGCGCGAACACCTCCGGTCAGTAGCCCGCCAGGGAGTCGGTTACGGCTGGGGCGATGCCCGGCTGATCCGCGACTTCCGTGCCCACGCCCTGCCACCGGCGGCGGCCCGGGAGGCGCTCCACAGCCGGTACCGGCTGGCGCAACGGCTTCCTGAAGTCATTTCACCGGAGGATTACGGGAGTTGGCGGCACGAGGCGGCCTGGGGCGCGGCCGCCTGGTGGGCAGTGTCCGGTACCGCGTGCCCGGTCCGTCGAAGCGGACCAAGCCCAGGTCGACCCGGTTCTGGCTCAGCTTGTGTCGTGTGATGACGCGCGGTGATCAGCGGGCGGTTTGAAGGCACTGCGCGTCCCCGAGTCAGAACGGCGGATCTTCGGTGTAGCCGCCTGTCCAGGAAGCTCGTTCGGCCACGTGTCCCCATGCCTCCAGCGCCTCCAGAACGCGACCCCCGAGTGCGGCACCCTGGTGGCCCGTTCGTACGTCCACCCGGCACTGCCGCCCGACGAGGTCCGGGTGCTGCTCACCGGTGCCGACGCGGGCCGCCATCGCGACCGTCTGATGGCCCACCAGGGGTGGGAGCTCATCGGCACGGCTGACACCGCGCTGCCGGACCGGGGGCCGATACCGTTCCCCGAGTCCGCGCTGGCCGAGCACCCCGGCCGGGCGGAGGCGGTGCTGCACTTCGTCGAGCGCTTCGAACGGGAGACGGCCGGCTGGCAGCGGTACCTGAAGCACGATCTCGACGCGGTCTTCCGGGAGCTCGCCAAGGCCGAACCCGCGCTGCTGCGCTGCTTCCTGGACGGGCTGGCCGACCGGTGCCTCGAAAACCGTGAGAGCGCGGCCGCGGTCGCGTACTTCGCCCGGGCCCGGGCCGCTGAGCGCAGCCTCACCGAGCCGTGCGACCAGGACTGGCTGGCCGACCGCTACGCGGCGTTCGACGCGGTCGGCGCGCTGACGGACACCGCGCTGCGGGCCCGGATCAAGGAGGTCAATGCCCGGGACATCCGGCGGACGGCGCGGACTGCCGGCCTCGACCCGGAGCGCGAACTGGCGCGAGTGGTGCACCGGTTGCTGCCTGCCCGGAGCCACTGCTGCCGTCGCACTGGCAGCCGTCCGGCTCGGGCCTGCCCGCGCTGGCCGACCTGCGGCTGCTGCTCTCCGGCGGCCTGACCGAGCTGGCCGCCCACCTCGCGGGGGACTCCACCCGAAGCCCCGGCTGGGAGCAGGACCCGCGCCGCAGCGTGCCCGAGCTGGTGGCCGAGTGCGCCGAGGTCTGCGGACTGCCGGTGGACGCGGCTGCGCTCTACCTGATGCTGCTGGCCCTGCCCGACCCGACCGACCGCCGGGTGAAGCAGTGGACGAGTTGGTCCGCAGCGGCGCTGAGGAAGGCAGGGGAGAGCCTGGCGGCGACCGGCCTGGTGCTGCGGACCACCCGGGCGCGGGCCGGACGGCAGCTCTTCGTCCCCGGAGCCTGGGCGGAGCTCAAGGCACCCCGGCTTCCGCTGGAGGCAGCCAAGCTTGCCCTGCTGCCGTACCCCGCCGAGCGCGCCTCCGCGGCCCACGCGGCGGTGGTGCCCACCCGGCCGCTGCCGACCCTGTTCACCGAAGCCTGGGGGAAGGCGGGCCGAGAGCGCTGACGAGCCCGCCGCGGCCTCCCCACGAGCACGGGGCACAGGCGCGACCCGACGAGTGGACAGGCAACTGGAACATGCTGTTCGCGCCGCTCGCGGAAGGCGTCATGAGTCACCAGTGAGCGGCGCCGCACGCCAGGACGGCGACCGGACCGTCCTCGACGAACTGCTCCAGGTCCTGCGGCTCGGCTGCTCCTACCAGCCCGTCGCGGATGCCACCCGCTCGGGCCGAGGGGAGGGCGGGCAAAACCGGTTGCGAGTGCAGCCCAGCGCCTGAGACCGTGCGGGTTCCCGCAACTGCCACGAGGCTCGGATGACGATCTACTTCTACGGTGCCGACGAGGTCCCCTACGGTTGCTTCTCCAACTTCTCTGCGCACAGCCTGGAGCTCGACGGGCACCTATGGCCAACCTCGGAGCACTACTTCCAGGCCCAGAAGTTCATCGGCACCCGCCATGCTGATCTGATCCGCCGGGCCCGCACGCCATTGCGTGCAGCCGAGTTGGGCCGTGACCCGTCCAAACCGCTGCGGCGGGACTGGGACCGTGTCAAGGACGACGTGATGCGCCGTGCCGTGACGACCAAGTTCCGGACGCATGCCGACATCCGCGACATCCTGTTGTCCACCGCCGACGAAGAGATCGTCGAGGACACCACCACCGACCACTACTGGGGACGCGGGAGGACCGGAACCGGCAAGAACATGCTCGGCCGGATCCTGATGCGCACTCGTAGTCAACTCCGCACCGAAGTCCAAGGAAGCTGCGGTCGCTCCGGATAGCGTCTTGTGTAGTGATCGCAATGCCGTGGCCAGGAGGGTCGGAGAGCTGGTCGGGTACTGGAGGAGGGGGCGGAGGGCATCCTGGCGGAGATCCGGCCCACCGCTTAGGCGGGCACCGACTCCCGGCCCGCGCCAAGGGGACCATCCCCGCGTCCGCGGGGCCGTCCAAATCAGGGAGGTGCTCAGAAATCGCTGGTGTCGAGATCGAGATCGAACGGCTCCGGCAGGCGCACCGGAATACCGAACGGGTGCGGGCCTTCCACGCGGGTGTAGCCGAGTCGTGCGGGCTGGGAGAACAGGGTGCAGGAGTTCTCCTGTCGGTCCACCAGCAGGTAGAGCGGGGCACCGTACTGCGCGTAACGGCGGCGTTTGACGGTACGGTCGGTGTCGCTGTTGGAGGGAGAGGTGACCTCCACTACAAGTACCGTCTGGTCGGGCAGGAGTGCGCCTTCGGTCTTGGCGAGTTCGGCGGGGACGACGGCCATGTCGGGGATGTACCAGTTCTCGCTGCCGGGCAGGTCGAGGTTGCCGGAGCCGGCACGTAGGCCGAGTTCGCGCATGCGCGGGCCGATCTGCTCCCGGATCAGATCGGTGGCGTTCTCGTGCGCCCAGGACGGCGACATGGGGGTGATGACTCCCTCGACGATCTCGGCGCGGTCACCGGCGATGTGCTGTACGGCGTACTTCAGCGCACGTTCCGGATCCGGTACACGGCTGTAGTCGCCAGGCGTGGCGGGGGCAGTGCTCATCAACTCGTCTCCTCTCCTCGGCACAGCGTAGGCGGTTCGAGAAGGCGTAGGGGCCATCCCCGCGTGCGCGGGGCCGCATACGCGGCCGAACGGCAGGATCCGGCCGCCCCGAGCGGCACGCTGGGAGTGCCGTCGCTGCTGAAGATCTGTGAGGCTCTGCACGCCGACACCGCGGTGCTGATCGGGCAGCAGGCCCCGCGCCGCGCGATGGCCACGATCGACCGGCGGATGCCGTCCGCCCTCCGCCACCGTGGGCGGCCCGACGCGTGCCTGATCGCGGCCCCTTCGCACCGGGGGTCCAACGGTGAGGATCCGGCTGGTGACGAGCGCGGGGTCGTGAGCGGGGAGGGCGCGGCCGGTGCCGGGGACGATCTCGACCTGCACCCCCACTGGGAGACCCTCAGACGCGATAGGCGAACCGGCCGAGGTAGTGCAGAGAGGTACCGTGCGGATTGGTGACCACGTTGGGAGCGAAGACACAGATCGCAGCGTCGGCCAGCTCGGTTGACTCCACTTGTGGCAGCCACTGGTCAGCGTACGAGGCATCTCGAAGGAGTACCTCGGGGACAACCGGAGCGAGGTGGCCGTCGTCCTGGGCGTGGATGGCTTCGACACACATCGGTTCGAGCTCGGCAATCCCAGCCTCTCCCATGAAAACGGATGGCTCCGCATCCCCGTCCTCTGACCGCCCCTGATCGACGTAGTCGCGGATGTCTTCAAACGAGGAGAACCGGCCCCACGAGAGGAAAACGTGCACCACGCTGGCTTCATTCACCCGACGATTGTCGCCCGACACTGATGCGACTGACCCGCTTCAGCCGAGGAGTGAGCGGTTGAGTTGGCGTGTGGAGAGCTCCGCGACGGCGGCGGCGGTGAGCCGGGACACGGCAGTTACGACTCGGCCACGCCTGTTGAAGCCGGAACGACACCGAAAATCGATCTCGGGAATGAGCGCCGTGGTCCCGTCACCTGTGGGGACGGGCTGACGGGGAGCGGATGGGCGTGAGTGTCCGATGGGCAGGGTTGACTTTCCCTCGATCGATCACACGTGCTGGCAGCCTGGCCGATCGCCAGGGGAGAGCGATGGAGGTTTCCGAATGCGGGAAGATGTCATGACGGCCGGGACCGAGTTGCGGGTCTACCCTGAGCCCGCGGACGTGTTCGTCGCCGACCAGGTCGAACTGGCAGAGCACTTGCACCCGTTGATCTCGATCGATCTCGCCGGGGTGGACCCGGCCTGGCACGGCTGGATCCACCTGGTCAGCCCGCTGGAACCGGCGAGCGGCTACCTCGGCGACCACACCGAGGCCTTCCACTCGCCCCTGCAGAAGACCAACTGGCTCGGGTTCTCGATCGAGGACGACCGCTACCGCCTGCTCGGCGACCGGCGCTACTTCGTGCAAGCGACGACCCGCGAGGAGCTGCCCGACCCCTGGCCCGGGTTCCGTGCGGAACTCGACGGGCACTGCGAGTCCGAGGGACGCAGCTACCTGGCGCACCGGGACGCCTTCCGTCGTGAGGGCGTCCTGCTCATGCGTCATGACAACGGGTCCCTGCGGTCCGTTGGGCCCAACGCCATGGCACTGTTGGAGCAACTCGGCGGCGATGCGGACCCTCACGGGAACTGGGTCCGGCCCGAGCTGTTCCACATCGAGTACGACGACGACAGCGCATGGCCGGTCAGTCCGTCCGGGAACCCGTTCCGCTTCGTGGCGTCGGTGCCGGGCTGGCACTACCGCGGAACGGGCGCTGATTCAATCCTGTTGTTCTTCGAGCCCGTCGAGCGGCTCGCAGTGTTGACCTTCGACTGGAGCTGAGGCGCTGCCCAGGGGCGTGGGGAGCCACTGGCGGAGCCGCTTTCGGCAGCTGGTGCGCGCGCAGCGTGCGGGTCCGGGAGTCGGCGTGGTGGTGCGGAGGGGCGTCGTCGGTGCCGCTGACACTGCGGGTGCCGATTCATTCATCCGCGAAGTCCGGGCGGCAGCGGCAGGTCGGTACTCGTGGAGTGTGCCGCCGGGTCGATCTCGTCGGCGAACCTCCAGCCCTGTTCGCCGCCGCCGTCACGGCCTCCGGGCAGTGAGCGTTCCAGTCGGTGGGCAGGGTGGCGGAACCGAAGCGCGCACGCATGCCGGTCGACTACTCGGTTCTGCTGGCAGGACATGACGCGGCGGCAGCGGCGGCGCGGAGTCCCGGAGCGGGGCTGGACAGGACCGGTACGGCGGTCGTGGTCCGATTCGCGGCCCCTGCCATGGATGCCTGGGCGAGGACGATGACGTCCGCGCCGTCCACGGCCTCGACGGCGGCAGCGATCGCGGTCAGATAGCCGGCCTGGTCACCTCGTTCGAACTGGTCCCAAGCGCCGTCGACCACGACGGCCGTCATTGTGACCGACCGGTCGGATCGAGCGGCCTCCTCATCGATGAGGGCGACTGTCGGGACCACGGTGTCGGCCACTGCGGCGATCACGACGATGTGTGTGGTGGTCCGGTCCCCGCCGGGTGCAACGGCGACGGCGGCTGCCGCCATCGGACGGTCGACGCGCAACACGGGCACTCCCAACGCCGCGGCACGGGTTTCCGCGACGCCGCCGATCGTCGAGCAGGTGCACAACACCGCAGCGGCCCCGTCGGCGACCGTGGAGGCGAGCGCTTTGTCGATGTCCCCCGCAACGGCGTCGGGCCCGTCGGTCCGGGCCCTCGTCAGCAACTCCTCGGACACGATGTGCCGCAAGGGCAAGCCGGGGTGGTCGCGGTCGCGAAGCGCGTCGAAGACCGGGACGTGGACGGACGATGTGTGGAGCAGCGCCAGCATGTGCGCGATGCTATCGGCCGTGGTCGGGGCCCCGTCGCCGGGAGGTGAACCGGGACGCGTCAGCTGGAACCAGTAGGGCTCGGTCACCAGGCGGTCTGTGCCGGCGGGACGATGCTCAGCCGACTCCGAACCAGCCGAGGACGGTCTGGACGAGCAGGATGGTGGACATGGCGGCCACGCCGATGACCACGGTGGTGGCCGCGGTGCGGTACCTGGGGCTGTTGGCCGCCTCGCCCAGGACGGAGCGGCGGTTGGTGAGGACCAGGAGGTAGACGAGCACGACCGGGCTGATCAGGCCCTGCAGGACCTGGGTGCCGATCAGCAGCTGGATCACATCGACGGGGGTGAGAGCGACGATCGCGCCGAGGGCGATCTGGGCGGTGAACAGCCCGAGGAACAGGGGGGCGTCGCGGAAGCGGCGGGAGACGGAGCGTTCGACGCCGGCGGCCTCGCCGACGGCGTAGCTGGCGGAGAGCGGAACGACGGCGCCGGCCAGCGCGGAGGCGCCGATCAGTCCGAACGCGAACAGCAGCTCGGCGCTCGGCCCGGCGACCGGCTTGAGGGCTTCAGCGGCCTGGGCGGCGGACTCCAGGGGGCCGGTGCCGCCGATCGCGGCAGCGGTGGCGATGATGATGGTCAGGCTGATCAGGCAGGCGAACACCGCGCCGAGGACGGCGTCGGCCCGGATCAGCTTGTAGTCGGCGGGCTTGGCTCCGCGGTCGACGACACCGGCGGCGGCGTAGAACTGCATGTAGGGGCTGACGGTGGTGCCGATCAGGGCGACGGCCAGCAGGATGAAGTCCTTGCTGGGCTCGATGTGCGGCACGACGAGGTGCTCGCCGACCTGCCCCCAGTTCGGGTGACCGAGGACCATGGCGACCGGGTAGGCGAAGAAGGCCAGCGACATGACCAGGAAGATGCGCTCGGCCCACTTGTACGAGCCGAACAGCACCAGCGACCACAACAGGACGGCGGAGGGCGGGATGACCGCCCACTTGGGAACGCCGAGGAGCTCGAACGCCGCGCCGATCCCGGCGAACTCGCTGACGACCAGGCCGGTGTTGGCCAGCAGCAGGCAGAAGACGGCGAGCGCGGTCAGACGGAGGCTGAACTGCTCGCGGATCAGCGCGCCCAGACCCTTGCCGGTGTGGGCGCCGAGCCGGACCGCCATCTCCTGCACCATCACCAGGGCGACGGTGACCAGCACCATGAAGAACAGCGTCCCGTAGGTGAACTGGGAGCCGGCCGAGGCGTAGGTGGCGATGCCGGCGGCGTCGTTCCCGGCGTTCGCGGCCACCAGGCCGGGGCCGGCGACCATCGCGACGGCGGCCAGACGGCGCAGCCCTCTGCGGCGGGAAGGCGCTGCGACGGCGGGCGGCGCGGTGGCTGCCGCGGTGACGGTGTCGAGGTCGCGGGTCACTTGAGAAGCCTCCGGAAGTGCAGGCGCCCGCGCTCGGGCAGCAGGGCGTCGAGGATGTCGTCGGCCAGGATCCGGCCAAGTGGGTGCGCGTCCTGGTCGACGACGAGCAGGGAGGTGGCGCGGGCGGCGACAAGGTGGTCGGCGGCCTCGGCCAGGCGGGTGTCGGGCCGCACGGTGACCGGCGGGCCGAACTGGGCGAGCCAGGCCACCAGGTCCGCGACCACCGCGGTGTCCTCGGCCACCGCCAGGTCGAACAGCGGGATGTCGCCGATCAGGCGGTCATCGTCGTCCAGCACGGCGACTGCGTCGACCTCGGTGCGGTGCTCGGCCTGCGCGGCCAGTTCCGCGCGCACATCGGCGATCGTCTGCGAGGGACGGGCGGTGACCAGCAGGGTGGTCATCGCGCCGCCGGCGGTGCCCTCGCGGTGGGTGAGCAGGGTGCGCAGCTCGGCAGCCTCGGGGGCGGGCATGCGTGCCAACAGGGTCTCGCGCTCGCCGGGGAGCAGGTCGCGCAGGGCGTCCGCGGCCTCGTCCGGCTCCATCTCGTCCACCAGCCGGGCGGCGTGCTCGGGCGGCGCTTCGCGGAGCAGGTTCTCCAGCTCGGCCGGTTCCATCTCCTCCAGCGCGTCCGCGGCATGCTCCGGCTCCAGCCAGTCCAGCAGCTGCTGCCGTTCGTGTCGGCCGAGGTCCTCGAGGATGTCGGCGAGGTCGGCCGGACGCATGCGGTGCAGCGCGGAACGCGACGCGCGCAGCCGCACCTCGGCGGGCCCGTGCATGGCCTGCTCGCCGAACGGGGCGACGGACTGCCAGTCCAGGACGCGTTCCGGGGTGGGGCGGATCTGCCAGCGGCGGGGGCCGATGCGGCGCAGCAGGGTGGAGAGGGAGACGTCCACCCCGACCAGGACGGTGCGGTCGGCCAGCGGCGCCAGGTACAGATCGGCGGCGCGGGTGACCTGGATGCCGTCGATGTCGACGAGCTGATGGTCCATCACGTCTCGGGCGAGCAGCACCTCGCCGGGGCGGCGGGTGAAGTCACGCAGGTCCACGCGGGCGGTGCGCAGTCGCGCCTGCCCGGAGAGGACCCTGTCGATCGCGTCGGCGGCGATGAAGGCGCGTCGCCGCCCGATGCGGATGATCAGGCCGGTGACCGGCGGATAGGGCTCGGGTCCGTAGAGGCGGGCGACCACGTCGACGATGCGCCCCACCTCCTGGCCGGCCTGGTTGGCGACCGGACCGCCGATCAGCCCGGCCAGGGACACCAGCGACGTGCGGACGGCTCGTGAGGCGGTGGAGCGGCGCTCGGCGTCGACCGTGCGACCGCGCAGACGGGCCGTAGCGGACATGAACAGAGTGGTGGCAGCCACGATGAACACCCCCTTGCCTCGGTGTGACGAGGCATCAGGAGGCCCAAGGGTGCACCGCCGCCTCCTGGCCGCCGTAACGGCGCCGCACGCACGGCGGCACATCCCACCCGGACGTGAACCGGGCGGAGATGCCGTCGTGAACGGGACGGATCAGGGGAGGGGGGACCGCTTTGGGCCGCGGAAGAATGACGAGGACGACATGGGAAGGGGCCTACTATGGCCCGGACTACTGTCCATCTCGCCTCCTTCCGTTCCCGGCCGCGACCCGACGTCACGGCGGCGCGTCAAGGAGAAGCCGGTACAAGTACCCGGCGCACCCCGACTCTTCAGAGTTCCGGCACTTAACGGCGTGTCCCCGCGAGATGCGGAGAAGCCACTTGGGGGCAACCCTTGAGCCGGGCACAGACCTGCCCTGATCCGGAGTGTCTCTCGACCGATGGGATCAGTGGTCTGTGTCCGTGAAGACGCCTCACCGAACGAGGTGCCTGTTAAAACCTCCATAAGGATAGGCGCCCACCAGCCCCGCAGCCCAATCCTTGACCGGACCTTGACCCCTGGGCCGGGTGCGTTCGGGGGACCCGTGGGACATCCCGCGTCCGATGACGCGCGGGTTGGCGCGCAACCGTCGTACGGGCAAGAGTAGTTCAGCGGTCTCGCGCAGGCTCTGGGTTCGGGCCCGGGCGATTCGGGAGGGGGGAAGCGCCGCCTGGGCGGTGACGTGGCGGCGGGCGAAGTGCAGGGTGCGCACGGAAGAAGGATGGTCAAGATCGCGCCCGAGTTGCCGGGCGGTGGAACGAGGCCACGTCGAGGATCCGCGCAAACACGAAACGGACCAGCCGCGCGACCTGGTCCTCGGTGATCCGCTCCCACTCGGCGGTGGGAAGCCCCGTGGTGATGATGTCAGCGACCGGAGTGGTACGTCTCGCTGATGGCGGTTGTGGGTCGGGAATCCCATGTGGCTGTTCAGGGTGGGCGGACTGAGATACTCGGGCCGTGGATGCTGGGGTGATGGGGAGCGGTCCCACCCCGGCCGCCGCGGGCATGGAGAACCCGGCTGGCGCTGTCGGTGCGTCCGCGTACTGTGGTGCCAGCCGGAAACGGGGTGACCGGCGGGGAGGAGGGGAGCCGTTGCGCAGGGTGCCGCCGGAGATGTTCCGGTTCACGACGGGGGACAGGGCCGAGCTCTACGGCGCGATCCTGCAGGCGTTCGGTGCGGCCAACGAACGGCTGGAGACGGCACTCGGGCTGGACGAGGTCCGCACCCGCCTGCGGTCGGTGGGCTGGCTCGACGCCATCCACGACGACGACCTGCAGGACGCCCTGCGCCAGCTGCGCGCCTGGGAGCTGCTCGACGTCGTCCAGAACCACGCGGAGAACTACCGCACGGCCGAGGAGTACGAGCGCCGGAACCTCCAGTACTCGCTGACCCGGCGCGGCGAGGCCGCACTCGCAGGGGTGGAGCACGCCCTGTCCGTGCTCGCCGCGACGGGCGCGCTCCAGACCGCCGTGCTGGAGGCCGTCACCGATCGGCTCGACGAGCTGTACGTGCTGCTCGGCGACCCGGCGTCGTCGGACCGGCGGATCTTCACCACCCTGCAGGAACTGGAGGGCCACCTGGAGGCGCTGCTGGCGAACACCAAGGCGTTCAACGGCGAGCTGCAACGCCTGCTGCGCGCCGAGGGCGCGGACCTGGCGACCTTCCGCGAGGTCAAGGCCGCGACGGTGGCCTACCTCCAGGAGTTCCTCCTCAACCTCGACCAGCGCGGGCAGGCGGTGGCCGCGGCCGTGCAGCGGGTCGAGCAGCGCGGCGTGAGCCTGCTGCACGAACGAGCGCTTCACGGTGCCGAGTTGCCGCCGCTCGCCGACGGCGATCCCGCGCCGGCCTGGCTTGAGCGGCGCCGGGCGCGCTGGGAGGGTCTGCAGGCCTGGTTCCTACCGGCAGACGGCTCGCGACCCCGCGTGGAGCAGCTGCACGACGTGGCGCGGCGCGCCATCGTGACGCTCCTTCAGGTCCTCGACCGGATCACCGAGTCGCGTCGGCGGTCCTCCAGCGTCGCGCAGGACTTCCGCGAACTGGCTCGCTGGTTCGCCGCCGCGCCCACCGAGGAGGACCTGCACCGCCTGTGGTCGGCCGCCTTCGGCCTCGGACCGGCTCGCCACGCCCACCTCGCCCATCCTGACCCCGAGTTGGTGCCCTCCTCGTACGGCTGGGCCGAAGCCCCTCCGGTCAGGGTGTCCGCCCTGCTGCGCACCAGCGGACGCACCGAGCGGTTCACCCGTACGGGCAAGGTGCGCGACATCGGCGGGATCAAGGCGGCCCGCGCGGAGCGGGCCCGGAAGGAGCGGGCCGAACTCGAAGCGGCCTGGGACGTCCTGGGCACGGACGGCCCTGTCCGGCTCTCGGGCTTCGGCATGCTCGACCACGCCGTCTTCGAGCGGCTGCTCGATCTCCTCGGCAGGGCGCTGGCAGTACGGCCGGACGGCAGCGGTGCGCGCCGGGCGGTCACCTCGGACGGCCGCGTCGAGATCGTCCTGCGACCAGTCCCCGACGGTGGGCGAGCCGTCCTGCGGACGTCTCACGGACGGCTGGAGGGACCTGACTACCTGGTGGAGATCCGCAGCCCCGGCAGCAGCCGGGCGTGGGTTCGAGAGGAGACCGGATGAGTACCCTCGCCAACCAGCTGGTCCTGGCCGAGCGGGAGGACGTCGCCCGAGGCATCAGACTGCTCCTCGGCCGACCGCTGATCACCGAGCGCGGCGACCCGTCCGGCTTCGAGCTGATCCGCCGCAGGCAGGACCCGCTGACGAAGTGGTTCGACTACCACTGCGGCTGGCAGCTGGTGCTGGAGCCGCGCCTGGGGTACGCGCGGCTGCTCAAGATCCGGACCGTCCTCGACGCTTCCCGCCCCGCCCGCCGACTGCGCTCGGGCAAGGCGCCGTTCGACCGCCGCCGCTACACCCTGCTGTGTGTCGTCGCGGCCGAGCTGCTGCCGATCCCGGTGACGACCGTCGGTCTGCTCGCCGACCGCATCGTCCAGGCCTGCGCCACCGACGAGGCACTGCCGCCTTTCGATACGGCGAGCAAGCCCGAACGCATGGCCTTCGTGGACGTCATCAAGCTACTGGAGTCCCACGGCGCGCTACTCACCGTGGACGGCGTCACGGACAGCTTCGTCGATTCGGCGGACGCCAAGGTGCTCTACCGGGTGGACGCCACGGTGCTGATGCGCCTGCTCGCCGCACCCGTCGGGCCGTCCCGGCTGGCCGTACCGGCCGAAGAGGTACCTCTGCGCTTCGAGGAACTCCTGCGGGAGACGGTGCGGGAGCAGCGGTACGGCGGTGCCGACGCATCCGAGGCGCAGCGAAACCTCCGACTGCGGCACTCGGTACTGCGCCGGCTGTTCGACGACCCGGTGCTCCACCACGACGAGCTCTCCGCCGACGAACTGGCCTACCTCACCTCCCCGACGGGCCGTCAGATCGTCCGACGCGCGGCCGAGCAGGGCGGCTTCCTGCTGGAGGAGCGCGCCGACGGGCTGCTGCTCGTCGACCCGGACGGGATCGCCACGGACAGCCGGTTCCCCGACGACTCCGCCAGCGCCCGCGTCGCCGCCCTGCTCCTGCTGGAACCGTTGACGGCTGCTCCGGGCGGGCTGACGCCGGAACAGCTCACTGCCGAGGCGCACGACCTGCTGCGCCGCTTCCCGCAGTGGGCGAAGAGCTACCAGTCGGAGGACGGAGCCCAGCGGCTGACTGCCGACGCCATCCGCGTCCTGACCGACTTCGGTCTGGCCCGCCGAGTCGGCGACCGTACGGTCCCCCGGCCTGCGGCCTTCCGCTATCGCGCCACCGCTGCCGACAGCCCCGCATCATGACCAGGGAGGATCCCTTCTGATGACCGTGACGGAACTCCCGCCGCCGTCCGCATCCCGAACCGTGGACGCCGGCCCGGCGCGGTGGCAGCCGGCCAGGGCCGGCATCCTCAACGTCTGGCGCTACTACGACGAGACCTTCACCTTCCACCAGGGCCGCCTGCTGCTGAGGGGCCAGAACGGCACCGGCAAGTCCAAGGCGCTCGAGGTGCTGCTGCCGTTCCTGCTCGACGCCAGCCTGCGCCCCAACCGGCTGTCCACCTTCGGCGGCTCCGAGCGCACCATGCACTGGAACCTGATGGGTGAGGGTGCGTCAGGCAGGACCCGGGTCGGCTACGTCTGGCTGGAGTTCGTCCACACCCGCGACGGTCATCCCGCCTGGTTCAGCTGCGGCGCCAGGCTCCAGGCCAGCGTGCACACCAGCGGTGTCACCGCCGACTTCTTCACCACCACCGCACGGATCGACCGCCCCGGCGGCCTCGCCCTGGTCAACGACGCCGGCCAGCCGCTCACCCGCGCCGCCCTGGCCGAGGCCCTGCGGGGCCAGGGCGAGCTCCACGCATCGTCGGCCGACTATCGCAGCGCGGTCCGGACCACGCTCTTCCCCGGCCTGAGCGAGCAGCGGTACGACGCCCTGATCACCGCTCTGCTCCAGCTCCGCACCCCGAAGCTCTCCGAGCGTCTGGACCCGTCGCTGCTCTCCTCGCTGCTCTCCCGGGCGCTGCCCCCGCTCGGCCAGGGCGAGATCACCGAACTCGCCGAAGGCTTCGAACGCCTGGACCGCCAGCGCGAGCACCTGAAGACCCTGGACGAGGAGGTCGCCGCAGCCACCGCCCTGGCCGCCCAGCAGCGCGGCTATGCCCAGCGCGTCCTACGCGCCGCGGCGGGCGCGCAGATCTCCGCGACCACAGAGATGGACAACCTCACCCGCATCGCCCGCACGAGCGAGGAGGAGCACGCCGAAGCCCTGCGCGAGCGCGAGCGGAGCACCCTGGGGAAGGCAGAGCTCGAACACACGGCGCAGGAGATCGAGGGCGCCATCGAGGGGCTGCTCGACTCGGAGGTCTACCGGCAGGGCCAGGAACTCGACCAGCTCCGCCGCCGCAGCGACCACGCCGGCCAGACCGCCGACCGCCTGCGTGCCGCCGCCGACCGCAAGATCGGCACGGCCGGCGAGGACGCCGGCCGTGCCGATGAGGCCCGGCTGCGCTCCGAGCGGCGCGCCGAGCACACCCGCGCGGCCCGGGAGGACACCAGGGGCGCGGCGCGGCGTGCGGCCATGGAGTCCCTCTGCACCGAGGTGCAGGCCATGCTCGACAATGCGCCGAGCCCAGCCGCGGACGCGGGGGAGCAGGGGCGTGGCGCACGTCGTCTGTTGCGCGGTGCGGTGGCGTCCCGGCACGGCCAGATCGCCCAGGTGCGCGCCGCCATCGAGCGCCACGAGCGGTCCGTCGCGGACCGCACGGCAGCTGAGGACCACCTCGACAAGGCCCGCGGCCGGCTGACTGCGGCGATCACGTGCCGCGACCTGAACGCCCGCGACTACGAGACCGCGGTCGACGTCCACGCCGACCGGCTGCGCCAGTGGGCGACGGCCGACTGCACCGAACTGCGCATCGACGACACGGAGGAACTCGTCTCCCGCGCCGCCGCCGAGGCCGACGTCCTGGCCCTGGTCGAGGCCGCCGCCCGCGCTGCCGAGAGCGACATCACCGCCGACGAGACCACCGCTCGCGCGACCCGGGACAGCGCCCGCGCCAGGCGTGACCGGATCGCGGAGGAGCTGGAGCGCACCGCCGCTGCGGCCGATCTCCCGCCCGTCCCGCCGCACACCCGCACGGCTGACCGGTCGGCCATGGCAGGAGGGCCGCTGTGGAGCCTGCTGGCCTTCCAACCGGGCGTGCCACCCGCAGACCAGGCCGGCATCGAAGCGGCCCTGGAAGCGGCGGGGCTGCTCGACGCCTGGATGACCCCCGACGGCGGCATCACCGTCCCTGGCCACGACACGCTCGCCGACCCGGCATCAGCCACCCCTGCACCGGGCCCGTCGTTGCTCGACGTCCTGCGCCCGGAGTCGGACGGCCCGGTGCCGGTCAGCCGGGTACGGCAGCTGCTCGCGGGCATCGCCTACGGGCCCAGGCTCCCCGCAGCCCACCCGGCTGCCGTCGGGGCGGACGGCAGCTGGCGCCTCGCGGCCGCGACCGGCAGCTGGGCCAAGCCGGAGTCCAGCCACATCGGCGCCGCGGCCCGGGAACGCGCCAGGCAGCGCCGGATCGCCGAGCTCACGGCCCGGTTGGCCGAGGCCAACGCTGCTGCCGCCGCGCTCGACGCGGAGCTCCGTGTCCTCGCCGACCGCCGGTTGCGCCTCGGCGCCGACCTCGAGTCCCGACCGCACCACCGCGAGGTGGACCAGGCCAAGCGCGCCTGGGAGCGTTCGGAGTCCGAGGTGGGCGCCCGAGAGGACGCCGTACGCGAGGTCGTCGAGCACCTCGCTCGGCAGGAAGACGCGGTCGCCGTCGCGCTGCGCGCGCTCGCGGTCGCCTCCGCCGAGCACGCCCTGCCGACCGAGCGCACCGCCCTGGACACCACCACCGCCGCGGTCGACGCGTTGCGCGAACAGGCCGACGTCTGGCTGGACTCCCACCTCGCGTGGGTGGCGACCCGACAAGCCTGGGAGGCCGCCCGCGCCCATGCCGAGGCGTCCCGCGCCGTGGCCGAGGAGAGCGCAGCCGAGGCCGAGCAGGCCGAGGCCGCCGCCCGAGGACTCCGATCTGCGCTCGAAGCGGTCGAGAGCACCGTCGGCGAGGACTACCGTCAGGTGGCCGCCCGCATCAGCGACCTGCGGCAATCACTCGGCCGGACCCGCCGCGAGATCGACTCCGGCACCCGGGAACTCATCGCCCTGGAAGGCCGAATCGGTTCACTGAGCGCGACCATGGCCCAGGACGCGGACCGCCGGGACCAGGCCGTGGCCGCCCGCAACGAAGCCGCCCAGCGCTTCCGGCGGCTGTGCGTCCTCGGCTTCCCCGAGGACGCCGGCATCGCTCTCGCCCTCACCGCCGAGGACGGCACCCGCGCCACCCTCGAAGCGGCCCGGGAGACCGCTGCCAAGTGGCCGAACCTGCCGCACAGCACCAGGAACCTCGGCGATTCGCTCAACCGCCTGTCGGAAGCCGTCCACCGAGCCCGCCAGAGCCTCAGCACCCGCGCCGACCTCGAACTCGAAGCCGACGAGGACACCCACGTCTTCACGGCTTCCGTCGACGGCGTCCGGACCGGCGCGACCGGGCTCCTCGCCACGCTCATCAGCGACCGGGACCGCAGCCAGGACGACATCACCGCCGCCGAACGGAACCTCTTCGACCAGACCCTCACCGGTGACACCCGCCGTCACCTCGCCTCCCGCATCCGCCAGGCCGGTGAGCTGGTGGAGCGGATGAACGGCCACCTCGAACGTGTCCGCACCGCGTCCAAGATGGCCGTGCGCCTGGTCTGGCAGATCCACCCCGATCTGCCCGCCGGCACCAGGACGGCCCGTGAACTCCTGCTCAAGGACCCGGCCAGGATCACCGAGGCCGACCGCGAGGCCCTGCACGCCTTCTTCCGCGGTCGCATCGAGGAAGCCAAGACCCGTAATACCGCCGCCACTTGGGAGGAGCAACTCGCCGAGGTCCTCGATTACACGGCCTGGCACCAGTTCGTCGTCAAGCTGGACCGCGCCAACGGCGCCGGCTGGCAGCTGCTCACCAAGAAGCTCCACGGCGCGCTCTCCGGCGGCGAGAAGGCCATCGCCCTCCACCTCCCGCTCTTCGCCGCGGTGGCCGCGCACTACGAGGCGGTCCCGGAATCCCCGAGGCTGATCCTCCTCGACGAGGTCTTCGTCGGTGTCGACACCATCAACCGCGGCCAGGTCTTCGCCCTGCTCGCGGCGCTCGACCTCGACCTGGTACTCACCTCCGACCACGAGTGGTGCACCTACCGCGAGCTCTCCGGGATCGCCGTCCATCAGCTGATCACCGGCGCCGACGGCGACGACGCCGTCACCAGCGCCCGCTTCACCTGGACGGGCACCGACCTGCTGCCCGACGACGCCGCTACGGGAGAGCCGGAATGACGAGCCGTCACACTCTGGACCTCCCCGGACTCCTGCCCCTCTGGCATGCCGTGCACGACCGCCTGTCCAGCGGCCGGCCGGTCAGCCGTGTGCGGGTCGGGCCACTCGACGACGCCGGCCGGGAGGCTCTCGCCGACCTCCTCGGCCTCGACCGGCTACCCAGCGCCGAACCGACGATACGACTCGCCCAGCTCGAGGCCGCCGTGGCGGACGCCTGCGGTCGGCCCGTGCGGGACGTGGTGACCGCCATCCTCGGCCCGATCCGTGATCGGGCCGCCGAGCGTGAACGCGACTCGATCCAACGCACCGCCCTGTGGGACTGGCTGGTCGGTCACGAGGTGGTCACCACCCAGCCTGCCCTCACCGAGTGGGTCACCCACCTGCGGACCAACGGCCTCGTCGACGGCTCGCCCGACCGGACCCGTAGCCTGCTGGCCTCCGCGCTGACCGTCCTCGCCGCACTCCCGTCCGACGGGGAACCGCTCCCGGTCCTCGCCGCCCGAGTCCTCGACGGTGACTCCCACGCCCTCGACGACGGGACGCGGTTGTCCTCCCTCGTCCTGCGCGCCCTGGCGGTGCTGTACGGCACCGACATGCCGGACAGCGCCCAGGGGCGGCGCGCGCTCTGGGGCAGGGCCGGCGTGGCCGACGACGAACTCTCCAGCACCGTGCTCGCCGCCGGCCTTCGACTGGGCGGCGACGGCCCGGTCGCCCGGATCGCCCGCATCAGTGCCGACGCCGGACACGCCGTCAGCCTCACCCTCGCCCAACTCCGCTCACCCGGCGAACTCGGCCGGTCCGCAGGGCCGGTGCACATCGCCGAGAACCCCAGCGTGCTCGCCCTCGCCATCCGGCGCTTCGGCGCCAGTTGCCCGCCCCTCGTCTGCACCTCCGGCTGGCCCAACACCGCCGTGATCCACCTGCTGCGCCAACTCGCCGCATGCGGCGCCTCCCTGCACTACCACGGTGACTTCGACGGCGAGGGCATCCGTATCGCCGCCCACGTCCTGGCCAAGACCGGTGCCGTTCCCTGGCGCATGGCAGCCGAGGACTACCGCTCCGCCGTGCCCCGGATCCCCGCAGGACCCGATCCCGGGCGCCTCACTCCCGCACCCTGGGACCCGGCACTCAGCGACGCGATGGCCGAACTGCGCACCGCCGTGGTCGAGGAAGTGATCGCCGACGTACTCCTCGACGACTTGGCCGGCCGGTGTCCCGGCTCCACCGCGTGCATGACGTCGACGCCACCGCTGCCGTAGTCGACGACGGAGCCGTCCGAGGACCGTGCGGACCAATTGCTGGCCCCGCCCGCTACACCGTCCCCGACCTCTCACCCATGACCTGACGCTGACCAAGCCGAACCAGCACACCGGTGCTGTCCAGGCATCTCGACGGCCGCCGGACAGATCATGTCCGGTTTATATCAAGTCAGTTACCGAGCAAGGCTTTTAGCCATTCGTTACGTACTTCCCCTTCACTTCGCACGGCCCGAACCGGAAAGCTTCCGACTGCTCACCGAGGCGCGCGAAACCCGCGTCCGGCTACCCGGGGAGGAACACCGCACCGTGTCCAACAGGCATCGCCGACGGCTGCTGATCAGCGCCGTCACGCTCACCGCGCTCGGGCTCACCGCCAACCAGGCCCTCGCAGCGCCCGCGCCCAAGCCCCGTCCCTGGCAGGCCCGCCACCTTGCGGACGTCGCCCGCCAGCACGCCGCCAAGACCGGATCGCCCGGCCACCTCAGCTCCATGCTCACCGCCAAGGACGGCGGCGATGACGGCGGCGCCGACGAGGCCTTCAACTCGATGGAATCCACGGCGCAGTTCACCGAGGCTCGTACCGCGCCCGGTGTGGTCGCGCCCGGCGCGTACGGCGCCGCGTGGGCGCAGCTGCAGTCGATGGCCCACACCCCGGGCAGCTGGAGCCAGGTCACCAACAAGCCGTACAACTCTGACGATCCGCGTTACCGCGACGTCAACTCCAATTCCAGCGGCGGCGCGGGCGATGTCACCGGTCGCATCACCGGCATCGCGGCTGACGACGAGGGCTACGTCTACGCCGGCGGCGCCAACGGTGGCGTCTTCCGCTCCCGCACCGGTGGCGGTCACTGGCAGGCCATCTCCGACAAACTGCCCTCGCTGTCCACCGGCGCGCTGAGCCTCGACGGCGCCGGGCGGCTCTGGTACGCCACCGGCGAGTCCAACACCGGCGCCACCTCCTTCGTCGGCACCGGCGTGTACGTCCTCGCCGATCCGAAGCACGGCGAGTTCGAGCCGCGTATGCGGGTCGGCGGCGCCGAGCTGGAGTCCACCACGATCCACGCCCTGCGCTTCGGTGGGGACCGGGTGTGGGCGGCGACCAGCCGCGGCGTGTGGAGCCACTCGACGAGTGATCTGTCCGGGCCGTGGACGCTGGAGTTCGCGCCGAACCCGGACTACCTGCCCGGCGGTGCCAAGGCGTCCGACCCGAGCGCGCCGTACAAGAACATCGCCAACGACATCGCGATCGATCCGAGGGACCCGACCAAGGTCGTTCTCGCGGTCGGTTGGCGCGGTGGCGACACCTACAACGGCTTCTACAGCAAGGCCGCCGACGGCACCTGGCAGCGCGTCGCCTCGCTGGGCGACCTGCCGACCGACGCCGCGAACGTCGGCAATGTGACCTTCGCCCGCTCGGCGGACGGCTCGCGCTACTACGCGATCGACCAGTCCCCGGACGTCATGGCACACAACCCGGACACCGGGCTGAAGGGCGTCTACGTCTCCAAGTCCGGCTCACCGTCGGGTCCGTGGACGCTGATCGCGGACAAGGACAAGTTGAGGAACTCCGGCTCCGCGCTCCAGGGCGACGGCTACCAGCCCGGTATCCAGTCCTGGTACAACCAGTTCCTCCAGGTCGACCCGAACAATGCTGACCACGTCTACGCCGGACTCGAGGAGGTCTTCGAGACCAAGAACGGCGGCAGCAGCTGGATCACCCCAGGCCCGTACTGGAACTTCAACTTCCCGTGCTGGAGCATCGACCCGGCCAAGCAGACCGGGGACTGCTCGCCGACCGTCCACTCCGACCAGCACGCCGTCGCCATCGGCAGCTACCACGGCCAGAGTTCGGTCTACGTCGGCAACGACGGCGGCATCTACAGCCGCCCGCTGAACGGTGCGGTGGACTCCGGCGGCCACGCCAAGGACTGGAAGTCCCTCAACGACGGCACCATCAACACCCTCCAGTACTACTCGGTCGGCATCGGCAAGGACCCGTCCGGTCACGGCGTGGCCGTCAGCGGCGGTCTGCAGGACAACGGCGAGTCCATCCTGCGCGCCGGCGACAAGGTGATGGGATCCGACTTCGGCGGCGACGGAGCCGACACCATCGTCGACCCGAACAACGGCTGCAACATCGCCGAGGAGTACGTCTACCTCGACATGTGGGTCACCCAGAACTGCGCCGTCAACAACGGCGCCTGGTCCACCGACCCCACCAAGGCCACCTCCTACGAGGTCGCCCCGCCGGACAAGGCCGCCAGCGCCGCCCGCTTCATCGCGCCGATCACCACGGACGCCAAGAACACCAACACCTGGGTGGCCGGCGGTCAGCACGTCTGGGTGCAGGACAAGGGCTTCGCCATCCGCAGCGGCTCCGAGTGGACCAGTGCCTACGACCTCGGTGTCGGCCACGTGGCCACCGCCGTCGCCGCCTCCGGTGGAACGGTCTACGCCGGTTGGTGCGGCCCCTGCAACAACCAGGGCTTCACCCGCGGCATCGCGGTCGGCAACGCCGACGGCACCGGCTGGCACCAGCTCAACCTGCCCGTCGACGGCACCCTGCCCAACCGGTACGTGTCCAGCTTCGCGGTCGACGCGGCCAACGCCCAGCACGTCTTCGTCGCCTTCAGCGGCTTCTCCCGGTCCTGGACCGAGGGCCCCGGCGCAGGCATCGGTCACCTCTTCGAGAGCCACGACGGCGGCGCAACCTGGGCCGACGTCTCGGCCAACCTCCCCGACGTACCCGCCGACTCCATCCGCCTGCTGCCGAACGGCGGCCTGGCGCTCGGCACCGACCTGGCCGCGTTCTACCGCGCACCCGGTGACACCAACTTCAAGGTGCTGGGCCGCAACCTGCCCACCACCACCGTCATGCAACTCAAGACCGGCCCCGACGGCAAGCTCTACGCCGCCACTCACGGCCGCGGCATCTGGTCCATCGACCTGGCCCGCCTCGGCCGCGACCACCGGGACGAGCAGGACGACTGAGTCCCGACCGTCACCGACCAGTGCCCGGCTCGACGACCGATCGAGCCGGGCACCCGCACATCCGGGCAACCGGCGGGAACCGAACCAGCCCTGTTACCGTCCAGCATCCGGCTGGTCGGGCCGACCGTCCGTGGCGGTCAGGTCGGCTGTGCGATGCGGCAGTGCGTCAGTTGTAGATCATTCCAGACGTAGGCTCTTAGCTGAGCACAGGGCAAGAGAGGAAGACATGGGCCAGAAGATCATCAGGTTCTCGGACCTGACCGGCAAGCACGCGGAGAATGACGGCGACCTGGTGCGCATCGTGGTCCGTCAGCACCCTGACCTGGAAGACGACCCGGTCGAGATCGAGGCGCTTGCCGGCGAGTTGACCGCGGTGAAGCAGCTGGCACTCGACGTGGTGACGATCGAGCTGCACCACCCGGACGCGGACCAGCCGGAGACAGTCGTCATGGAGGCCGAGGCGTTCAACCGGCTGGCCTCGGCAGCCCCGATGGCCGAGGTGCTGCGTGGCGCCAAGCGGGTCACTCGGTCCATCCCGAGTCAGGCCGTGGCGCCGGCCGGTGCCAGGGAGCGGGTCAACTACGCGAGCCTGGAGCACGCGGGCAGGCCGCACAAGGGCCGCACCACGGATGCCGAGAAGCAGCTCGTCCAGCAGCACCTGGAGGAGATCAACGAGCGGCTGGCCGACGAGGGCATCCGGACGATAGACCTGGGCAACGCGGAGCACGTGGCCCGGTACGGTCTGGAGGCTCTGGCGCAGGAGCGCGGCGCCACGATCGCCTGATCGAGCCCCGGCAGCGGGCCGACACGACGCCGGATGTACCGGCCAGCAGTCATGGCCATCCCCGTCACACCGGCGCTGCCGCCGGGACGACCGGGTGCAGGTACAGGTCGCCGGCGACCGCGCACACCACGGCGAGGCGAGCGTCCTCACCCGGGGCTGCGCGAGGTCGTCGGCGTGCCATCCGGGCGGGAGTCCGGGCAGGCCGCCGAGGGCGTCGATGTCTGGGTGTTCCAGCGGCAGGGCCTCGCGGCCCGAACCCAAGGTCATCGCGCCGCTGCACACCGCTTCGAAGGCGGGGCTGACGATGCTGACCACCCAGTACGCCAAGACTCTTTCAGACCGTTGACAGCCCGTTGCCGGGAGGCCAGGAGCCACGGTCGCGGAGGTGGTCGAACTCTTCGACCTCGGCGGCGAGGACGTCGAAGTGGGGGAGCGGGGCCCAGAGGCTGCGCTCGCCGATGACGTAGAGGCGGCGCTTGGCGCGGCTGGCGGCGACGTTGAGCAGGTGCGGGGTGCGGGCGGCCCAGCTGCGGGCACCGGGGCGCCCGCCGCCGAGGACGAGGATGACGACGTCGGCTTCCTTGCCCTGGGCCTTGTGGACGGTGGCGCAGCGTTCGTCGAGGAGGGCGGGCGTCCAGCCGTCGCGTTCGCGGCAGGCCTTCTTGCACTCGGTGACGAGGGCGCGGAAGGGGGCGATGATGCGCAGGCGTTCGAGGTCGATGCCGTGTTGGGTGAGGCGGTCGAGGACGAAGGTGAAGGCGCGGCGGTCGCGTTCGCCCCAGGGGGCGTCGGGCGGGCGGTTGGGGTCGTCGGTGTTGAGGGCCCGGGTCGAACAGGCGCCCCGCCGCCCAGCCACACGCGGAGACCACCGACGTGTCCTCGACCGGGCGCCCCCGGTCGTCCAGGACGAGCGCGAACATCGCGCTCTGCCCCGCCAGCACCAACTCCTCCTGCGGCACCCCCGGATCCGGTTCCGTGTCCTCGGGCAGCACCGCGATCATCGCCTGGCGCAACAACTACAGGTCGAACACCCCGCCGTACACCTCATGGCGCCACATCTTCCCGTACGGCGCCCGGTGAGCTGCCGTCAGCGGATTGTCCTGCGCCCACGGCAGCGGCGGCGGCGCCTGGCCCGCCGCAGGCGTCAGGTCCACGACGTACTCGTCCGCCGTGCCGGACCGGGCGCGCCGTCGACGCGGCACCGCCGGGATGGTCGGAGGGCTGAACAGCTCGATGGCCCGCCAGCACTCCAGCAGAGCCTCCCGGCGCCGGCCCTGCCCATGTCCGGTCCGCACCCACTGCCGCCGTGTCGAACGCGCGGCACGCGGCCGCCTCGTGTGCCGATCAACTGCCCGCCGAATCTACCGGACCACAACGGCACAAGCCGAGTGCCCAACTCACATCCCTCGCCGCCCGCCGAAGCAGCCAGCCAACCACGGCGTCCAGCCAGTTGGGGACCCGATGTCAGTGCGGTGCGTCAGCCGCGACCGATTCAACATACCGTCAGGGAAGGCGCCGTGTCGCCGCAGCGGCGACCAGGCGGCCACCAGCCGGACCTGCTCCCCATCATCGCGGGCACCGACGGCGCGCCGCACAACGTGTACGTGGAGGGCCCGATCGGTAGGACGCGACCTGCCGCCCGCGGAGGTCCTGGCGGCGGTGGCCTCCCGCGCCACCCGCACACCGCTGGTCGACGCACCGTCACCGACCGTACCGAGCCCGGTCCGCACGCCGACCTGGTCGCCGCCGCCGACGACCCGCTGCAAGGCGCCCCTGCCCTGCCGAGCTGCGTCTCGTGCTCTCTCGCGGCAGGAGGTCGCTCCACGGCCCGGCCGGCGCACCGGGCGTTACCGCTTGACAGGGTGCGTAATACTGTAACGCGCACGATCCGAGACGCCGTCGGAGCGGGCAGCGCCGCCTGGTCTCGCAGGCCCGGCGGGTTCCTCTCCCCGCAACTCGGAGCACGACATGCACCCCTTCCTCGACCACCCGGGGCCGCTCGCCTTCGCGCACCGGGGCGGTCACCTCGGCCATCCCGAGAACTCGCTCGCAGCCTTCGAGGCTGCCGTCGCCCTCGGGTACCGCTACCTCGAGACGGACGTGCACGCCACCCGCGACGGTGTGCTCGTGGCCTTCCACGACTCCCGCCTCGACCGGGTCACGGACCGCACCGGGGCGGTGGCCGAACTGCCCTGGGACACCGTCAGGCAGGCCCGGATCGGTGGCACCGAGCCCGTGCCGCTGCTGGAGGACCTGCTCGGCGCGTTCCCCGGGGCCCGCTTCAACGTCGACGTCAAGGCGGCGCCGGCCGTCGGGCCGCTGGTCGAGGCGATCCGCCGGACCAACGCCTGGGACCGGGTCTGCGTCGGCGGCTTCTCCGACAGCCGCCTCGCCGCCGTCCGCGCCGCCGCCGGCCCCCGGCTGGCCACCTCGCTCGGCCCGCGCGAGGTGGCCCGGCTGCGGCTGCTCTCGCTGGCCGGGCCGCTGCTGCGGGGGCGCCGGGCGCCATTCGCCGGAGTGTGCGCGCAGGTGCCGGAGCGGCACCGGGGCGTGCGGGTCGTCGACCGGGCCTTCGTCCGCGCCGCCCACCGCCTCGGCCTGCAGGTGCACGTCTGGACTGTGGACGATCCCACACGGATCAGGGCTCTCCTCGACCTCGGTGTGGATGGCATCATGGCCGATCGCATCGACGTCCTGCGGGATGTCCTCGGCGAGCACGGCTGCTGGACCGACGGCAGCGCCGGCTCCAGCTCAGCGATAGGAGCCTGATGAACACCACGGCCCACCTGCCGGACCACCTGGCGGCCGCCACCGACGACCGCACCCTGCGCAGGATGCAGTTCGGCTGGTACATCAACGACTGGGCCAACGCCGCGTTCTCGGCCACCGTCCTGACGGTGTTCCTCGGGCCGTACCTGACCTCCGTCGCCAAGAACGCCGCCGACGCGGCCGGCGACGTGCACCCGCTCGGCCTCTCGATCCGCGCGGGGTCGTTCTTCCCGTACACGGTCTCGTTCTCCGTGCTGGTATCGGTTGCGGTGATGCTGCTGACCGGTACGGTCGCGGACCGCACCGGGCGGCACAAGGAGCTGATGTGCGGCTTCGCCTACGTCGGTGCGATCGCCACGATGGGGATGTTCTTCCTCGGCGGCGACCGCTACCTGCTCGGCGGCGCGCTGCTGGTGGTCGCCAACATCGCGTACGCGGTGTCGGTCGCGCTCTCCTACGCCTACCTTCCGGGCCTGGCCGCCCCCGACGAGCGCGACGCGGTCTCCTCCAAGGGCTGGGCCTACGGCTACGCGGGCGGCGGACTGCTGCTGATCGCCAACCTGGCGCTGTTCGAGGGCCACGACGCGCTCGGCCTGTCCTCCGGCACCGCCGTGCGGATCTGCCTGGCCTCGGCCGGCCTGTGGTGGGCGCTGTTCACGATCGTCCCGATGCTGCGGCTGCCCTCCCGGGCCGGTCTGGCCCCCGACCGTGCCATAGCCGTGCCCGACCGGCCCGCCGCCGGCAGTCTGCGCGAACTCGCCCGCACCCTGCGCGGCATGCGCGAGTACCCGCTCACGCTGCTCTACCTGGGCGCCTTCCTCTGCTACAACGACGGCATCCAGACCGTCGTCTCCCAGGCCTCGCTCTACGGTAGCGAGGAGCTCGGCATGGACCAGACCACGCTGGTCGCCGCCGTGCTCCTGGTCCAGATCGTGGCGATCGCCGGCGCACTGCTCCTCGGGCGGATCGCCCGCCGGTACGGCGCCAAGCGGACTGTCCTCGGTTCCCTGGTCGGCTGGGTGGTCACCCTCGCCCTCGGGTACCTCATGCCCGACCACCAGCCCGCCTGGTTCTTCGCCCTGGCCTGCATGATCGGCCTGGTGCTCGGCGGCAGCCAGGCGCTCTCCCGCTCGCTGTTCTCGCACCTCATCCCGGCCGGCCGGGAGGCCGAGTACTTCAGCGTCTACAAGATCAGCGACCGCGGCACCAGCTGGATGGGCCCGCTGGTCTTCGGCCTCGCGTACCAGATCACCGGCAGCTACCGTTCGGCGATCATCTCCCTGCTGGTGTTCTTCGTGATCGGCTTCGCCGTGCTGGCGAAGGTCCCCGTCCGCCGCGCCATCGAGGCCGTCGGCAACCCCGTTCCCGAGCGGCTGTGACGGTCCGGCCCGCGGCGGCAAGCGCCTGACCGGACGGTCGTAGGGGTGCTGCCGGGTCCGGGAGAGCAGCGACGTCCGTCCGGTTGCCGCGTGCGCCTTGCAGTAGGACGAAGGCGCACGGAGTCTCCCCGGACAGGAGCCCCGGACTCGGCCGACCTTCGGCGTGCACCACTGCACCGTGCCCGCCTGCATCAACTGGTCGGGCTGCGCCGTCTTCCCCCGGACGTGACCCCCGACGGTCACTCTCGTGACCAGTACTTCCCCGGCACGCCGTAGCACCCACCATGCCGCTGACGCCATGCTGCTGGCCTGTCATTTCGGCGCGTGCGAGTGTCAGGTGACGGCGTCGGGAGCGGCCGCGGTGGCGCGCACCAAAGCCCCGCCCGGCCCTGCTCCGGGTACCGGCTGCTCCATGACGCCGACTCCGCCCGCGCGTTTGAAGACGAACGCCCTCCTGGTCAGCCGACCGTCCAACCGAAGAGCGCCAATAGCGCCGCGTAGCCGAATGCGACCGCCAGGACGCCCAGCAGGTGAGTGCGTCCCGGGGCCGTCGGTCCGGGGACCAGCCAGAACCGCAGGATCCGGTTGATCAGCGGCATCACCGCCCAGGTGAGGATGCTGACGCTCAGCACGTTGCTGATGAACAGCGCCAGGTAGCCCGGGACGTTGGCGGCCTGCAGCGCCCTGCCGACCGTCAGGTTGAGCACCATGACGGTCGGATAGAGCCCCAGGACCACGCACATGGCCTGCTTCCAGTTGGGCGGGATGTCGATCGTTGCGGTAGTGCGACCGAAGTGGAACCATCCGCTGAACGCTGAAGCGATCTGCCGTACGTCGAAGGAGGCGTAGGCGTCGCGGCCCTCATCGAGGAGCCTTCTCCTCGCGGCGGACGTGAGCCAGTTCTCCAGGTGTTCCTGGGTGTCGAAGCGCACGACTGATACCCAGTTCTCCTGGACTCCCGGCACCGGTCGGAAGAGTTCGCCCCCCATGTAGCCGGGAGACTTCTCCTGCACCTTCTGCAGCTTCGCCTGCCAGTGCACGAACTGCGGCTCGCGGCCGGGGGTGACGCGATGGGAGATCACGGCCGTCACGGCCTCTTGTGCCGGTGGCTCGCCGGCCAGCACCTCCTGGGTCAGCGGACCCTCGAACAGGGGGCGCCCCTCCTCCAGCATCCGCCTGCGCTCGGGGGAATCGAGCCAGGCCGTGAGCTGGTCGAGGCGACCGAAACGGAAGACGACCACCCATTCGCCCTCCGCGCTCTCCCCGGGCGGATAGACCTCCGTGCCGCCGAAACCCTCGAAGCCTCGCGCCAGCGCGGTCATCCGGTCCTGCCAGTGCTGGTAGTCGACCTCGCAGCCCTTGCGCACCTTCTGCGAGAGGACCACGGTGGCGCTGTCGTCCCGTCGGCTTGCAGAAGCATTCACCCGGACTACGCTAGCCAAAAGGAATCAATCGGGTAAAACATGACACTCACCCACGCGCTGGGCCAATGGGAGGTCATGCCATGGACAACCACAAGGCCTTCCTGGAGGAAGCCGTACGGCTGGCCATCGAATCCGTCGAGAACGGCTGGGGTGGCCCCTTCGGCGCCGTCCTCACCCGGGACGGGGAGATCATCGCGCGTGGCCAGAACCGGGTCCTGCTCACCGGGGACCCCACCGCGCACGCCGAGGTGGAGACCATCCGAAAGGCCAGCCAGATCCTCAACCCGGAGTCGCCCTCAATTCCCGAGGACCATCAGGACGAGTCGACCCTCGAGTACATCCCCCGACCGGAAGGATCCACCGACCCCGTGCCGGAGCGCGCCCGGATGCTCAAGGGGTGCTCCATCTACATCAGCGGCGCACCGTGCCCCATGTGCATGAGCGCCATCTACTGGGCACGGATCGATCACGTCTACTTCTGCCGCGACCTGGAGGACACCCGGAAGATCGGGTTCGATGACCTCTTCCAGTACGAGGACTTCCAGAAGCCCTACGACCAGCGACGGATCCACATCGAGCAGCTCCACCCCGAGCTCGGGGTGCCCGCCTACCAGGCGTGGACGGACAAGCCGGACCACCATCCGTACTAGCCCTGGCCCGGCTTCGGCCGGCTCGCTGACTCGAAGTCAGCTGGCGTGACGGGCAAGCCTGCATCGGCGGGGCTTTGCCAGATCCGGACGCCGCCGGGCCGGGCCCGGCGGGTTCAGTGGCCGTGGCTGCCGCGCGTCCTCCCACCCGCTGCGGCGCGCCCGGCACGGGTTCGTGGAGGGCGGAGGATGCCGGCGCCTGAGGCCCACCAGGAGGTCGGCATGAGTGAGCACGGCGAGTCCTCAGGCATCGAGGGCGTGCTCGTGCGCCGGGGCGACGCGGGCTACGAGACCACCTGGGCGAGCGAACTGTGGAACGACCTCAAACCGGAGCGGTACCCGGACGTGATCGTCCGGGCCGCCAGCGAGCGGGACGTTCCACAAGCCCTCAAGCTGGCCCGGTCCCGCGGTCTGCGGGTCGCGGTTCGCGCCGGCGGACACAACTGGTGGGGCTCACCCCTGCGGGACGGCGGCATGCTCCTCGACCTCTCCGGACTCCGCCGGTGGGAGATCGATGACAACTCGGCTACGGCGACCGTGCAGCCCGGTGCCGTCGGCAGTGAGTTCGCCGCGGAGCTCGCCCGGCGCGATCTCGCCTTCCCGGCAGGGCACTGTCCCTCCGTCGCCCTGGGCGGCTACCTGCTCAGCGGCGGCCTCGGCTGGAACTCCGGTCTGTGGGGACCGGGCTGCGCGAGCGTCCAGGAGATCACGGCGGTGACGGCCGCCGGTGAGGCGGTCAGATGCACCGAGGACGAGCATCCGGGCCTGTTCTGGGCTGCGCGGGGCGCGGGGCCCGGCTTCTTCGCCGTCGTCACCGGCTTCCGCCTCCGCCTGTACCCGCGCCCGGCGGCACTCGCCACCACCTCGTACGTCTTCCCGCTGGCGGCAGTCGAACCCGTGGCCCGCTGGGCCGTCGAGACGGCGCGTGAACTGTCGGCGAACGTCGAACTGTCCTTCCTCCTGGCCGCCGCGGACCCGTCCCTGACGGTGGATCGGCCGCATGCCAAGGTGGTCACCGTCGCCGCCACCGCATTCGCAACCTCGCGCCCCGAGGCCGTCCGCGCCCTCCGGCCGTTGCACAGCTGCCCGCTCGCCGAGCGCCCGCTGTCCCGGCAGCTCGACGAGCCGACATCCCTTGCCGCTCTCTACGATGCCGCCAGAGAGCTGTGGCCCGAGCGGCGCCGGTACGCCGCTGACACTCTGTGGTCGCAGGAGGACTACGCTTCGCTGCTCGCGAAGTTGGGCGACGCGCTCACCACTGCCCCCTCCGCGAAGTCCATCATCCTGGCGCCCGTCTCACCGGTCTCGCAGGAGGGCGAGCTGCTACGGAACATGGCCTTCTCCGTGCTCGGCGAGAGCTACGTCGTGCCCTACGCGATCTGGGACGACCCGGCGCGTGATGACGTCAACATCGCCTGGCTGCGCGAAGCGATGCACACCCTCCAGCCGCTCGGAACCGGGCACTACATCGCGGAAGCGGACCTGACCGCCGACCCTTCCCGCGCCCAGCGGTCGTTCACGGCGCCCGATTGGGAACGTCTGCGATCGCTGCGAGCCGAGTACGACCCGCAGGGCCTCTTCTTCTCCTATCCGGACGGCTCGTAGAACAGGTCGCGGCCGTGGGTGCGGGTGGCGAGGAGCCGGCCGGCTTCGAGTCGGATCCATGCCACCTTGTCGATCACCACGCTCATCGGGCGGCGGTGGGGGTTGTGGCCGCGCGGCGCTCGCCGCCGTTGCGCTGCTGCCAGAACCGGTAGACCTCCACCGCGTCCTCGCGCGGCTCGTAGCGCATCGGCAGGCGGCGCTCGTCCCAGTTCTTGGCGAACTCCTCGTAGAAGGTGCCCAGTTCGAAGTACCTGCGGTCGTCGACGTAGTGGGGCTCGTAGGCGTCGCGGGTGGTGAGGAAGACGACCTCGTCCGGTGAGCAGTAGTACAGCGAGCCCAGGCACATCGGGCAGGGGTGGGCCAGGACGTAGATGGTGGTGCCGGTCAGGTGCTCGGTGCCCAGCTTCACGCAGGCTTCGCGGATGGCGAGGATCTCCGCGTGCGCGGTGGGGTCGTTGGTCTGGGCGACCCTGTTCGGGCTCTCGGCCAGGGTCTCGCCGTCCTTGACGATTACGGTCGCGAACGGGCGGCCGCCCTCGGCGACGTTCTGGCGGGCGAGGTCGATGGTGCGCTGGATGAAGTCCATGGTGGTCTCCTCGGAGGGATGGGGAGGGGGTGAGGCTGTGGTGGGGCGAGCCGACTGCGGCCCGCCCCACCGGGGGCGCGGGTCAGAAGGGCTTGGTCGGCAGGTACTTGCCGTCCAGGGTGATGACGGCGCGCTCGCCGCCCTCGGGGTCGGCGACCTTCTTCACGTCGAGCTTGAAGTTGATCGCCGAGATGATGCCGTCTCCGAACCGCTCGTGGACCAGGGCCTTGAGGGTGGTGCCGTAGACCTGGAGCATCTCGTAGAAGCGGTAGATGGTCGGGTCGGTGGGGATGCCGCCGGGGGTCGAGCCCCGGGTGGGGACGGTCTGCAGCAGCATCACCGCGTCCTCGTCCAGGCCCAGCAGCTCGGCGACCGCCTTCGTGGAGCTCTCCGGTAGAGGGTGCTGTCCGAGGACGGCGGCGGTGGTGAAGGCGACCGACAGACCGGCGGCGTCGGCGATCTGCTGCCAGGAGAGGTTCTTGCGCATCTTGGCCTCGACGGCGGCGGCGGCCAGCGCCTGGCGGGCGGAGGAGTCGAACTGGGCGTGCACCATGGGGGATTCCTTTCACTGTGTGCCCCTTCGCGGATCGTGCGCGAAGCGGGCGGGTTCAGGGGTGGTGGTCCCGGGTCGCGCCGGCAGGGCCGACTCGGGAAGCTGAGGTCAGGCCGCGAGTGGGGCGGTGGAGCCGGTGGTCTGGAGTTCCTCGATTCGCCCGGTGGCGATGTCGAAGACCCAGCCGCGCAGCGTGACCTTCCGCTCGGCCAGGGCGCGGGCGACCGACGGGTGGGTGGCCAGGTTCGCGAGCTGGGCCAGCACGTTCTGCCGCACCAGGGCCGGCACGTCCCCGGCGGTGGCGGTACGGGCCAGGGAGGCGTCGGCGAGGCGCAGCCAGTCGGCGACCGCCGGAGCGTCACTCAGGTCGTGACCGTGGGCGAGGGCGGTCATCGCGCCGCAGGCGGAGTGCCCGCAGACGACGATGTCCGTCACGCCGAGTGCGGCGACGGCGTACTCGATGCTCGCCGCGACACCGTCGGCACCGGGGGTGTAGGCGGGGACGAGGTTGCCGGCGGTGCGGATGACGAACAGGTCGCCGGGCTCGCACCCGGTGATCAGCTCGGGGACGACGCGGGCGTCGGAGCAGCCGATGAAGAGCGTGTGGGGCGTGTGGTGGGCGGCCAGATGGGCGAAGAGCTCCTTCTTGGCCGGGAAGACGTCCTGTCGGAAACGCGCGACGCCCTTGGCGAGGTCATGCATGGGGTCACTCTCTTTCGTGGCGGCCCGATCTGTGGGGCCTGGCGAGATCCACCTTGCATGACCTCGATCTATAGTGTCCAAGACATACTGGCCATGGATGCTATTGGTTTCATCTATAGTTCTTTTTGCGGCGGGTCGTCCGCGACGGCGCCCTCACTGCGGTCACGAGTTGCAGGGCGCCAGCCTGCCTGGCGGTCTGTTCGGCCCTCCGCCGGCTTCGAGCATGCACATCTCCGGGCGGGGTGGCAGCGTGGAGGAGTCACGACCCGGATGCGCGGGGACGGGCTGGATGTACGGAGTGGGCGGCCATGCCCTTACGGGCACAGAACTGAGCGGACCGGGGAAACACCGGCCCACTGGGGGTGGACTGCGCTCGCGGCTGAGGGTGCGCAGTGTCGCCGGGCAGGTGTTCCTGTGGCTGCTGGTCGTCGTGGTGCTGCTGGTAGCCGCGGCGTTGACGGCACTCCTCCTGCAGGCCCGGAGCTCCGCCACGAGTGATGCCGAGCACCGCACACGCGCCGCGGCCATTACCTTGGCGCAGACCCCCACGGTGGTGACCGCTCTGGACAGTGCCCATCCGACCGCGGTGCTGCAGCCGCTGGCCCTGGACATCATGAAGAATGGCAGCTTCGACTACGTCGTGATCGCCAGCCCCGAGGGGATCCGCTACACGTCCGACAACCCCGCGCTGATCGGGAAGCACCTCATCGGCCCGTACCAGCCGGCCCTCAAGGGGCCGATCACCATCAGCTTCACCGCGCCCATCGGACAGGTCGTGGAAAGCAGTGCGCCGGTCACCAGGCCGGACGGTTCGGTCGCCGGCCTGGTCCAGGTCGGCTACACCGTCGCGCACACGGCCAGTGCGGTGAGCCGGCAGCTGCCGGTTCTGCTGGGTGGCGCGGCGGCCGCGCTCGCCGTGGGCACGGGTGGGGCGGCGCTGGTGCGGCGGCGGCTGCGCC